>CANEZP010000001.1 GCA_947444305.1 Pseudobdellovibrionaceae bacterium | reverse complement strand
ATGAAACGGGATTGCACCGTCGGGATAATTTTTCTGGATAACCTCGAGTACGTACTTAACCGTTTTCGGAAAACGCTCTTCGTTCAAAACGAAATTCGTTTTACCAGCCTTGGCCAATTCGTAAATCGCGGCGGCACGCTCGCGCACCGCTTGCGGGGTAAGTAGATATTCGACGTCCGCGGGGCTTAGGTTAAGATCACTCATCGATTTGCCGCCCTTTGACTTTCTTGAGCGCCCCTTCGGACTTCACCGGCGCCACGGTAAAATAACCGGCGGCCTTTTTTGCTTCCATCTCGACTTGCGCATCTTTCGGAATCAAATTATCCGGGATCGAAATACGGTTCACCACTTCGATGCCGCTGCCTACGATGGCGTCGTATTTCATATTGCTCATCGAGTGGAGATTATGAATCTTCTTGATGCCGAAGAAGTGCAAAATGTCGGGCATAAATTCCTGGAAGCGCGCGTCCTCGGTGCCGGCGACGCATTCCGTTCGGTGGAAGTAAGTCGCCGCGGTATCGCCGCCTTCCTGGCGTTTGCGCGCGTTGTAGACTAAAAATTTCGTAACTTCGCCGAGCGCGCGGCCTTCTTTGCGGTAGTACGCAATCAAGCCCACGCCGCCCTTCTGCGCGGTGCGCGCGGCATCCTCGATGCCGTACATCAGGTATGGCCGGCACGTACAAATGTCCGAACCGAACACATCCGAGCCGTTACATTCGTCATGCACACGCGCCGTGAGTTCAATTTTAGGATTCGCTAAATTTTTTGCGTCGCCGAAGATGTAAACCGTCGTCGACCCGATCGGCGGTAACCAAACTTTTAGATCGGGCCGCGTGATAAACTCAGGGTACATCCCGCCGGTTTCTTGGAATAAGATGCGGCGCAAATCGCCTTCGTCCACGCCGAGACGTTTCGCCATACCGGGCAGAAACCAAACCGGCTCGATCGCCACTTTCGTTACGCGCACATCGTGGTTGGCCAAAACGATTTTGCCGTCGACTTTTAAGCGGCCCGCTTCGATCGAGTCTTTGATCTCACCGATTTGCAAGTGCGCTTGGGTCACCGCGATGGTCGGGCGAATGTCGTAGCCTTCATCCAAATAGTTTTTAAAATTCACGCCCGGATCAAGACCCCAGGGGTCGAGCGACACGATTCGCGTCGGGTCTGACCAAGACGGAAACGGACCGATCTGCACGGGACTTTGCGTGTTGTTCAAATCGGGTTTGTGCTGCGACGGGAATTTCCCGCTCGCGATCGACATCGCACGGTAGACCGTGTAGCTACCGCTGTGCGCACCGATCGCGTTACGAACTTTCGAATTCGTTAACGAGGCTACGACCGGCCCGCGTGCCGCAGGAAGTTTTGCACCCCAATCGATCGGCAGCATTTCTTTATATTTTAGATTCGAGTGCGACGCCAAGATGATGTGGTTGTTGCGCTTACCCGGGCGGATCCGCTTCTCACTGCGGATATCCGAAGCGCTCAAACTAACCAACTTCTTCTTGTTACTTAGCCCATCCACGTTGAGTCGTTTTGCTTTTCCCATTTTGTCGTCACCTTCTTTACGTTGGACCAAAAATCTAAACTGTGATGCCCGGTAATATCGCCATGCCCGAACTTAGAAGCGTTTATGCCGCCGAAGGAAAAAGGCTCACGCGGCACCGGCACGCCGACGTTCACGCCGACCATTCCCGTCGAGGCTTCGCGCGCGACCCGCTCGGCCAGTGGTCCGCTCGAAGTAAATACCGAGCATGCGTTCCCGTACTCGACCGAATTTTCGATTCGCAAAGCTTCCGTAAGATCTTTGCAATGCACGATGCTTAAGATGGGGCCGAACAGTTCGACCGTCGCCGCCTCGGATCCCGGCTGAACTTGGTCGATGATCGTTGGTCCAAGCCAGTTCCCGCCGTCTAATCCGGCGGGCGCTTTGGCTTTGCGGCCGTCGAGCAAAATCCGCGCGCCCGCTTTTTCGATGCGGCCGATGGCGCCGCGTAGAAATTCGGCTTGTTCTTTGGTAATGATCGCGCCCATGTCTTTGCCGAGTTCGAGCGAAGCCGCGCGCTGGACGATTTTTTCGATATGGCCGTTCACGTCGCCGACCGCGAGCAAAACCGAAGCCGCCATGCAACGTTGGCCGGCGCAACCGGTGAACGAATCAGAAATTCCCGCACCGCTCAATTCAGGATTCGCGTCGGGAAGCAGTACGATGTGATTTTTTGCACCGCCGAGCGCCAAGACGCGTTTACCGAGCGCCGTTCCGCGCTGGTAAACCATTTTAGCTATCTTCGTCGAGCCGACGAACCCGATCGCTTTTACTTTCGGGTGATCGATGATCGCATCTACCGTCGCGGCCCCGCCGTGCAGGACGGTGAACACGCCCTTAGGCAATCCCGCTTCGCTCAACGCATCGGTGATGAGTTTTGCCGTCAGCGGAGTTTTATCGGAAGGCTTCCACACGTACGCATTACCCAAAGCTAGCGCGATCGGAATCGTCCACATCGGGACCATCGCTGGAAAGTTGAACGGCGTGATATTGGCGACCACGCCCAAGGGTTCCCGCCGGTATTCGCAAGTGACCCCGCGCGAAATCTCGAGCTTGCCGCCCAAATCCAGATTCTGGATTGAAAGCGCAAATTCAAGCACCTCGATGCCCTTCATCAAACCGGCTTTGCCTTCGGCTAAGATTTTGCCCGACTCGGAACATTTTAAAGCGGCGATCGCGTCGGCCTCACGAATTAAGATATTGCGAAAGTTAAACAAAATCTTACTGCGCTCTTTGATCGGGAGGCGCGCCCATTCGACTTGCGCCAATGCGGCCGCGTCGATCGCCGCATCGATTTGCGATTTGGTGGGGACCGAGATGTTCCCGATCTTTAATCCCGAGACCGGCGACGTAATATCTTGCACGCCCGCCTCACCGCGCACCCATGCGCCGTCGATGAAATTCGGGCAAGTCAGCGTCCGTGCTTGCATGAAATCTCCGTAGCTTAAAAGCCAAAGTAAAACGCTAGCTCAGTCACCTGACCTTGTCCACTGGGTCGACTGGCCTAAAGACGAGTGGCTGATGTGTGAACAGGAAGCGACACTTATCTGCCGATTTAAGCCCGCTCGCTAGAATGCCGTTTGCTCTAGATCATGGTCATGAAGTGTTTGCTTTTCATTCTGGTGTTGTCTCAATTTGAGACGGTGCACGCCGACCTGGTCGCGCCCGCAAGCGCTTCGATGGAATTTCGCGAAGCACCGCCGGCTTCACCCGCCAAAATCAAACCCGCGACGACAACGCCGGTGAATCAAACCGCGCCCGCCGCCGGCGAACCCCAACCGGCCGCTCAATCGACGTTTCCGTCACCGGGGAACGTAGCCATGCAGCAACCCTTGCCGTCGCAACAAGCGGCCGGCCAGCCCGTCATGATCCCTACCGTGCCCGCGCCGAACATCAGCGCGAACGATAATCCGCAACAAGCGCAAACGATGATTCAACAATTCTTACAGTTACTCACCGGCCAAGACGGAGCTCCGAGTAAGACTCTCCCGAACGGTCAACCCAACCCCGCCTATAGTTCGGCGCTCGGCGGCTCGAGCACTTACCGCGGTGAATATGGTGCGCCCGTGAATAACGGTAACTATCCCGGGCTCGCGAGCGCGCCCGATCTCAACGCTACCGACGCGGCGAAACGCCTTAAGGGTCATACCTGCAGCGGCAATGATAAAGATCGCCTCGCGTGCATGGTTTGCAATTTGATGTACGAGGCCGGCAACGAACCCGAAGCGGGTAAGATGGCCGTCGTTCAATCGGTAATGACCCGCGCGTTCAGCGGCGCTTATCCCGATACCGTTTGCAAAGTCGTGTACCAAAACAACGGCCGTGTCGCGCAGTACTCGTGGACCTTCGAAAAGAAAAATCACACGCTGCCGAATTCCAGCAAAGTCGACGAGCTCGTTAAAATCGCGCTGGACGGAATGAAAAAAGGCCCCAATGGCCTGACCAACTACTACGCCTGGAACCTCGTGAACCCGTCGTGGGGCCGTACCGGTGAATGCGCGCGCACCAGCACACGCGTCGGCAATCACCAGTTCTGCAGAATTAACGGCGTCAGTACGCGCAGCGTTTCGCAATATCTTGCCGCCGAAAGATTACCCGCGAGCCTCGCGCCCGAAAACGCACCCGGCGCCGTTCGTTAATTACGCGACGAATTCGGCCAGCCGGTCCGAATGAAAATTTACCGACGAAAAATTAAAATGCCGGGCGATCCAATTGAGCGTCTCGCGACTGTAGAAAGTCACGTGCGTCGGATCACGACGATAATACCAATTCGCAAAATCCGTCGACTCATCGGGCTGCACGGTCATCACGCCTAAGCGCCCGCCCGGCTTCAACAAATTACGCAGGAGGAGGAACTCGGCGGCCGGGTCATAGAGATGTTCGGCCACTTCCACCGCCGCGATGAAATCGTAAGTCTTTTCCAGCACGGCACGATCGGGGAAAAAGAAAGGATCGTAGAGGGCGACCTCGTAACCGCGCGGTTCAAGCAAATGTTTGATCACCGGGCCCGCGCCGCAGCCAAAATCGAGAATCTTTTTTTCCTGCGGTTTAGCTTCGATCAAAGCGATGACCGGCCGCTGGAACTCCTGGTAGCGCACGTCTTCGACCGCATTCTCGTGGGTTTCGTAGCGTGACTTTTCGCCGGGAGATCCGAGCCTTCGCTCCGGATCAACGAAGCGCAGGTCGCACGTCCCGCAGCGGTAATAGTCCTCTTTGAGCTTGGGCTCGGTGTAAAAAACGACCGTTTGATCGCCGCCGCACAGAATGCATTTCATTGGCGGCATGCTAACATTGCCAACATGGACATTCCACTAGAGAACTTAAGTACGGAAGCCCTTGAAGGGGTCATCGACGATTTTATCCTCCGCGAGGGCACCGATTACGGAAACACCGAGGCCACGCTCGAGAAAAAACGCGCGGATGTTCTCCGCCAATTGAAAAAAGGCCTCGCTAAGATCGTGTTCGATGCCGAGACCGAGAGCATTACGCTCGTCGCGATGCCGGGAGCATAAACTTGAAAAATATCTTTTTCTGCCTTCTCATATTTAGCGGCACGGTGGGCGGCTGCGTCTCCGACTCGAAAGTCTCGTGTAACGCAAAACTTCGCGCCGTGATCGATCTCGGATCCGGCAGCACGAAACTGAATATGGCCGAGGTCGACACCTGCGGGGAACAACCCCGCGTGGTAAGGAAGATCGCCGGTGATAACAACCGCGCCGTCGCGCTCGAAGCCGCCAAAGACGCCGCCGGCAACATTAGTCCCGAAGCCCGCCTGGCCGCTATCGGCGCGCTAAACGAACTTCGCGTCGTCGCTAGGGAAACCGCGGCGTCGTATAAATACGATCAGTTTGAGCTCGCGGTGGTCGGAACGCACGCGCTCCGGACCGCTACGAACAAAGATGAATTTTTAAGGCAGATTGAAGACGCGGGTTTTAGCGTCCGCGCGTTGACCCAAGATGAAGAAGCGATGGCCGGCTTCAACGCCACCGTGAACTCGACTTTGCCCGACGGCTGCGACAAAAATAATCTGTTGGTTTGGGACGTCGGCGGGGGTAGCGCGCAGTTCACCCGGGCGAGCGGCGGCGGCGATCCGATGCATTTGAATCTCCCGGTCGGCAGCGAAAGTTTTCGAAAAAGTATGCTGAAGTTCAAGAAGGCTTCGCCCGATCCCGCTTGCCCGCAACATCCCGAATCGCCTAACCCGATCGGTGCCAGAAATCTAACGGCCGCCCGCGCCTCCGTTGCGCGAACGGCCACCGTTACCGGAACGCGCCTTAGCTCCGCCGACACTTGCGTGATCGGCATCGGCGGCGTGCATACTAAGGCGATCGCCGCGCAAGTTGAAAAAAATTGGAACAAGGTGGGCCCCTGTTCGTGCGGCGTGCAACCGAATTGCCTACCCACGCCCGGCGGTTACTCTAAAAAAGAATTGCAGTGTTTAGCCGAGTTTTTTGTCACCAAGGATGACTGCTCACCTGAGTTGAAAGGCCCGTACGCAAAAACCGCGGCGAGCAGCCTGATCATGGTGCTGGGTTTCCTCGATCAGCTTCGGATTAGCCGCGTTCACGTCATGAACATCAACATGGGCGATTACTTCTTAACCGGCGATAAGCTTTTAAAGTTCGGCACGGTCGCCGCAAAATAAATTTAGAGCATCACCGTCTTGCCGTCGATGTTCGCGCGCCACTGGCCCTTCTCTTCGAAAATCTTAGGTAAGCGGCCTGCGTTCATCATCCAGAAACGCTGCTGATTCTCGATCAACTTCTTCTTTTCGAGATCAAGCTCCCAGCGACCAAGACGGGACGCATTCGGGCCGGTTTGGATGTTCAAGTAGATCGCGTAGGGTTTGCCGGCCTCATTTTTTATAAATAAAAGACGTTGAGCCTTGTTCACCATCATCGGAAAAGCATCGAAACCCAGCGGTAAACTGACGAACAAAGGCTTGCTCGCCACCGTTAGGCCTTTACGCTCCGTTACGACGAGGTAGCTCTCGACTCCGGTGGGTACGTTGATCGTCATTACGGAGAACAATTTGTTATCCGGGCCCGCCGTGCAATCCGACGACATTAATTTGCCTTGCGCGACCTGATTGAAGAACGTCGGGTTCGCGAGCACCTGGGTTTCGGCCGGGGCGCAATCGCTCTTGATCGTTTGCGCTTGGACGTTTAAGCTTCCGGCGATCATAAATAAGAAAAGTATAGTCTTCGTCATCGTTACCTCGTTGTATCGGCCGCGCCGCCCGTGCCGCGCACGGGATTTCCGTTCTTACGTTGTTGGTGAATGCAAATCTGACAGTCGCCGCCGTTCAATTGATCCAAACGTTGGTTCGTGATCGCGCCCCCGACCGTCATCATGTAGTTCTTGTCGGCCGCGTAACCACTCGCCGCGATGTCTTTGATGATCGTCGACCAATCGCCGATGCCGGGCGACTCGCCGGTGCTTGCCCGCTTCACCTCGGCTTGTACACCCTTGTAGCGTCCACGCGACATCAAAATATTCTGCAGGTAAGCGAGCAGCGAATTTTCTTTGTTGGCGAAGACCAAATATTTTCCGCCCTCGTTCGCCGGCCGGTTCGCCGCGCAGTCACCCTTCCACGTGTAGTGATTCGGGCCGATTTGCGTTTGCCCGGTTTGGCTCGCGCCGTTCCAGCATGAGTGACCGAACATGCTGTTACGTTTCGTAAAATTCGTGGAAGTTCCCCAACCCGTTTCGACCGCCGCCTGCCCGATGATAATCGATGCCGGCAATCCCGTTTGCGCTTGAATGTAAAGCGCCGCGGGCTTCAGCCAATTGATGAAGGCTTGCTTATCGGGATTACCCGGAGTTTGAATCGGCGCCGGTCCCAATTTTAATTCCACACCCGTGCAAGCTTCTTTGCCGTCACGCTTGCAGCTGAGTTTCGAGCCGAGGTAAGCCTCTTCGCCGGTAATACCTGCGTAGCCGCCGGGCCCACCGCCGCCACTGGACAAGCCGGACCCGCCGCCCGGGCCGCCGCTTGAACTCGAAGGACTAAAATCATTTCCGCCGGGCGAACCCCCGCCGGGCATCCCTCCACCGGGCATTCCCCCGCCCGGCATCGAAGGCGCCGCCGCCGGTGCACCCGCGGCCGGCGCCGGGGCCGGAGTTTGCGCTTGGGTTTGCGTCGTGATCGGTGCCGAAGTTCCAATCACTGCCGCACCCGGCGCTGAGGTGCCGATGCCCACCGCGGGCGCGCCGGTCTGGGGTGGTGTCGTCGCCGCCGGGGTCGCGGGTTCTTTTACGACTTGAGATTTCATTCCGTTTCCTTGCGCAAACAACAGAGACGGGAACAGGGCCATCGTAAAATAAATTGCGTAAGTCATCCGTAAAGTCTGCAGCCGCGCGCTTTAAAAACCAAGCGGAATCACCCGTCCGACTTGGCCGCGATCCTCGAGCATGAGATTGAATTACCTTCGGAAACTCGCCTATCGGGTTCGAAACTTAGCCTGAAGTTTTGCGATCATTCTTCGCAACAGTTGGCTTCAAAGATCTTCGCAGAGGGTGTTGTGCTGACGTTGGTCATGCGATTCGCTCCACACCCCAAACGCGTAAACCCCAGCTGACGGCAGAGGGTATGTAATTTTTGCAGGTCTCGGGCCGCGAATTGTCATTTAGGTTGGGTTTTTAGCGCATTCAGGGTATAACGCAGTACGTTACTCAACCGCCTCGGAGTGTGGATGTTTAAGCAAATTCTGATTCTTCTATGTCTCCCCTGTTTTACCAGCCTCGCACAAGCCGCGCAAAACGAAGAAATCATTGAAACTTGTAAGTTCGAAGCTTCGCTCGAGCTGACCGCGCCGACGCAAATCTTTTGCGATAGCGACCTCTACTTCGCGGACGGCTTAGAGATCTCGACCAACGGTCACGGGCTACAAATCGTTGTGATGGGCCGCGTTTTTTTCGGCACCGTAGAAGGCCTCGGACTCAACATCACTCCCAAAGCCGCGACCGCCGGCAAAGTCTTCGTCTACGCGCGCACCGCGAGCGGCCATTTAAAAGTCGACAATCAAACGGAAACCTTCGGCGCCGATATCGAAGTTGAATACGGATCGCGCTACGCCTACTTCGAGAACTTAAATCCGGGACGCTCGGCGGAAGTGCGCGTACTCGGCAGCAACGGCCGCTTGTAGCGCTCAGCCTTCTGGCCTAATCTCCCTTTGCACTTCTCGCAAAGGAGATTCTCGTGGAAAAAGATATCGTACTCGCCGGCGGATGTTTTTGGGGCGTCGAAGACTTGCTCCGTAAGATTCCCGGCATCTTAAGAACCGAAGTCGGCTACGCCGGCGGTTCAACCCCCGATCCCACTTACAACACCGTAAAGACCGGCTCAACCGGTCACGCCGAAGCGATCGAGATTACGTACGATCCCAAAGTGATTACGCTCAATCAGATTTTTGATTTCTTTTTTCGGATGCACGATCCCACCACGCGCAATCGACAAGGCAACGACGTGGGTTCGCAATACCGTTCGACCATTTTTGTGAAAGATGCCGAAGAACGCGCGGAAGCGCAGAAGGCGATCGAAGCCGAGGCCACCAAGGGTCGCTGGAGCGCACCCGTGGTGACCACGATCGAAGAGCTTACAAGGTTTTATCCCGCCGAGGACTATCACCAAGATTATTTACTGAAGAATCCTGGTGGTTATACTTGCCACTACTGGCGTGGCCTTCCGCCGTCGTAGGGTCCGCGGTAATCAATTTTGCGCCGTACTTCAATAGCCAGCGACGAAGCGCTTCCATGTAGGCGAAGACGGCCGGGATCACGATCAACGTCAGCAGCGTTGAACTCACGACCCCGCCGATAACCGCTACGCCGAGCGAAGTTCTTTGGTTTGAAACTTCGTTTAGGCCGATCGCGATCGGCACCATACCGGCGATCAACGCCACGCTGGTCATCAAGATGGGGCGTAACCTTGTGCGGCCCGCTTCGATGATCGATTCTTTAAGGGGTTTCCCTTCGTTCAATAATTGCGTGATGTAATCGATCAGAATGATCGAGTTCTTGGTCGCGAGACCCATCAGCATCAAACAACCGATCATCGAATACAAATCAAGCGACTTGCCGCCGAGGTAAAGCGCGAAGAACGCACCGCACGCGGCGAGCGGAATGACCAACATGATCGTTAGCGGCGTGAAGAACGATTCGTAGAGCGAAGCCAAAACTAAGTAGATGAAAATCAGCCCGAGTAGACCCGCGAGCGCCATGCTCTGTTGCATCTCTTGGAAGTTTTCGGCCTGACCTACGAAACGGTAAGTGACGCCGGGCGGGAGTTCGAGTTCACCACCGGGCGCGAGCCAGGCTTGCAAATCGCCCATCGCCCCGCCGAGGCCGGGGCCGGTCGGCGCGATGTCGGCGGTCACGGCGGCGTAACGGCCACGGTTTTCGCGATTGATACTTGCCGGGCCCGTGGTCGACTTCGCTTTAGCGACGCTGCTCAACGAAACCAAACGTTGGTTCATGTTCGGCACGAGGATATTTTTATACGCCGGCTCGAGATCGCGCTGCTCAGGCTTCAAACGAACGCGGATATCGTACTCGAGGCCGTTCTCGCGGAAGACCGCGGGCGTGACGCCTTCGACTTGGGCGCGCAGTTCACGGCCGACGTCGGAGCTCGAAACACCTAAGCGTTGGGCCGCGTCCAAATCCACGGTCACTTGGTATTCGGGTTTACCGGGACGAAAACTCGTGTCGACGTCTTTGAGGGCCACGTGCTTCTTCAGTCGCTCGGCGATTTTGCCGGCGATGTCTTCAACCTGGGCCAAATCTTGGCCGACGATGTTGACGGTGAACGGCCGCATACCGCCGCCGACGTAATCAATGTCTTTTACGACGGGGTTGGCGTCGGCGTATTTCTTCAAGCGTTCGCGCATGAAGTCTTTGGCTTGCGAGGTGCTGATGTCACGTTCGCCGAACTTGGTGAGGAAGACCATCAGCTCGGCCTTATTTTTCTCGCCCAAGCGTGAACCGACCGTCAAAACGGTGTTCACGACGTACTTATCTTGGTGAATGTCTTTGACGACTTCGAGGGCGCGGTCTCGCATCTTCTCGAGCGAAGTGCCGGGCGCCATATCGAGGCTGACCGAGTACTCACCGCTATCTTGCGCGGGCAGAAAAGTTTTCGGAACTTTCATCAGCGGGACGCAGCTTGAAGCCACGACCATCGCGGTCGCGACCAGGGCGATCCACGGGCGCTTCAATACGCCTTTCAAAAAACCTTCGTAGCGGCGTTCAAGCGCGAAGTAAGACGCGTTGAAAAGTCTAACCGGTGTGCGCACGTAATAGAAGAAACCTTCGGTAGGTTCTTTTGCGTGCGTGCCGCCGAAGTAAGCCGACATCATCGGCGCGTTCGTCAAAGCATCGAACAAGCTGATGGCCATGATGAAACAGACGCTTAAGCCGAACTGCTTCATGAATTGGCCGATGACACCGCTTAGGAAGCCGATCGGCATGAACACGGCGATGATCGTTAACGTCACGGCCACGACGGCCATCGTCACTTCAACCGTTCCTTCGAGCGCGGCTTGGCGAGGCGGTTTGCCCATCTCCATGTGCCGGAAAATGTTTTCGCGTACGACGATCGCGTCATCGATCAAGAGACCGACCGCCAAACTGAAAGCGAGCAAGCTCATGATGTTTAGCGAGAAGCCCGCCATCGACATCAAGAAGAACGCGCCGATCAACGAAACGGGGATGGCCACGCCGGTGATTAGCGTCGAACGCATGCTGCCGAGGAAGAAATAAACGACCAAGATCGTGAGGAAGATCCCGATGAAAATAGATTCTTCAACGTCTTCGACGTTCAACGAAATGTAGCGGGCTTGGTTACTCACGACCGCGAGCTCACCCTTCGCTTCGGGAAAGCGCGAGTTCAGTTCGGTATTGATCTTTGCGGTCGCGGCCTTGACCGCGTCGGCGACGGCGACCGTGTTCGCGCCGCTTTGTTTGTACACGTTGATGAGCAACGTGGTCTCACCGTTCAGAAAAGTATAGCTGGTCGGATCGGCCAAGGTGTCGCGGACGGTGCCCACGTCTTGTAAGGTTAAGGCGCGATCGTTACCGAAAAAGTTGATCGCGGCTTCGGAAATTGCTTTCACGTTTTCGAATTCACCGACCGTGCGGAAGACCATGTCCTGCCCGCTCGTATCGCGACTTACCGAACCGGCGGGAATGTTTTGGCCCGTCATCGCCAATCGGTTCGCGATACCGCTGACCGAGAGCTGGGCGCGGTTTAATTTTTCTCGGTCAAGCTCGACGTGAATTTCACGTTTGCGGCCACCGTTGACCTGCACTAAACCGACTTGTTTGATTTGCTCGATTTTGGGCCGGATAAAATCGTCGGCCAAATCGAAATGTTTGCCGGGCGGCAGCGAGGCTTTGAAAGTTAAGATCATGATCGGCTGATCCGCCGGATCGATGCGGCGAATGGCCGGCTCTTCAATATCGTCCGGCAAGCGGCGGCGCGCGCTCGAAACTTTGTCGCGCACTTGTTGTTCCGCGTACTTGATATCGGTTTCTAAAGTGAATTCGGCGATGACGATCGACGTGCCCTCAAGGTTCGACGAGCGAATCGTTTTTACGCCGGAGATCGTGCCCAATTCTTCTTCGAGCGGTTTGGATAAGAGTGTTTCAACTTCCTTCGGCCCGGCGCCCGGGTAAGGCGTCGTGACGGTAACGATCGGTAACGTTACGTCGGGAAACAAATCCACGGGTAACTTTTTGAACGACGCAATCCCGAGCACCATCAACAACAAAAGGACGCAGGTGATGAATACGGGGCGGCGTATGGAAAGTGAAGACAGGCTCATTTACGAACCTCCCAGTTTTTAAGAAGATTGTGGATCTGGATCAAACCCACCTGTGAGCGCACGCGCTGAATTTGCGCGGCCGATAAGTTCTGTTCAATGGTGATCGCTTGGAACGTGGTCGTCCGGCCGTTGAGCAACCGGTCACGTTCACGCTTTACCAACAGCGTCTGTGTTTTTTCGAGCGCGAGTGAACGTTCAAAACGTCTTTGCGCCTCGGTTTTCTGGGTCAACAGATCGTGCCACGTGCGCTCTTCCGAAAAGGCGGCGTGATCTTTAAGCGCGTCGGCCGCGTTGCTGGCGGCTTTGTACGAGCGGCGCATGTTGCCGATCAAAGAATAATCAAGCGGGATGCTGAATTGAATGCCGACGTTCCAGGTTGGATTGCGGAGGTCTTGAATTTCTTCGAAGCTGCGCGACCGGGCGTTATCGAGACCGTTGGTGGCGACGCCCGCGACGAGGTCCAACTGCGGCGCGATCTGGCTCTTCGCGGCTTTGGCTTCGTACTGTCCGATCGAGGCTTGCTCGTAAATCATCCGGAAGTCTTCGCGGGTCATGTTGGTGCCTTCTTTTACGCCTTGGAGAATAACCGTGGGATCCGGCAATTCGCTCAAGGTTTCAACGGCATCATTTTGCGAACCGCGCATCATATTGAATTGGCGGGCGAGCTGCGCGCGTTCGTCGAGCGAAGTTTGTAACTCGAGATCACGCATTTCGTAGGAAGCCTGGGCTTGCAAACCGTCGACGTCATCGACGAGGCGCATGCCTACCCGTTTCTGCATCCAATCGAACAACTTCTTCGCGCGACCGACGTTCTCTTCTTGCAGGCGCACGATCTGGTTCAGCGAGACGAGAGTCCAATACGCGTTTTCAGATTTCAACAAAAGGTTCTTAAGTTCGAACTGGCGTTTGAGCAATTCAATGCGGCTAGCCGCACGCTGCATTTCGACGCCCGCGCGGGTCGCCGCGCCGAAGCCGTTGCGCCACAAGCTTTGTCTAATATCGACGCCGGCTTTGGTGTCTTCGTAGTCGGTCAAAATCGTAAACTGCGGATTGTTGGCGATGGCCGGGTTGATGTTTAGTTTGTTGCGCGCGGTTTCGAAATACACATCCGTCGTTAAGCCGTAGGTGGTCGGATCTTTCACACCGATGCGCCATGTGCTGTTCTGGATGCGCGAAGGTGCCATCGACTGGGTCGCTTCATTTTTGTCGTCCAGAAAATTATAGCGGCCGTAAAATTCGGAGCTTAGCGAAACTTCCGCTTCGTTTAACCGCAACTCCGCCTTCGCGAGTTGTTCACGCATGGAGCGCGCCTCAGGGTTTTGCGTCTTCACCTGCTCAAGGTATTGCTCGAGGGTCAACGCGGGTTTTTCGGCGTTTGCGGTGGATCCCGATGTCTGGGCCGGGGTCCGGACCGGGGCTTGTGCAAATACGTTCGCCGCGGCGATCATCAACGTGAGATATAGGAACTTCATTTCATTACTCCTCTTAAGAATAAATCAGCGATCTGCTTTGCAAATTTGCGCCGCCAATCGGCCTGCTCGAACGAGACGTTAAAAAATCTTTTACCTAAATGACTTTTGCGGGCGGAATCACAGGTGGACGTGAATAAGATGCTGGCCAAAATCATCGGATCGGCATCGTCGATGATCAATCCGTTCGCCTGCGCTTTACGGAAGAACTCGATCACGCTCTTGAACGAGATCAACATCGTGTCTTCGAAAACTTTTAAGATGATCGGATTCTCGGAGCGCATCTCGCGGTCGATGATCTCGAAGTTATCGCGGTCGCTTAAAACCGAGGATTGCATCTCTTCGATGAAGAGCTCGAGGCGAACGCGCATTTCTTCGGCGTTTCTGGGTTCGCTAAGAATACGTTGAATCGCCTCGCTGCGACCGCGCGTGAACGGCTCGATGCACGCGCGAAACAATCCTTCTTTATCCGTGTAATGATAATTAATGAGACTGCCGGCAACGTCGGCTTCGTTCGCGATATCTTTTAGCGAAGTGCCCGCCATCCCATGCATCGCGAAATGTTTGCGCGCGATCGCTTGGATTTTGGTCTTCAGTTCTTCTGAACTGAGCTCCGGTTTTTTGCCTTTTGTTTTTGCCATATCGATATCCCTATCGGCCGCCTAAATTTCAATCTCAAGCGCAAATTCAGTTTATTTGAATTAGAATTCAAATTCATTAAAATACGTCTTAACATAATCTTAACCCAGAAAACCAAGTATTTTTGGTGGTTTACGCGTATTCCTATTGAGACAGTTATAAGGGCTAGCGTTAGGACCCGACCTTTTATAAGATCCGGACCATATCAATATATATCCGGAGGCGAGTGACGTGAGCATGTCTGAAAAAAGCTATCAGAATAAACAGGTGCTGGATTTACTTGGCGAGATCTACAAGATCGAAATGTCGGGCGTTAATCGCTACCTACACTATTCTTTTATGATTATGGGTTACAACCGCATCCCTATCCAAGCTTGGTTCCGTGACAACGCTAAGGAAGCCATGACCCACGCCACCGAGATCGGCGAAAAGATCACTTCGCTCGGCGGTCACCCGCCCATGGTCGCGGCCAAAGTCGAAGAAAAAAACGTACACACCGTTCAACAACTCCTGGAAGAAAGTCTGCGTTTCGAAGAAGAAGCGATCGTGAATTACAAAAAACTCGTGCTGATGGCTTCCGACCTCGGCGACATCGCGCTCGAAGAATTGGCGCGCGCCTTCGTCCGCTCCGAAGTGGAACACGCCGACGAAGTCCGCAAGATGATGCGCAAACCCGAGGGCGCGTAATTTTATATGTCCTCCCCCGCCCCGGTTCACGTCACCAGCTTCTACCGCTTCATCAGCTTAAGTGACTCGCAAGTCGAAGAATTGAAATCTCAGCTCGAGCGGTTCGCCTCCGAAAGCGAACTGCTAGGGCTTTGTTTGCTGGGCAACGAGGGCATCAACGCGACACTCTCGGGCCCGCCTTCGGCATTGGCTTCGGTCAAAGTTCTGCTTAATGAATTCTTGGCCGTCTCGGACTTGGTTTACAAAGATTCGGTTGCGCTAAAGCACCCGTTCCACGTTTTTCGCATTAAGATCAAGAACGAGATCGTGACCATGGGTAAACCGGGTTTTGCACCGGCGTCGCCCAAGAACAATCACCTGACCCCCGAAGAATGGCACGAAGCCATTCAGGATCCGAACGCTCTGATTCTAGACACCCGCAACGACTACGAAGTTGAGATCGGCAAATTCAAAGGCGCCAAAGATCTGAAGATCAAAGAATTCCGCGACTTTCCCGAAGCGCTGACCACGGACCCGGCAACGAAAGCGGTCGCGAAAGACACGCCGGTGCTTATGTACTGCACGGGCGGCATCCGCTGCGAAAAAGCAATCATGGAGATGAACGCGCAAGGTTTCTCGAACGTGCGCCAGCTCGACGGCGGTATTCTGAACTACCTCGAAAAGTTTCCCGACCAGGGGTTCGAAGGTGAATGCTTCGTGTTCGACTACCGTGTAGCGGTCGATCAGCAATTACAACCCACCACAAAATTCAAACTGTGCCCCCACTGCGGGCAACCCGCGAACAAATCCATTTCGTGCGTCAAGTGCGGCACCCACGTCGAAATCTGCAACCACTGCGTAGATCAATTCGCCGTCACCTGCTCAAAAAACTGCGCCCACCACGTCGCCATCGGCTCGGGCTCACGCCGCGCGCACCAACAAGAACTGAACAAACGGCATAAGGTTTAAAGCGTAACCGCGTCTCAGATCGTTGGCTTCCTTCGGTCCATCAACGGTGTTTCTAGCTTGTTCCTTGTTCCTTGTTCCTTAAGCGTGAAGTCTTGATCCATGCTCCTTGAGCGTTAAGTCGTGAGCCATGCTCCTTGACTTGAAATGCGTGTTCGTTAGCATTTAAAGATGAACCAAAAAATATTTGCGCTGCTCGCCGTTTTCTCCTTTTCGCTCACTGCCCACGCCAAAACACTGGGTGTTCTAGAGAAGAACGGAGCGATCATTCGACCGCTTTATAAGTACGAAAATAAGAAGTGGATTAACGTCGGAGAAAACTTCAACGCTCCAAAAACGTGGCTACTGGCGTTCGACGGCAAAAGTTTCGGCGAAGTAAAGCGCGCGGCAAAGGTTGTATTAACGGAACCGGCTAAAGCGCTCGTTCAGAAATACGCTAAAAAATCCTTCGGCACATCATTCACGAATGCGACTGAGCATCGTCCCTTCGTTCTAGTATCCGAAACGTCGTTTGCCGACCCCGATTCGTGGAAACCGATGCCGGCGGCCCAGCTGGATCCCAAACTTAAGGGTCGAATATTCAGCGAATACCTTAAACTCTACCCGCAGGATTCTTGCACTGCCGACCAAAAGAAATTGCCGCCCGCAATGGTTAAGAAAATCAGACCGAGCGCGGAAGTAGGACCTCTCACCGACGACTACTTTGAGGTCTCCTTCAAGTACACGGCCGAAGACATCGTCGTCGTGAATAGTTACGCCTCTAAGCGCGGCAAGATTTTATCCCTCACCACTAAGGAACCTTTCGGCGCGAACTGCACTTTTGAAATGACCCAAGTCTGCAGCACCTTTTTCATAGCCGCTGACCCGGCGGCGACGATCATTAACCTTTCCGGCGATCCCACGAACGGATGCCGTGAAATGCCGGTCGTCGATGCCGGTGATTACAATGAGGACGGCACATCAGAAATTCTTTTTAAAGATTACGATTACAACTGGGACGGCTACTTGTTGTTCGACCCAAAAACTAAAACTTCCATCCGAAGCGGCGAGAGCTACCACTAAACAAGGTTCAAGCCCGCTAGCCACCGGCCCACCGTCTCCGCAGATTGTGCCGCGACGCATTTCCGCGACGGTAGCGCGAAGCGTTGCCGGTCAAAGCTGCACTAAACAATTTTTGTTAGCCGCGCCGGGCTGGGTAGATTTTCGGACAACACACCGGAACTCGGCCAACCGACCCCGTGGGCCCCCAAAAAAAAAGGGCCCGCCGAAGCGAACCCTTTGATTCTTGGCGGCCGCTCGCGCGCGCCGCCTAATGAATGTAACCCGTAACCAACCGCGAACTAGTTCGCGTTTGACGAGATACGCATCGAGTAGAACGAGCGGTACACGAACACGAGACCGACGACAAAGAGGACGATGCCCACCTTCCAGGCGATGTCTTTGGCTTCGACCGCGATCTCAACCGCGAGCAAACCGAAGAGCGTCGTGAACTTGATGATCGGGTTCAGAGCGACCGACGAAGTGTCTTTGTAGGGGTCACCGACCGTATCACCGACGACCGTCGCCGCGTGAAGGGCCGTACCTTTTTCGCGCAAATCGACTTCAACGTATTTCTTCGCGTTATCCCAAGCGCCGCCGGCGTTGGCCATGAACATGGCTTGGAAAAGTCCGAAGACCGCGATCGAGATCAAGTACGAAGCGAAGAACGTGGGATCAAAACACGCGAAGGCCAGGGTGAACGAGAACATCACGCCGAAGATGTTGAACATCCCGTTTTGTGCGTACTGCGTACAGATCTTAACGACTTCTTTGGACTTCTCAACCGAAGCGGCCTCGGCCGAATCAAGTTTGATGTTCCGTTTGATGTACTCAACCGCGCGGTAAGCGCCGGTCGTCACGGCTTGCATCGAAGCACCGGTGAACCAGTAGATCACGGCGCCGCCGGTGATCAAGCCCATCAAGACGCGGGCATCGAGCAGATCGAGTTTCAAGTTCAACATCAGGATGATCGAGAAAATCATCGTGGTCGCACCGATCACGGCGGTACCGATCAAGACGGGTTTAGCCGTAGCTTTAAAGGTGTTACCGGCCGAATCGTTTTCCTCGAGCAGGTGTTTGCCTTTTTCGAAGTCAGGCGTGAAACCGAACTGCTGTTTGATCTCGGCGGGCGAGGTCGTTTCGATCTGCGAGAGTTCGAAAACCGACTGCGCGTTGTCCGTAACGGGACCGTAAGAATCGACCGCGATCGTTACCGGACCCATGCCCAAGAAACCGAACGCGAGCAAACCAAACGCAAAGACCGACGGGAAGATCATGTGCGCATCGAGACCCATCAGCGACGTGTACCAAGAAATCGCCATGAGGCCGACGATGATGATGCCTTTCCAGAAGGCTGCGAAGTTACCGGCAACCAAACCGGAAAGAATAGTCAACGAAGCGCCGCCTTCGCGGGAAGCATCGACGATCTCTTTGACGTGACGTGAGTGCGAGCTGGTGAAGACCTTCGTGAATTCAGGAATCAATGCACCGGCCAACGTTCCGCAAGAGATAATGACCGACAATTTCCACCAGAGGCCGTCGGCGAAATGACCGAGCAAAACCAAAGAAACGCCGAAGGTGACCGCGATCGAAATGATTGAAGTCAGCCATACGAGCATGGTCAGCGGATGTTCGAAGTTATACTTGGCCGAGCCTTTCCAGATGGCGCTGGTGACGAAACCATTCACCCAGTACGAAACAACCGAGGTAATGACCATCAAGATACGCATCGTGAAGATCCAAACGATCATCATCGCCTGCAGCGCGGAACCGCCTTCGCGAAGTACGTGACCGCCACCTTCCACGGGGCCCATGCCCACGGCCAAGATGATGAATGAAATGAGGGCTACGCCCGTGACACCGTAAGTTTCAAAACCATCGGCCGTTGGACCGACGGAATCGCCGGCGTTGTCACCGCAGCAATCGGCGATAACGCCGGGGTTACGAATATCATCTTCTTTGATGTTGAAAACGATCTTCATCAAATCCGAACCGATGTCGGCGATCTTGGTGAAGATACCGCCGGCTACGCGCAAGGCCGAAGCGCCGAGCGACTCACCGATCGCGAAACCGATGAAGCAAGCGCCGGCCGCATCGCTGGGCACGAGCAACAAGATGATCAACATCAAGATCAACTCGGTACAAATCAGAACGACGCCGATCGACATCCCTGCGCGAAGCGGAATGGCCATGATGTCCCACCCGTTACCGCCGCGAAGTGAAGCGAAGGCGGTGCGCGAGTTCGCGTAGGTGTTGATGCGGATACCGAACCAAGCCACGCTGAAGGAACCGAGGATCCCGAGCACCGACCACATGAGGATGAGTGCGACGCGATCGATCTCCATATTACGGAGGATAAAGAAGTAGTAGAACATCGCCGCGCCGATAAGAACTTGCAGCGCGATGAGGAACTTACCTTGTTGAAGCAAATAAGTTTTGCAGGTTTCGTAGATCAGAGCCGAGACGTCGAGCATCTTTTTGTGCGCGGGCAAATTCTTGATGCGAATGAATTCAACCAAACCGAAGACCATGCCGAGCAAACTAACGACGATACCGCTCCAGAGCAGAGTGGTGCCGGGCACCTGGGTGCCGAAGACATTCATGAGTACAGTGAGATCAGGAACTTTCAGATCAGCTTCGCTCGCCCAAGCGGGTAAGCTCATAAAAAGAAGAGTCTGTAACCACAGACCGATACTCAAACGACGAAAATGGCTCCGCATTCAATTACTCCCTCTAGAACATTTATTCGATTTCGATCGCTAAATTGTAAGAGAATTGAAAGGGTGTCAACGGCGCTCTGTTCGTAGTTCACATTGCTGCGCCTAGCTATTGAGCTTTATTTAGAAAACAAAATCGGTGAGAAAACAAAATCGGTGCGCGAACAAAAAATTAGGGAGGCCGTCTGTGTTGCCTCCCTAATTAAACACTAAAGATTATTTAGCGGGAGCGGGCTCTTCAACGGCGGGTGCCGCTGAAACATCACCGGGCATCGGCTCCGCGGGCGGAGTGGTCGTCTCGACGGGCGGCGTTTCAGCCGGGGGCGTCTGCGAGCACTTCGTGCAAGCGGTGAGCATCATCATCGATGAGATCATCACGATCGTGTAATTCAAAATACGTTTCATATAGGACTCTCCTTATTAGCTGTTACTTAGGAATAGTTGCGCCATGAAAAAAACGCAATTTAAAAACGAGTTCGTAAACTATCGTCGGTACTCATCTTCTCCATCAAACGCTGATGCAGAAAAGCCGCGATGGGTCCGCGGCGCCCGTCGCCGACGAGCCGTTTTTCCACGCTCGTTATCGGAAGTACGCCTAACGTGGTACCGACGAACGCGGCTTCACGCGCTTCGAGGAGGTCTTCCTCGCGCACGTCCCCGAGTCTCACGCCGGAGAGTTCGCCTTTGCCGAAGAGTTCTTCGGCGATCTTCATCACTTCAAGAACGGTCGTTCCGCGCAAAGTGTAATCAAAGTTCGGCACGACGACTTGGCGGTCTTTCGTGACGATCAATAAATTTTCCGTAGCACCTTCCGCTAAGCGGCCTTGGTCGTCTTTAGAGATGGCGAAGTCGAAGCCTTTCTCCAAACTTTCTTTCTTCATCATGACGTTCTGTAAATAATTGCAGGATTTGATTTGGCTCCAGAACGGTTCTTTCGCGCGCACGGTACTGAACATTGCGGTTACGCCGTCGGCGTAAACTTTATCGGTGGGCGGTTTGAACTTCGTAAGCACGGCGTAGATTTGGTGACCTATCACTTCGTTCACGCTGGGACTAAAGCCGCCCGGCCCGCGCGTTACGTAGAGACGTAAAGCGGCGGTGTCTTGATTCACACGGCTCGCGAGCTCGATCAGAATTTCCTTAATTTCGGCGGTCGTCTTAGGCAGCTGCAGACCGATGGCTGACGCCGACCTTTCTAGGCGCTGCAAATGTCCATCGAGGTCAATGTATGCGCGTTCATGAATGCGCGCGGCTTCGAACACGCCGTCGCCGCGGTGAAAGCCGTGCTCATCCATCGGGATCATCATCGCCCACGGCTCGTTAAAGAAACCGCCGTACCACGATGAATAGAAACCTAAATAATTGTCCCAGTGTTTCGGTTTCGAGGCTTTCAGCGCACTGAAGGCATGCTCGATCGAATCCCAGCTCATCCCTTGCCCTTGGTTTTGTTCGCGTGTGGCTTCGCGTTTTTCTCGATGTAGTCGATGATCTCCGAAGCGACATCTTTGCCGGTAGTTTTTTCGATACCTTCGAGGCCGGGCGAAGAGTTCACCTCGATAACGAGTGGCCCGTGTTTGGAACGGATAATATCCACGCCCGAGACATTTAGCCCCATGGCTTCGGAAGCACGGGTCGCCGATTTTCTTTCCTCCGGGGTGAGCTTTACGGTCACCGCCGTGCCGCCGCGATGAAGATTCGAACGGAACTCCCCGCTTTTTGCTTTGCGCATCATGGTCGCCACGATTTTACCGCCGACGATGAAGCAGCGAATGTCGGCGCCGTCGGCTTCCTTGATGAATTCTTGCACGAGAAAATATTCGTCGAGATCACGGAAGGCGTCGATCACGCTCTCGGCGGCCTGCGTGGTTTCGGCAAGGACGACGCCTTTGCCCTGCGTGCCCTCAAGCAATTTGATGACGAGGGGCGCGCCGCCCACGAGTTTGATCAGCTCCGAAGACATCTTCGTTGAATGCGCAAAACCGCTGACCGGCATACCGATACCTTTACGCGCCAGCAACTGAAGCGCGCGCAGTTTATCCCGCGAGCGGGAAATCGCTACCGATTCATTAAGGCAATAGACGCCCATCATCTCAAACTGTCGTAACACCGCGGTGGCGTAGAAAGTGACGCTCGCACCGATACGCGGAATGATCGCCTCGAAATCGTCCAGTTTACGATTGCGGTAATAGACCGTCGGCCGGTGCGACGTGATATCCATGAAGCACTGAAGCGGATCGATGACCTGCACGACGTGCCCGCGTTTTTCCGCCGCTTGGACGAGACGCGAGGTCGAATAAAGCGCCGCGTTCTGGGATAGGATTCCGATCTTCATATTTCTTCTCTCGCTTTCGACTGGATAAAACTTTTTGCCGGATGAATGTAATAGCGCCCTTTAAGCGCTTGTCGACCGATTAACATACGAAAACCCATAGGGTCGCGATTCACTAACGTGATCTCGACCGGCCAGGTATCGCCTCCTAAAGAAATGTGAGTGCGAATTACGGGCCGAAGACTGGCGTGGCCCATGGAACTACGCACGACTCGCCGCTCAACCAGCGGCGCACGTACGCGCATGGCCCGTCGCGGGGCGATTTGGGATACGACCACGAACGAAACCCAGATTTCGCCGTCTTGTTTTTCTAGATATCTGATTTTGGTGGCGTGGATCGCGCAAGTGCGGGCGCCGCTGTCGACTTTGACTTTAATGGCCTCGATGCCGAGCTGGGGTAAGCCGACCCATTCACGCCAACCGATGATTTTTCTGCGGCCGAGGACTTTTGGTTTCATACTTCGGGTCTCATAAAACAAAAGGGGTTGTGAAACCCCTCGTGTTTAAAAACTAAAAAAGTTTTTAAGCGTTGAATCTAGTGGGATTCAGTGTGCTCAGTCTTTTTTTCGGTTTTCGATTTTTTCATGGCCTTTTTGTCTTTGCCATGGCCTTTCGATTTTTCTTCGGTCGTGGTGGTTTCGGTCGTGGTGCCCGAGTGAGCTTCGCCGGCTGCAGGCGTAGTCGCTGCGGGAGCCATTTTGCTGTGGTCGTCAGCGAAAGCTGCAGAGTTGAAACCGATCGCGCATACTGCTGCAAGAATCATTTTGAACATTAGAATTCTCCTTTTTCATTTGTTCTAGTTGCCTGTTCTGTACCTGAAAAATAATGCTAGACCGAGGTCTGAACTCTGTCCAACAGGAAAAGTTGAGCCTAATGCGATGTGACTTTAGAAAATAGAAACCATCTAAGATTGCGTAAGATTTCGACGTCACGGGAATAGGCCTGCCTGATCCACGTGCAAAACTGAGCCGACCCTGCGAGACTAGAGAAGAATAAGGGGGAATCGGCATGGGTCTTCGGGCACTGTTTCTATTTATGATCATCAATATGTGTGCGTGTGGTTCGGTACAGGTTTTTGAACTACCAAGGGTCCAACAGAATCTTCAGGTGACTTTACAAAAATCCGAAAACATCGCGCAAAAATCGCAGATCGATTTTTCAGAGAAGAAGATGTTGCTCGACAATCTCGCGAAATCAAACGCTCCGTTGTTCGTGCAAAACGAAACGACGATCAGACAGCGATTACGCGCGATGGACGAAGCGCTACAGGATATGATCGTCGAAAAGAAGAACATGTCGGAAGCCAACGGCGAAATCGCTTCGCTAAGCTACAATCGCGAAACCGTACGCAGTGATGAGAAAGAATATTCGACCGTGGAAGATGCCGTTAAACGGTTCGAGGCCGCCGCCGCCGAGCTCAACGCCGCCGTCGTCGATTACTCGCGCGAAAGCAATTCGATGGCCGATCTCATCGCGCAAAAGAAACTTTACTACAACTTCGACGTCGCCGAGTTTCAGAAGCGCGTGCAACGCAACATTCTGGTCGCGCAGGAGAATCAAAAAGTGATGGAACGTGAAATCAAACGCTCGGAAGCCGTGCTGAATTCAAGCAAAGCCGAAAAGCGCCGCGCGCAGGAAGATATCTTTAGTGAAATGCGCGGGGCCGCGAATGATTACTCGGCGCGCGCCAATCGCTTCAGCGAATTGAACCGCGAGGTCAACGCCTCGGTCATGGGAGCCGCGCGCATATCGACGCTCGATCCGCATTGGCCCGCGGTGCAAAAACTCGTCGCCGAGTTTGACCGCACCGTTTTAGAACTGGCCGATATCAACGAAAAATTCTTAAGCAAGGTCGAATCGTTCCGCAACCCGAGCCGCAGAATCAAATGACTCGGATTCGGCCGCGGATTCGAGCCGGGTCTCGCGCAGGCCCCACACGATCTCGTCGATCGCCGGGCCGAAACTCTTTTCGCCGGAAATAATCTTATCGGCGAACTTCCTGGAAGGATCGACGAACAAGTCGTGCATCGGCTTAACGTGGTTGAAGAATTGCTCGCGAACACCTTCGGGCGTACGGCCACGCTCGCGTACGTCACGCTGCAAACGACGCTGGAAGCGTAAGTCTTCTTGCGTTTCGATGAAGTAAGAAAAATCGAGCAGCGGACGCAATTCGCTCTGCGTGAGCAAGAGAATACCGTCGATGATAATAACCGGGCGAAGCGGAAAATCATTCGTTTCGAATAATCTCCGGTGCGTCGTGAAGTCGTAAATCGGCACGGCGAGATCGTCACCGGCTTTGAGCGCCCGCAAATGTCTGACGAGGAGTTCAAACTCAACGGAGTCGGGGTGATCGTAATTCACGCGGCCGCCGTCGCGGTCGAAGTATTCGTGCATGTCGCGGTAGTAAGAATCTTGGTGCAGAAGACCACAGAAGTGATCGCCTAAATTCGCTTGTAGCATGCGCGAGAAAGTTGATTTTCCCGAGCCGCTGCCGCCGGCAACGCCGATGATCAGGACCGAAGATGTTTGCGGGATGGTAATGGACATGAAAAAAGCTAACAAGCCCGACCAAAGTTTATCAAGCCGGTAAGCCGGTTAACTCGCCGTGATGCGAAAATCGATTTCGGGATTTTCTTTCTTAAGCCAGTTGAGATCCCACTCTTTTTCGAGCAAAACGACGGGCTTGTCGAATTCATCCATGTAGACTTTCGCGCCGCCTTTGAGACCATCTTTGGGTGACTCGCCCTGCTTGTCCACCGGCCAACGGGCCGCGGTAAAGGGCAAACGATCCAAGCGTACGTCGAGCTGATACTCTTCGTTCAGCCGGAAGAGCAGCACGTCAAACTGCAACTCACCCACGACGCCCACGACGGGATCTTGTTTGCCGTAGAGCGGATCGTACAAGAGCTGAATCATTCCTTCTTCGGCCAGCTGCTGAACGCCTTTTTGTAGAGTCTTGCGCTTTAAAGGATCTTTGATGCTAAGGCGGCCGAAAATCTCGGGCGAAAAACGCGGGATCGCGTCGAACTGCAAATCTTTGCCCGAAGTAATGGAATCGCCGATTTTAAAGTAGCCGGTGTCAATCAGACCGACGATGTCGCCGGGAAACGCGTTATCGACCGTTTCGCGCTCGCGCGCCATGAATTGATTGGCGTAGGCCAGCCGCAATTCGCGCTGCAAACGGGGGTGGTACACTTTCATGCCGCGCTCGAACTCGCCGCTGCAGATCCTTAAGAAAGCCACGCGGTCGCGGTGCTTCTTATCCATGTTGGCTTGGATTTTAAAAACGAAACCCGAAAAAGTTTTGTCCAGCGGTTTAACGACTCCGACGGTGCTGTTGTGATCACTGGGCTCGGGGCTGTACTCGGCAAAGAGCTCGAGGAATATATCGACGCCCCAATTTTGTTTGGCCGAACCGAAAGTCATGGGCGAAACTTTGCCGTCCATAAACTCTTGCTGCACGAAATCGCCGATCGCAACTTCAAGCAACTCCATCTCTTCTTGGAGCTTGTCAAAAAATTCTTGCCCGACGATGGCCAAAATCTTGGGATCGTTCCATCCCGTGGTCTCAACGATCTCGGGCTCGATGCGGCCTTTTTCGAAAAGCAAAAGCTGTTTGCGTAAGCGGTGGTAGAGCCCCTTGAAGCGGTCCCCCACCCCGATCGGCCAAGTTACGGGATAGCATTTGATGCCCAAAGTATTTTCGACGTCGTCGATGAGCTCAAAAGGGTCTTTACCCTCACGATCCATTTTATTAACGAAGGTGAAGATAGGCACGTTTCTTAGGCGGCAAACTTCGTAGAGCTTTCGCGTCTGGGCCTCGACGCCCTTGGCGACGTCGATGAGCATGGCGGCCGAGTCGGCGGCGATGAGCGTGCGATAAGTGTCCTCGCCGAAATCTTTGTGGCCGGGAGTATCGAGCAGATTGACCCGCAAACCTTGAAAGTCGAATTGCATGACGGAAGACGTGATCGAGACGCCGCGCTGTTGTTCGAGCGTCATCCAATCGGACGTCGCCTTTTTCTTGCCGGCTTTACCGTGCACCTCACCGACTTCGCGGATCACGCCGCCAAGCCATAGGATTTTTTCGGTGATGGTGGTTTTCCCCGCATCAGGATGGGAGATGATGGCGAAAGTTCGCCGGCGCTTCACTTCTTCTTCAAAGGTCATCGCCGTTCGTAGCGTTTTTAAGCGCAAAAGACAAGATGACACAGTGGGGTGAGGTGATTTAACTTCGAAAGCGATGGCCGATAAAGCGAAGAAATACGACGACAACAAACCCGGACGCTACTACGTCGACAAAGAATGCATCGCGTGCGATGCCTGCGTTTTGTGCGCGCCGGACCATTTCGCCATGCACGACGAAGACGGCCACGCTTTCATTTCGCTCCAGCCCGATTCCGAAGAAGCCGAAGCCCGCTGCAAAGAAGCGATGGAAGGCTGCCCCGTCGAAGCCATCGGCAACGACGGCGAAGCCTAGAAACTCTGCCGATAACCGATCAAGAGCGTACGGTCTTTACCCGGTCTCGCGCCGTACGGCCGGTACGCCACTCCGTATTCGTTATCCAATAAATTATCGACTTTAAAATAGGCGAACGAATCTTTCGTCGTTGCGTACTTCACGTTCAGATCGACGACGCCGTAGCCGTCGACGGTGCGGCGCTTGGTCTCGGCCGATTGATCAAATTGCCGGCCCGTCCAGTTGAAGCGCACGTCGGCGCCGATCTTCCCCTTCGCGACGCCGGTGCTGAAGGTGTACTGATTTTCGGGCACGTAAGGCAGAGGGCTGCCTTTTTTAATTAAGCCCACGCCCCACTCGGGACTCCCCGATTGGAACTCGGAATCGAACTGCGCCTTCGTGTAGGTGTAATTTAATTCGAACGGAAATTTGAAGCCTGAGTAAAAAGCATCGAAGCGAACGCGGGATTCGGCGCCGTAGATGATCGCCTTGCCGCCGTTGAACTCTTCATTTTCGCTCGAGGCCGCGCAGCCGGCCGAAAATGAGCAGATGCCCTTGATGTTGCGGTAGTCGTTGTAAAAGCCGATGGTCTCGAAGAAAAACTGTTTCAAATAGCGGAAACCCAATTCGTAATTGGTGCTCTCCTCGGGTTTCACGCCGTCGGATTGGCCGGGGCCAGTGGGTGCGTAACCCTTGTTCACGCCGGTGAACAACGAGGCTTCCGGCGTAAGCGAGTACAAAGCGCCCAACCCCGGCACGAAGAACTGATCCGCGTTCTTCACGGTTTTGTTCACGTAAACGTCGTTGGTGACGAACTCCCTCGCTTCGTTGTCGACCCGCTCAAAGCGCGCGGCCGCGGTAAAGCGCCAGCGTCCGTACGACATGTCGTCTTGCGCGAACAACGCTTTGCTCACGCTTGTTAAACGGTCGCGCGAAGCCGCGACCGTCGGGTCACCGGTGCGTACCAAGCGGCCGCCGGTCATCGCGAAACGATTCAAATTGTGATTGTGCCGGATTTGATCTTCGTGCAAGCGAAAGCCCCAGTGAATTTCGTGATTGGGCAAACTCAACAAATGATGGATCTGCACCCCTTGCGAATAGAAATTGCGTTTATTACGCGCGATATCCAAGTTGCCGTTACCCGCACCGAGCGCGGTCGAATCCTCCTCACCGCGCAAAATTCGATACTGATCCAAATTTGCGTCGGGATCGTCGAGCACATCACGCAACGTCGCGCCCCCCGCGAAACGATCGAGCCGGTTCCAGTTGCGTTCAAAGATTTGGTGGTAGGCGCTGACCATGAGCGAGCTCGAGGCCGTAAGGGCCGCCGTGTAATTCGCTTGGTAGGATTGATGATGCCACTTCATCTCGTCGCGCGCGCTGGCGGCGTATCGCTGGTACGGATCACGCTCGAGGTCTCTTTGCGCCAAACCTAAATAGGTTTCATTTGAATCCTCGAACGCTTGGCCCGCTTTGAGTTCAAGGTACTGCGGCCGGTCGCCACCGCGCATGCGTGTGCGGGTTTTCACCAAGAAGTCACTTTGCTTAAAGCCGGTGTCGCCGCCGCCGGGCAATTCTTTAAAGCCCGTCGTTTCGTGATAAGCCCCTTGGAACATCACCGAGTGGATTTCACCGGCGTGGCCCGCGCGGCCTAAAATTTTTCGATAGTCGAACGAACCTAGCGAGCCGTCTAAAAACCCGCCGCTACGGATCTCGGGCGTAAGAAAATTAATCGTGCCGCCCACGCTGTTAGGACCGAAGATAACCGTACTTACGCCTTTGAACACTTCGATGTTCTCGACGTGCATCATCGACGGCGTGTAGTAAGCCGCCGGCGCCGAATAAGGCGCGGGGCCGCTCAAAATTCCGTCTTCCATAAAGTTCACTTTTTTGCTGCGGTCGGGGTTCGTGCCGCGCAAAGAAATATTGGGGCGCAGGCCGTAACCGTCTTCTTCGCGCACGTACACGCCCGGGACCTGTTTGATGATGCGGTTGACGTCGGTGTCCTGTTGCTTCTTTAATTTTTCTTCGGAAATGTAGTGCGAGGAGTTTGGCTTGTTCAACTCTTGCGCTTCGCCTCCGATCACTCGGATGGGCGAGAGTTTGCCGGCGTCGAGATCCTCGGCGTGAACCGTGAAACTGAACAATAAAAATAAAAACATGGCTATAAGCCTTTCTGGGCCAAAGAGCGCGTGGATTCAAGGCGCCGGGGCGTGGCCGTCGGCGCGGGCAAGATCCAGCTTTTCGGGGCGAGGGTGTCGTTCACTAATGTTAAATCAACGTTCGGGTCAATGAGCCGCGCCGCCGGGCGCCCGTTGAAGCTGGTCACGACGTCGGCGTAAACGGCGACGTCCAAACCGTCTTTCTTAAACTCATCACGTAAGAAGTGCGCAAATTGATTGATCATATCGGGCGTGCCCGACATTTCAGATTCCTGGTGGCGCGCCAGGTACTGCGAAGGTGAGACATCCCACGCGCGGCCGGTGGCGCGGTCGACGACGCGAAAACCGGCGTCGCTATTTTTTTCGCGAACCATAACCTTCCACGAAAAACGCATACCCTCTTCGTTCCATAAAACGTTGCCGGGATAAATAAAATGGCGAAGCGGAAGGGTCCACTGCACGAAAAAATAAAGTGCGAGGCCCGCCACGATCCAAGCGGGCCGCGCACCGCTCATGGTGTTAGAGGGCGCCGTGGGCAAAAGAACGTTGAAGCCACGAAGGTAACCCCAAAGCCGCAGCGGCCATTCGGGCGTAAAAAACACGAGCGCCGACACGATCATGATAAACGGAAACATCCCGATCGGGAACAGCACGTAGGTCATGGCGTGAAAAACTAAAACGGCGACGTAGGCGTACGGGCGCGATCGCCGGTTCATCATCCAGAACGGCACGGAGATATCGAACAGAAAACCGCCCCAGCTCATGGCAAAGTGCATCCAGGTGCGATCGAGCCACGGGCCCAACAGCGGCACTTGCGTATTGGAAGTCAGCCAAATGTTAAGCGGCTGCGCGTGGATTAACCAATCCGTGCCGAACTTCGCGAGCCCCGCGAAAACGTAGACCGTGGCCACTTGCCCACGTAACCAGTTGAGCGTCCAGGCCGGAACGAACTCGCGGCGCTGGGTCAGGCCAAGCAAATTATCGAATGACCAACGGGCGTTGAGTGGTAAGAAAATATTTATGAAACTCAATAGTGAGACTAAATAATAATGATTGAGGTAATTACTGAGGTCGAGCAGTTCGATGTAGGTGAAGCCTAAAAACAAGAGCACCGACATCACGCGGGTGAACAAACCCAAAGAAAAACAAACGCACACCGCCAGCAGCAAGGCAAAGTGCAGGTAGATCCCGTGACCGGGCCACAACGCGACCCACTCGAAGCCGTAATACTTGAACAAGAAACTCGGCCCCGTAAACGAGCGTTCGATCCACCCAAGATACCAAAAACGCAAAAGTCCCGCGAAATTGAGCAGCCCGAATAAAATCCGGTAAGCGCTTAGCGATGCGGAATTCACGGGCCGCCAAAGCATTAGTCGTTATCCGCCTCGGTGCGCGGAGGATTCAAATTGAGCGCCGTCATAAAGTCCGAGCGGTAAACCGTGCTGAAGGCTTTGATCTGAAAGTACAGACGGCAGAGCGGCACCGGGCTAGTCACGTCCGCGCACTGGGCTTTGTCCATCGCGAGGACTTGCGCCTGCAAATCGCCCGACGCCTCAACCTGCTTCAAGGTTTCATCCATTCCGGTGATCATCGCTTGCATCGAATCGGCCAGATCGGCCCGGCCTACTTCACGAACCAAGTTTAGAAAACCCGGGCCGTGTTGGCCGACGAGCCCCGCGCGCAAAGCTTCAAAGTTTTCGCGCAACGCTTCGGCGCCTGCGCCGCTGATCAAATGTTCGATCTCTTCCGGGCAACGGTCTTTACGGCAACGCGCGTTTTGACCCAAAGGAAAACCGAGTTTGAAGTCTTTAACTTTTTCTAAATAGAAAAGCCCGTCGCTCACTTCGTTCAAGATCATCGGACCGGCCCCGCCGGCCAAGCGCTCGAGCATGCGCCGCGGATATTGTTTTTGCGAAGCGTCCCACTCACCGTAGAGTTCTTCGGTGTGTTGAGCGGTATCTTCAAGCATGCGGCTCAAAACCACGCAACGGGCGCGGCGCCTTTTTTCGCGCGGCAAATCGTTGAAGGCTTGCTCCTCGGCACGTAAGCGGCCGCTTAGTCCGGGCGTCAGCAACGCTTCTTTATTGAAGATCAAACGCTCGACCGCCGTCAGGCCTTTGCGCGTGGGGGTCAGATTCATCGTGTAGGCATCGCCCTGCTCGCCCGCTTTAACCAACTCCCCGTTCAGAGAATACTTGTTGGCGTTGGGCCAAGAGTAAATTTCCATCCCGATGCGGTTGCTGTTGGCGCGCATCGGCTCCATGGGATTGGCGACGAGGTATTCAAACGCGCTGATCGCGCCGTACCAATGGTGATTTAAATCTTTCTCGGCGCGCGTGCTTTCTTGATCAATGCAAATTTGGTTCGCCGATAATCGCAGCAAGGTCATTTGGTAGCGGAATTCTCGAACCCTCGGGCACACCGACTTGGTCGCGAGATTCCATAAAAATTGAATGCGCAGATCACCCGTCGCTTCGCCGTAGTCGCAGGCTTTTTCGTCGAGCGTCGCTTTCTCGGGCAACGGTTTTTGGGAACCGCCGCCGGGAGACCGGCGCTCAACGACTTTTTCGGGAAAGAAATCACTGCACGCGATCAGGACGGTCACGAGGCCCAAGACTTTTAAAAATTGCTTCATAGAATGTACTCGATCGGTAAGGAGAGTTTCATTTCATTTTGGGAAATTGCGCCTTCGGGAAACGGCTTGAACTTCGGCGCACTTCTGACGAGATCGACGGCGGCCCGGTTCAAAACTTCCGACGGCGAAGCTTGTTCGAGCATGACGTCCGTCAACTCGCCGACGGCGCTGACTTTGAAATTGACCACGACCCGGCCCGTCTGCCTGAGGCGCTTCGCCGTTTCGGGATAAATCTTGCGGCTCTCTAAAAACATTCGGAGCTCGAACTTGTAGAGTTCAAGCGCGCTGACGATCGCCCCGTCCCGCGCGCCGGCGGGACCGGCAGAGGCGGCGGTCGGCGCTTCGGAAGCCGCGGCGGCTTCGGCCGGAGCGGCCTCGATCTGCGGAGCGGGTTCGTTGTTCGCGACGGGAACGCTCACGGCCGGCATGGATAATTTCGGCATGGATACTTTCGTGCGCGGCGGAACCGCCGGGCGAACGGCCGGCGCCGCGGATTGCGCTTCACCTAAGTAAAGCATTTCCACCCCGAGTGGGACGACGGGTAAGTTCACCGGCGCCTGCACGATTTTGAAAACAAAAAGCAAAGCGACCCCGGCGTGTAAACAAGCCGAGGCGAGCACGGTCCATTGCACGGGAATTTTTGGTATTACTTCGCCCATCCCACCCTTTCCAAAATTTCGGTCGCGGTTTTGTAGTTCGCGCCCACCGCCGTCCAAGCGATTTCGGAAGCGTTGAAACCACCGAAGTTGCGGACTAGCTGTTCGGGCTGCGCGCGGCGAAGCGCGGGATATTCGTAAGAAGGCGCCTCGACGATCGCGTTTTGGCCGGGCTCGCTCAACAAGTAAGCGAGCAAACGATTCCCGCCGGCTAAGTCTTTCGATCCGGCAACGAGACCGCCGCCGAAACCGTTCGTGTGAACGCCTCCGTTATTCTGTTCCAGGAAGGCGAGGTTGACCGGGAAGCGTGCGTCGGCGTTGATCAAGCGTGCGAGGTAATAATGATTCGTGATGGTGGCGGTGCAAACGCCCGACTCGATATTCTTCAGCGAAGAGGTGTCGCTATCGGTAAAATTGGCCGCAAGATTATTCTTCCAAGCTTTTAGCAACGCTTCCGTTTTGGCTTCGCCGTCGCGGGCAACGAGCCAAGCGACGAGGCCGGACATGTAGTCCTTCGCGTTGCGCAGACACAACTGACCCACGAAAGCCGGGCCCGCGAGCGCCCTGTACCCGGTCAAAGCTTTTTGCGAACCGACCGAAGGATCGTAGGCCGCGGTGCGAACGCGGTAACTTAACGCGGTCCAAAGTCCGCCGGCCTCGCGCATGAACGGCGCGACGTCGGCCGCGCGGTTCGCGGCATCCATGGGCGTAAACACGTTTTGTTCAACGGCCTCTGTGAGCGACCCCAGGTCTTTCAGCAAAAGAACATCGGCCGGCTCGCCCGCTTGAATCTTCGCGAGAAGCTCCGGATACGGGGCAACCGTCAATTCGATTTCCGAACCGGTCACGGCCGTGAAGCCCGAAAAGGCTTTCTCAAGACGGTCTTTGGGACGATCGGTAAAAACTCTTAGCGTAGCGGCGTGTACGGTAGCGGCCTGACTTAGGGTAATGAGGAACAAACCCGCGAGGACGATGATGTTTTTCATATCCGCAAATTAGCGGTTCTTCGTGCCCGAAGTCCAAAGGTATGCGCAGCTGAGCGGTCAGTGAACGGGCAATGAAAATGGATTGAGAAAGTCGAGACTCTAAAGGCTTACGCGTCGGCCTTTTGTCCCATTTTAACGTTGCGAAAGCCCCCGGTCAGCCGGTGCGGGAAGCTCGCCTCAAAAACGCAGATGACGGTGCTGCCTAAGTGGAACATGCCGAGTTCGTCGCCCGCTTTTACTTCCAACGGCGGAGAGTATTGGCGATCGGTCGGCGCGTGCCACATCCAACGATTGGTGGTGATGCTCGGATCGAGCGTGATCGTGATGTGCCCGACGTTCGTGGCACCCACCAACACGAGTGACCAACGGCCCCGCTCGCTCTCGAAATTCAAAACCACTCGCTCGTTTAGGCAAAAGAGCCGGCGGATGTTGGTGACGCTCCAATCATTCACGGGCCAGAGCAGACCCGGAATGTGCCGGGCGCTGACCAAACGACCGTGGGTGGGTGCGTGCACGCGGTGATAATCGGCGGGGCAAAGATAAAAGGTCGAGAACTGCCCGCCCTCGTAAACTTGCGCGAGTTTTTCGTCGCCTAAGAATTCGCCCATCGGGTAATTCCAGCCCTTGGCCTGCACGAGCTCGCCGTTTTGGACCGGACCGAACTGCGTGAGCTTCCCGTCGACCGGGTGAACGTACTCGCCTTCGATGGGCCTTAGCCCGTTTTTTAATTTGCGGGTGAAGAACGCATCCAACGAACCGTAATAGGGCAATTCGCGTTCGGCTTCGGCCAGCGTGATGTTGAAGGCCCCGGCGAAGGCCCGCACCAACGGCGGCCGCAAAGGGCCCGGCAGGGGCAAACGCATGAGCAAACCGGTCGCGCGGCTGAGTAAACGTTTCGGAACCCACGGGAAAAGCCACGACATTAGAAAGGTTTTTACTTGATTCATTGCGGCTACAATAAAGGGTCGGTACAACGGAGTCCATGAGTCGCACCCTGCGCAATATAAAACTTGGACTCGACGATTCGCTCGAGGACCAGCTTTCCTGGATGGCCCCGGGCTATAGTGATTTTCGCGTCGTCCGCCAAAGCGTGGATGCACGCACGCGCCACAATCCCCACTTCGTTTATTCGGTCGAGGTGTTCGAGGGCGGCGAAAAAGCGGTACGCCCCCACATCACTTTCCCGAAGGTCCCATTCAACGGCCGGCCCGTCGTGATCGTGGGCGCCGGGCCCGCGGGTCTGTTCGCGGCGCTTCGCCTCGGTGAGCGCGGCATCCCCTGCATTTTGCTGGAGCAAGGCGGCGACACCGCGAAACGCGTGATGGCCATCGGCCGCTATTGGCGTTACGGCGAGCTCGATCCTTCATCCAACGTCGGTTTCGGCGAAGGCGGCGCGGGTTTATTTTCCGACGGCAAACTCATTACCCGCATCAAGAGCGATCACATCCCCTACGTCATGCAACGCTTGGTTCAGTTCGGCGCACCGGCCGAAATCGAGTTTCAATCGAACCCGCACGTGGGCTCCGACCGCATCCGCCGCGTGATTCCGAAGATGCGCGAGCATCTCAAATCTTTGGGCGTCGATATCCGCTTCGGCGCCAAGGTGGCCGAGATTTTGACCCACGGGCAAGGCGATGCTTCGGGGTTGAAGTCGGTCGCCTCGGTTAAACTCGAAAGCGGCGAATTGATCCCGTGCGAACGCTTGATCTTGGCTTGCGGCCATTCCTCCGAAGACATGTTCAAGCATTTGAACGACATCGGCGTGCACATGGAGGGCAAATCCTTCGCCGTGGGTTTACGCATCGAGCATCCGCAAACGTACATCAATTCGATTCAATACCGCGCGGCCGCCGATCATCCGAAGCTGGGCGCCGCGAACTACAAATTGGCTTACCACGATAAAAAAGAAGACGCCGGCGTGTGGAGTTTCTGCATGTGCCCGGGCGGCTACGTTTTGTCCTGCGCAACCTCCGAGGGCGGCGTGGTCTCAAACGGCATGAGCAATTTCAATCGCGGCTCTAGGTTTGCCAACGCCGCGATCGTCGTTAGCGTCGATCACCAAAAAAGTTTCGGCGACGATTTGTTCGGGGGCCTGAAGTACCGGCGCGAGCTTGAGGCCACCGCCTTAAAGCAAGTGCATTCGGCGGGCGGCACGAAGCAATTGCCGGCGCAGCGCTTGGTCGATTTCTTAGATCAAAAAGCCGGCCCGGTCGGCGACACGAGCTCACCGTCTGGAGTCGTGCCGGCGCGTTTGGATCAACTGTTCGGCAACGACTTTCGCAAACTATTTATCGACGGCTTGAAAAAGTTCGATCGCGAGATGAAAGGTTTTATTTCGGAAGAAGCACTTCTTCACGGCGTGGAATCACGCACGTCCTGCCCTTTGCGCATCACGCGCGACGCGGTTTCGTATCAATCTTTATCGCACTCAGGACTTTACCCGGCCGGCGAGGGCGCGGGCTACGCGGGCGGAATCACCAGCGCGGCTTGCGACGGCATCAAAATCGCCGAAGCCATCGTCGCGGAAGTCACTCGTACGGAAGCCCAACAGCTCGCCTAGAGCTCGGCGTCGCGTTCAGGTTTTTCGGGATCTGAATCTAGAGCTACGTCTACCCCGCCGTCGTCTGATAAGGCTTCTTGCTCAAATTCGGCTTCGATAGAAACTTCGGGCTCAGTCATAGCTTCACCGTCAGCCGTAACTTCAGCCTCATCGATAACTTCATCTTCCGCGAGCATCGCGTCTAGATGTTGCTCGGAGATTGCGCCTTCTGCGCCGGCCATCGCCAGACCTTCTTCGGGTACGGTTTCGACGTCGCCGACTTCGATATCGGCCATCTCGCCTTGCGCGACGGGCTCGCTCACTTCGGCGCTTTCGACTTCGGCCGTCGCGCCTTCACTCTCCAACCCTTCGGTGACGAATTCGACTTCGTCCGAGCCTTGGGCCGCGGCGGCTTGGGCGGCGTCGTAACGTTCGAGCCAGCGCACGTCTTTCTTCTCGACTTCTTCGCCGACGATTTGTTTTTCGCGAATATCTTGGGCGCGGTCGGCATCGCGTTTCTGGCGCTGACGTTCTTTTTCTTGTTCGAAGAAATCCGACGATGTCGTGATGGTCGAAAGTTCATCGGTGATCTTGAGCAATTCTTCTTCGCCGACCGAATAGCTCGAGCCGACGGTTTCCGAAAGTTCGCCGGTCAAATCGCTCAGCGTTTCTTTTTTCTTCTCTTCGTCGCCGCCGATGCCTTCGGGGATCAACTGATCAATCTCGTGTAAAGACGGCAGCTCTTGCAAATTGCGAAGGCCGAAGATTTCCAAGAACTTGCGCGTGGTTTCGTAAAACATCGGTTTACCGGGCAAATCACTGCGTTCGCCGAAGGTCAGCAGGTGTTTTTCCATGAGCGCGCGTAACAAGTGACCGCTCTCGACGCCGCGGATTTCGTCGATCTGATGTTTCGTCGTCGGTTGTTTGTAAGCGATGATCGACAAAACTTCGAGGGCGGGGCCGCTCAAACGGAACGGCCGGGCCTTTACGCCTTGGCGCAAATACTTAAGGTTGTCGGCTTTCGTCCGCAGCTGGAAGCCTCCCGCGATTTCGTCGAGCGTGAAGCCGCGATCGCTGGAGTTGTATTCTTCGCTCAACGTGTGGAGCGCTTCGCGAATATCTTTGGATTTGATTTGCGTGCCTTTGAAAGCCTGCTTAATGACCGCGATCGAGATCGGTTTTTCGGTCGTGAACAGGATGCTCTCGATAATCGAACGCAATTGGCCGTTCGTGATCATCTCGAAATCTTCGATCTGCGCCGCCTCGAACGAACCGAGCTCGCTGTTGTCGAGACCTAATTCGTCGGCCGGCTCGTCGTTTTCGTCCTCGGTCTGATCATTCGTTTGTTCACCCGACTCGCCGGTGTTTTCACCGGAAGCTTCGAGCGTCTCCACTGCTTCGTTCTTATCATCAACATCGTCGTTATCATCTTCGTCCGAGATTTCGCCGACGCCCGCGGCGCTCATGCGGTCTTCTTCGCCGTCGGCTGAAGTTTCAATTTCAACCTCGGTGTCGTCGCCCGAGTCGGCGGTGATGCCGGAGTCGTCGTCGCTCGTGAACTCTAGCGATTCGTCGGCGCCGTCGTCTTCGGCAAATTCGAGATTCAATTCGTTCGAATCCGACAGGACTTCGGTTTCGGTCTCGGGGGTGACTTCTTCGATCGGCGTTTCTTCGACTTGCGTGTCGTCGGCCAACATTTTCGGCCAGCGCTGTTTGGTCGACTCTTTCGCGGCCTTGGCGGGTTTCTTGGCGGATTTCTTTTTGCTCATGTGCTTACCTCAGGGTCGCTGTCCGGTTTAATATCATTGAAGGCGTCGAACGCCGAGAGTGCCGCGTTCAGCGCGGAAGAAACCTGCGGCTTAAGTTTCGGATTTTCAATCGCGGGCGCGGGCGTGGCCGCTGCTTCGGGCGTGGCTTCGGCAGCCGGGGCTGCCGCGATGGATTCAGGTTCCGGCGCTCCCGCCGGTTCGCTCACCGTTTGTTGGACCGGCTCATTCAATATGAGCGAATCATCGAGAACAATTTCGTGCGAGGATTCGTCGAGCGCGACGAAATCTTCGTTGGCGATCGTGGCCATGACGTGCTCGACGTCAGGTTCGATCAGCGCTTCGGGCATGATCTCGACCGGCTCGGCGTGCTGCACATCTTCGATGAACGCGGCCGCGGCCTCGTCACCGGGCAAATCCTGCAACATCTGCAAACTAAAATCAGGCCGCGAGAACGCGGCGGGCGCGGCGACACCCGGAGTCGGTTCAGCCGGCGTCGCTTCGACGGCCTGTTCATTCGGCGCAGGTTCGGCCGGCGCGAGGTTAAAACTCTCAAGCTCGGCGACTTCGAAAGTTTCGCTTTCGATGTTCGGTTCGGATTCGGGCGTAACGGGTTCGAACGATGCCGACTCACGATTGGCGTCCGGTAAGCTCGCGGCTTCAAGAACAGAATCTTCGGAAACGCCGGTCGGGATTCCGTCTTGAAGCTCCGCTACGGGCGATTCAGATTCCAGCGGCTCCGCCTCCGGCACGGGTTCCGGGCGCGCGGGTGGGACGTAGACTTCGCCGCGGTCTTCGGCGGCCATGCGGGCGAGTTCCATTTCGATTTCGTCGTCGGAGGCGACCTCTTCGGGCAGCAACGATTTTTCGGTGTCGTGCGTGAGGATATGCTGGCTTTCTTCGGGCCCCATCAAGGCTTCTTCGGCGGCGATTTCGTCATCGGATGCGCCGTCACTGGTTAAGGCCACGACGACCGGCGCTTCCTCACCTTCGAAGGTGGCCACCGGCTCACTCAACGACAAACGTGCGCTGGCCATGATGGATTCGGCGGTGGCTTGCGCGTTGACCGAATCGTAGCTCTCGACCTGCGAAACGATATCGCGGTCGATGATCTTTTTCGTTTCGACGTGAATGTCTGAGAACGCGTCATTCTGGAAAACAGAAATGAAACCCATCTTCGCGAGTTCAAGGATCGATAGAAAAGTCACCAGGACTTGACCCGCGCGGCCTTCGTTGGCAGTGATCAAATCACGAAACACCACGCGGTTACCGACCATCAAGCGATCTTTGATTTCTAAAATGCGAGAAGCGATTGACTGAAGTTCACTCGCCACGCGGTGAACGGTTTTTTTCATGTTTTTCAAAGCCGTGCGGTACGAGGCGATCAGCGAAAACAGCGGGTTTTCTTCCAAAACCAATTCGCCTTCTTCGGCGGCTTCGATTTCGTCGACCGGCGTACGCGGGAAGACATCGCGGCCCAGCAAAGCGCGCTTGTACAAGTCGGCCGACAGCTCCCGAAACTTTTTGTACTCGAGCAGTTTGTGCACGAGTTCTTTGCGCGGATCTTCGGAAACTTCCTCGCCCTCTTCGTTGTACTGGGGCAGGAGCATCTTCGATTTGATGTGCAGGAGCGTCGCGGCCATGGCCACGAATTCACCGGCGACTTCGAGATCTAAGCGGCGCATCGTCTTGATGTACTCAAGGTACTGACTGGTGATGTGATGGATATTGATGTTGAAGATATCCATCTCCTGCTCACGAATCAGGTGCAGCAAGAGCCCCAGCGGGCCTTCAAAACGATCTAATTGGACATGTATGCTCATTAAGGTCGATTCCACCAAGCAAGGAATCGAAGTTCAAGACCTTTTTCGCCTAACCCTTATCCAATCGCGATGGCGATCGATTGAGAAAGACTGTAGAGGTGCGAGACGGCGAATCCAACGGGAATCGCGAGGACCCGGCCCGCCGTAAAGATAAACATCACCAGCGCGATGCCTAAAATTCCTTCATTTTCCTCGAGCCAGCGGTTCCATTCTAGGGGCAAGAAAGGCGCGATGACCTTACCGCCGTCGAGCGGATGAATCGGGATGAGGTTAAAAATGGCGAGGAACATATTGATTTGCAGAAAAACGGTAAGGAAAGTGATGTACATCTCTCCCCCGCCGCTCCGTTGCGCGTAAACCATCGCGATCGCCAGCAAAAAAGTTCCGACGACGGCCAAAAAGATATTCGACAGCGGCCCCGCAAAAGCGACGAAAAACATACCCCAGCGGCGGTTGTTCAAATTGCGTTCGTTGACCGGCACCGGGCGCCCCCAACCGAAGAACGGCAGCCCGAGCAAAATCGACATAATCGGCAACGCCCACGTTCCGAGCGGATCCGAATGGGAAAGCGGATTCATCGACAGGCGGCCCGCATTTTTCGCGGTGTCGTCACCGAGCCAATGCGCGACCACGCCGTGCGCGTATTCGTGAAAGCAAAGGGCGAATAAAAACGGAACGAAGTAGAGGCCGAGCTTAGCGCCGATCGCGATGAAATCCATGTTGTTCATGGCTCTGAGCCTACCTTATTTATGGGCTCAATCAACAGACCTGAGTGGTAAAAGCAGCGTTTGGTCTCTTCCTGAAGTTTACGGAAGGCCGGAGCTTTGTATTCAGCCTTGGTGATAAACGGCTTTTTCAAGTTCAGATTTTGCTTGATCACTACGTCACGGCCTTGCACTTGAACCGTGCGATCCATCGTAAGCCATTCGCTATCGACGGCGCACGGCGCAGGGGGCTCTTGCGCGAGCTTCGTGTCCTTCAGCCGGCGCGTACCTTTGAAGAGATAGGGCTCTTCGCTCAATTGAATGTCACTCTCGCGGTCTTCGGTTTCGTAAAAAGCGCCTTGCAAAATGCCGTCGGGGATCACCCAGAAACTTGCCTTGCCGGCGTTAAAGGTCACCCGCCCCGCCTGATATTCTAAATCGACACGCATATCTTTCAGCAAGCGCCCGGTCTTCGGCTCGGTCAGGAATTTGTGCGACTGAACTTCTTGGCCTTCGCTAAAATATTCGAGCGTCTCACCGAGCACGGTTGTTTGCGGCGAGAGCATTAAATCATTCGCCAAATCAAACGGCGCCAGTTTTTTCAAATCGGCTTTCACGCGCACCTTTACGGAATCGTCCCCGGTAAAACGGTATTCGTAGTCGTGCACATGTTCGAACTCTTCCGGCTTAGCTTCGGGCAAACGGGCGAAACGTCCTTTCACGCCGAGCAGCCAAGACGGGCGGCCCGAAATATCAGGGTACGCTTGCAAGGACATGACGGGGTTTGTCGGGTCGAGCCAATACTCTTGCTCGCCGTCTTGTACGTGCACGATCGCGTGATTGAAGTAGTTCATACCGGGCATTTTATAATCGGGCTCGCGGCCGTAAGGATTGCCGCCCCGGCGTACGAGCGCCACTTGCGCGTCCATTTTCATCGAGCGGAGCATCGCCGTCAAAAGCGTACTCAAATCTTTGCAGTCGCCGTAACGGGACTTCGCAATTTCAGCGATGGGGCGAGGCACGAAGCCGCCGTTATGCCGGCGCCAGTCGCCGAAGTAACGAAAGTCTTTGCTCACCTGCTCCATAAGGCTATTGATTTTATCGGCGTTGGTTTTTTCCCTATCGGCCTGTTTCACCAATGCGGCCATGTCTTTAGGCAGACCGACGCTCAAGATTTTTTCGTATTCGGCGCCGAGATTGGTAAAGAACTCGGCCCAATCTTTATGGGTTGAGATATAAATTTCGGTATTGCCGCCGGGGTGGAAGACGGGATCTTTTTCGGCGTGGACCCAACCCGGAATCAATTTGATGTTTTTCAACTCGAGAGTTTTATTCGTGGGCTGTTTTACCGCAACCAAGTCGCGGCGATCATTCGCATCGTAATACACAGGCAATTCGGATTTCACTTTCAGATTCAACTTCTCAATCGCGTAGTAACCGGGCCCGAGCGAAAATTGGATCGACCAGCGCCCCTCAACCAAAGGCTTCGAAGTTTTTAAGCGGTATTTGATGTGCAGCTTGGAGCCGATTTGCACTTGCGGGAAAACAACCGATCTTACTTTTTGCACGTCGTAATCTTTCGACTCGCCTTTGTCGCGGTCCTCGATTGCCGAGGGATCTACGTTGATTTTTTCTTTGCCGTTTTCGGTCCAAGCTTCGAGCACATCGACCGTGTCGGTGAACGCGTTGTATTCGATCGGGAACAAGCTCATGCTAGCTTTAGCATCTTCGCTCTGCACTCGCGTTACGTACTCGACGGTTTGGTTCCACGCACCGTTCTTGAACACATCGTACTCGATGTTGAATTTCTCGACGACGCTTCCCGACTCCTTCACGGTCAACCAACGCGCGTTTGCGGTGTTAGCCAAAATCGCGAGGAGCAGGAATACGTTTTTCACAAATTTATTTTTTCGCTCGCACGGGCACGAGAGCGCGCTCTTTCAGGTTTTTTGCGGCGAGAAGTGCAGAAACAGAAACGATTACGACTGCGGTCAGCAACATTACTACTCCTTACGGGTATGTCTTTGAAGTGATCTATATCTTAATCGCTCCGGCTTGAATTGCATAGAAGAGTCGACCACCGAATTATTATGAACGGACGTTCATCCCGCCCAGGTCTAGGTTGCGCAACTTTATGTTCATTGCGCACCGTAATGGGCGCGATAATGGAAAGCGATGAAGAAGGTTATATTCGACAATATTCACGGCTATATTACTCTCAACCGGGTCGAGACGCGCATTCTCGAGACTCTTTATTACCAACGTCTGCGTTGGATCCGGCAACTCGGTTTTAGTTTTTATATTTTCCCCGGCGCGACGCACACCCGCCATGCCCATGCTTTAGGCGTGGCGCACGTTATGGATCGCATATTAAAAAGTTTGGGCGTCGCCACTACGGAAGAAAAATTGTTCGATCCGAGAGCCGTTGATGAGCGCACGACTTTCCACCGCACGATGCGCCTCGCCGCGATGATGCACGATATCGGCACCTTCCCCTTCTCGCACTCGGTGGAATTGGCTTACATCAATCACTGGCGTAACCAATCGCAAGAGGGCAAACCGAAGTACGTCGCCAACCACGAAGTTCTCGGCAGCCACATCATTTTAAATACGGATTTTGACGGCGGTATCACGCGTATCTTGAAAGAAGAAGGCATTGATCCCGTCGAACTCTCGCAGATCATCGCGGGTAAGAGCGAAAACTTACTCGCCAACCAGCTCATGCACGCCGACGTCGATGCCGACCGCATGGATTATTTGATCCGCGACGCGAATCACACCGGCGTTAAGATCGGTTTGTTCGACTTAGATTTCTTGATCCGCGCGATGCGCCTGCACACGACCGACAAAGGCCAGCAGATGATGTGCATCTCCGAAGACGGCATCAATGTAGTCGATTCGTTTCTGGTCGCGCGCTATTTCTGGTATTCGCAAATCATCCACGAGGGTGCGGGCTACAAGTTCGACTTGCTCGCCGCAAAAATCGGCGAATATTTTCTCGAGAACAAGCTGACCCACTCGTTCGATACGCTCATGGACAAAACGTCGATGAACCCCTACGAGTATTTCACCTTTAACGACTCGTACTTCATGGCCAAGCTTCATGAATACCTGGCCGGAAGGGCTCGCCACCCGATGATCGCCGAGCTGAGTGAAATGCTGGCCCGCCGCGCCCCGCCCGCGCAGGTTCGCATCTCGCCGGTCAAACCGACGGTCATAGAGAACGAAGAGCACCGTAAGGAGCTGGTCGCGCGCTGCCTCAAGGCCGTCGATTGGCTCAAAGAGGAAATGCGAACGGCCACGCCCAACGCTTGGATGATCGACGACATCCCCATGCGCGACGTGATGTTCACCAAAAACTTGGAGGCCTTGAAAAAATCAAAGGGCAACCCGCTGACCTCGCGCGATTCCGTCAAGGTGCTGAACAATCACGGCGAGCTGAAGTTGCTGGTCGACGTGTCGCAATCGCTGATGAAGATTTTGAGCCAATATCGTAACTTCATCCCCCGCATCTACGTCGCCCCGGCCACTTACGAAATTCTAGAAAAAAAGGGCATCCTCGAAAAAATGCGCCAAATGAATTTTTAGTCGTCCCGGCGCAAAGCCCGGCGCCGAGCGCGGGGCGGCTGCCACGAAGCACCCAGTTTTGCCGTGCTTCCCACCACTCTTCCAACCCCCTCAGCCTTCCGTGCGGATATATCCGCACGGTAATTTTATTGTGCCGGTATATCCGCACATTAGGCTGAGTGTCCTAGAGATGGGTCCTTGCTTTGCAATTCCATCGCTCAAATGAATCCATTCCGGCTTAGACTTTCCCGCGTCTCACTTATTTACCTCGCCTGTGTATTTTCCGTACAGGCTTCGGCCGTCTGCCTGTTCTGGTGCGAGACGCCGCAGGAAAAGATCGAGCGGGAGGGGCGCGAGCTCGCGCGGGCCGAAAAAATCCGGCAGCGTGAAAACTTCCTGAAATTTCACGAGATCGGCACGAAGAAGGCTTACGTTTATTCCGAGGAACAATTAAAGAAAGACGCCGCGGAAGGCTGGCAACTCATTTTGGTGGTCGACCGCGGGGCGAGCGGGCAAACGCTCAAAATATACGACGGAACCAAGTTGATCGACACTTGGGCAGTCAGCACCGGCCTCGAAGATTACAAGCCGTTAAAATATGGCCAGAAAAGATTCGCGCACACTCCGGTCGGCCGATTCCTGCCGCTGAGTCTTCACGCAAAGTATCGGTCAAAAATTTGGGACGAAGACATGCCGTTCACCGTGTTTTTCACCGCGGACGGCGTCGCTTTTCACGCCGCAAAATCTAAAGCTGCGCAAGAAAAGATCGGCCGCCGCGCCTCGGCCGGCTGCGTGCGCCTAAAGCCTAACGAGGCCGAATTGCTTTTCGAATTAATTAAAAGAAATCGCGAGACCACCTTGATCGTCGTCGAAGACGGCGGCGCCGGCTAAACACAGCGTGAACGTACGGCCAATTCCCCGAGCTTCCGCTAGATTTGCTGGAAGGCGACCCATCGTTCGATCTGCTTGGGCGTCGTGTTCTTGAGTTTGGCTAAGGCTTCCCACTGGTCGTCGGCGATCATGCCGACCGAAAAGTAGCGCGCTTCGGGATGCAGGAACATGAAACCCGAAACGCTCGAGCCCGGGTCCATCGCGAACGACTCGGTCAAAGCGATGCCGGTGGCTTTTTCGCCGCCGAGCAAATTCCAGATTTGAGTTTTCAAAGTGTGATCGGGGCACGCGGCGTAGCCCGGTGCGGGCCGGATGCCCTGATAGTCTTCGTTGATGAGCTGTTCGATCGAAAGATCTTCTTTAACGCCGCAAATTTCACGAAATTTGACGTGCGCGTATTCGGCCAGCGCTTCGGCCAAACGATCGCCTAAGGCTTTTACCAAGATAGAATTGTAATCGTCGCCGGCTTTCTCGAAAGCGTCGGCGCGTGCATTCAAACCGCGGCCCGAGGTCACGGCAAAAGTGCCGATGTAATCTTCGAAACCCTTCGGCGCGACGTAATCGCTTAGGCACATGAGCAAAGCCTCGGCCTTCTCGGGCTCGGCCTGTTGCCGCATGAAATGGATCGACTCGGTCTCGAGCAAGACGCTTTCGTTTTGGCTGTGCGCTTTGAAGATGCCGAGACGTGCGCGCGGCTCGGTCCATTTTTCCGTGACCATTTTTTTAAGCATGGCTTGAGCGTCGGCGAAAAGGCTTCGGGCCGACTCGCCGTATTTCGGGTGTTCTAATATGCCGGGGTATTTGCCTTTAAGATCCCAAGTCCAGAAGAACGGGCCCCAATCGATGTACGGCACCAGCTCCGAAAGGCTGACCGGAAGGTCGAAGGCGCCGGTGCGCGTAGGCTTCGCACGAAAACTCTTTGCCCAATCGGTCTTCAAACCGCGTGCGCGTGCCTGACCTAAAGACAAAACTTTACGGGCCTGCGAGCGTTTGGCGTAGCTCTCGCGCATTTCCTTCTGCAAATTTTTGAGCGCCACGCCGAACTCGCCGCGTTTCTCACCGCTCAGCTCCGAGCAGGCTTGCGTAACGAGCGAAGCATCCTTGATGTGGTTGACCGGTGCCGAATAGTTGGGCGCGATCTTGATGGCCGTATGCAATTGCGAAGTCGTGGCGCCGCCGATGAGCAGCGGCACTTTCAAACCACGGGCTTCCATTTGCGAAGCGACGAACGACATTTCGTCGAGCGAGGGCGTGATCAGACCGCTAAGCCCCACGAAATCCGCTTTTTCCCGGATGGCGGCGTCGATGATTTTATCGGCCGTGACCATCACGCCGAGATCAACCACGCGGTAACCGTTGCAAGTGAGGACGACCGACACGATGTTCTTACCGATGTCGTGAACGTCACCCTTCACGGTCGCGAGCACGAAGGTCGACTGCGCCGCGCGTTTTTCACTCTTCGCTTCCATGAACGGCTCGATGATCGCGACGGCCTTTTTCATGACGCGCGCACTCTTTACGACCTGAGGCAAAAACATTTTTCCGTCGCCGAACAGATCGCCGACGACTTTCATGCCGTCCATGAGCGGGCCTTCGATCACCAGAAGCGGCGAGCCCATCTCTTTATAAACCTCGAGCGTGTCTTCCTCGACGAACTTATCGATGCCGTGCACGAGAGCGTGGGTCAGCCGGGCCTGAACGGGCTGCTTGCGCCATTCGAGGTCATCACCCGAACGTTTCGCGCCGCCGCTTTTTTGCCGGCCCAAGTTTTGGCCGTAGGTAATCAATTCTTCGGTGGCTTCGGCGTCTTTATTCCAGATTACGCGTTCGCAAAGTTCGCGCAATTCGGGTTTTAAATTTTCGTAAACCAGAATCATGCCCGCGTTAACGATCGCCATGTCGAGACCTGCGCGAATCGCGTGGTACAAAAACACGGTGTGCATCGCTTCGCGAATTTCGTTTTGCCCACGGAAGCTAAAGGACAAGTTTGAAATGCCCCCTGAGAAACGTACCCCGGGGCAACGCTCGCGGATCGCTTTCAAAGCGTCGATGAAATTGCGGCCGTACTCGTTGTGTTCGCTCATCCCCGTGGCGATGGCGAGCACGTTGGGATCAAAGATAATATCTTCGGGCGGAAACCCCGCCTTTTCGGTCAGCAGCTTGTAGGCGCGCGAACAGATGCGAACTTTTTCGTCGACGGTCGCGGCCTGGCCGTTCTCATCGAACGCCATGACCACGACGGCGGCTCCGTACATGCGGATCAACTCGGCCTGCCGCAAAAACTTTTCCTCACCGTCTTTGAGCGAAATCGAATTCACGACCGCTTTGCCTTGGACGTTGCGCAAACCCTCTTCGAGAATTTCCCAACGCGAACTATCGATCATGACGGGCACGCGCGCGACGTCGGGCTCCGAAGCCATCAGGCGCAAGAAATGCCGCATAGCTTCGACGCCGTCGAGCAAACCTTCGTCGAAGTTCACGTCGACGATATTGGCGCCGTTCGCGACCTGCTGGCGGGCGATGTCGATCGCGCCATCCCAGTTGCCCGCTTTCACTTCTTTAGAAAAGCGCGGCGAACCGGTGACGTTCGTACGTTCACCGACGAGGTAAAAGGCTTGCGGTAAACCTTCTTCGTTCAGTTTCAAAGGTTCGAGCCCCGACAAACGCATGGTCTTCGGCATCTCGGGCACCGTGCGGGGCTTGAGCCCGCGCAGCTTTTCGGCTACCGCGCGGATGTGTTCGGGCGTGGTGCCGCAACAGCCGCCGGCGATATTCAAGACACCGCTCTTCGCCATACCGAGCATCGTGGACGAAAAACTTTCGGGCGTTTCGTCGTAACCCGTCTCGGCCAGCGGATTCGGCAGGCCCGCGTTGGGGTAGCAGCTGATCATACATTCCGAATAGCGCGACATCTCGGCCATGAGCGGCGCCATTTCTTCGCCGCCTAACGCGCAATTCATGCCGACGGCCATCGGATCGAAATGCCGGATCGAATAGTACGCGGCCTCGAGCGTTTGACCGGAGAGAATGCGCCCGCTTTTATCCGAAACGGTTAAGCTCAAGATTACGGGCAACTTGTGACCCAGTTTCATCTCAAGTTCGCGAATCGCGAACAAGCAGGCTTTCAAATTTAAGGTGTCGAAAGTCGTTTCTGGCAAGAGCATGTCGGCCCCGCCCGCGATCAAAGCTTCGGCTTGCTCGAAGTAAGCTTGGCGCAAACCTTCGAAATCGGTGTTGCGGTAAGCAGGCTTCGAAATGTCGGGCGAAAGCGAGGCCGTGCGATTGGTCGGGCCGATCGAGCCCGCGACGTACAGTTTTTTACCCGATGCTTTTTCCCAGTCCGTGGCCGCGCGGCGCGCGATCTGGGCGGCGGCGCGATTCATTTCCGCAGCGTATTCACCGAGCCCAAACTCACCTTGTGAGATAGAGTTGGCATTGAAGGTGTTCGTCTCGACGATGTCGGCGCCGGCTTTGAAATAAGCCAAATGGGCGTCGTAAACCGCTTCGGGCTGGGTCAGGCAGAGAAGATCGAAATTACCTTTAAGATCCCGGTCGAAATCTTTGAAACGATCGCCGCGAAACTGATCCTCGGTAAACTTGAGCCGCTGGAGCAAAGTGCCCATGGCCCCGTCCAGGATCAGGATTTCTTCCTTTAAACGTTTCTCTATTTTCAGCAGCGCCGCGGATTTCTTAAGGATCATTGTACTGTCACTTTCAGAACCGTCACGCTCAGCTTTAACGAACGGTTTCGATAATTTTCGTCACCAAGTGAGCGTCTTGCATGACGTAGAAATGCAAATTGGTATGGCCATTGTTGATCAAGTCGTGGGTTTGCTTGATCGCCCAGCGCTGCCCGATCTCGGCGCAGTGTTCGGGCGAAGCCATGACTTCGTCGACCAACTCGTTCGGTAAATCGACGTGGAAGGTCTTCGGGATCGACTTCAATTGATTCAAAGAGCGCAAAATTTTGAGCCCCGGCAGGATCGGCACCTTGATGCCCGCCTCGCGGCAGTCTTTTACGAATTGGTAAAAGCGTGCGTTGTCGTAAAACATTTGCGTCATGATGTAGTGCGCGCCCGCATCGACCTTGGCCTTTAGGTAAGCAATGTCGGTCTTCATGTTGGCGGCTTCGAAATGTTTTTCGGGATAGCCCGAAACGCCCACGCAAAAATCCATCGGCTCGCTGTTGGTGATCTCGTCTAAGTATTTACCTTCGCGTAGATCCGAACATTGGTTCACGAGATCGACCGCGTATTCGTTGACCGATTTTTCCTTCGAGTATTTCTTCTCGTAGTTCAAACCGTCGCCGCGGATCGCGAGGATGTTCTCGACGCCGAGGTAATTAAGTTCGATCAACGCGTCTTCGGTCTCTTCCCGTGAAAAGCCTAAACACAAGACGTGCGCGACGGTGTCGATGCGGAAGCGGTTTTGGATGATCCCGCAAATACCCAAGGTGCCCGGCCGTTTTTTGTAGGTCCGGCGGCGGATTACGCCCTTGCGGTCTTCTTGGAAGTAAGCCGAAGCCGAATGCGAGGTCACGTCGATCCACTTGGGCTGGAACGGCTCGAGCGTCTCGACCACTTCGATCAGATCACGAACGGTACGACCGCGTGATGGAGGAATAATTTCGAATGAGAATGATGGCCCGCGGGCACTTTCGATATGCTCTATAACTTTCATATTTGTATCGAAAGTTTTAAGCCCGCCCCGTCACCGACGCAAGGCTTTTTAAGCTTGGTGGCTTGCCGACTTTTCGATGACCCTATGAATTTCGCTGACGATTTCTTGAGTCGAAGCTCCAGGCCCAAAGACCGCGGCGACGCCTTGCGTGCGCAAAAGCTTCGCATCATCCGGTGGAATGATGCCGCCAACGAAAATTGGTTTATCGATCTTGCGCGTCTTAAAGATCTCTTGAACCGCGGAGACGAGCGGCACGTGGGCCCCCGAAAGTATCGACAAGCCAACGATGTCGACGTCTTCTTGCACGGCCGCCTCGACCACCATCTGCGGGGTCTGGTGGAGGCCGGTGTAGATGACTTCAAAACCTGCGTCGCGAAGGGCACGCGCAACGACTTTAGCCCCGCGATCGTGACCGTCGAGACCCGGCTTAGCAATAAGAACTCTATATGGACTTTGCATTCAGAAGAATTTAACCTAATCACGAAATCAGTCAACACCTTGAGGTATTTAGCATGACCGGCACCGACCACTCCATTGACGCCCGCCCCGCCTTAACCTTAACCAGCGAAGACGAAACCGCCTTCAGAAGTGCGATCCGCGAGTTTGCCGAAGGGGAAGTTAAACCTTTAGTGAACGACATGGATCAAAAGGCGCAGATCAACCCGGATCTCATAAAGAAGTTTTTCGAGATGGGCCTGATGGGCATCGAAACGCCCGAGCAATACGGCGGCGCCGGTGGCTCGTTCTTCCAGGCCTGTTTGGCGGTGGAAGAGCTCGGTCGCATTGACGGATCGTGCAGCGTTTTGGTCGACGTGCAAAACACTTTGGTTACTAACGCGTTATTGAAAAATGCAAACGACGCGCAGAAGACGAAGTATTTGCCGATGCTAGCTTCCAATACGGTCGGCGCCTACGCGTTGAGCGAAAGCGGCAGCGGCTCCGACGCATTTGCTTTGCGCCTTAAGGCCGAAGACAAAGGCACGCACTGGGTTTTGAACGGTCACAAACTTTGGATCACCAGCGCGTTCGAAGCCGGCTTTTTCCTGGTCTTCGCGAACACCGATTTCACTAAAGGCTATAAAGGCATCACGGCCTTTTTGGTTGAGCGTTCGATGCCGGGCTTTAAAGTCGGAAAGAAGGAAGACAAGCTCGGCATCCGTGCCTCCTCAACTTGCGAATTGCTGTTCGAAAATTGCGAAGTGCCCAAAGAAAATGTCATGGGCGAAGTCGGCAAAGGCTACAAGATCGCGATCGAAACTTTGAATGAAGGCCGCATCGGGATCGCCGCGCAAATGCTCGGCATCCAGCAAGGTGCTTACGAAGCGACGGTCAATTACATCAAGGGCCGCGAACAATTCGGTAAATCGATTTCGGCCTTCCAAGCGGTGCAGTTCCAGCTCTCCGAAATGCGTTGCATGCTCGAGACCACCCGCTTGCACGTTTACAACGCCGCCCGCTTGAAAGACATGGGCAAAGACTTCGTGAAAGACGCGGCCATGGCCAAATTAATCGCTTCGCGCAACGCCGAAAAAGTTTGTTCGCTCGCGGTCGACTTGTTCGGCGGCAACGGCTTCACACGGGAATACCCGGTCGAAAAATTCTTCCGCGATTGCAAGATCGGCCAGATCTACGAAGGCACGAGCAACATGCAGTTACAAACCATCGCCAAGATGGAATTGGCCTAGTCGTTAGAATATAATTTTGAATTCATCCGGATCGAGCCCATGCGCCCGCAGAAATTGCTGCAGGCGCGGGACCCGGTCGCCGCTCGCATCGAGAATCGCGAGCAGCGCGCGGCAAGCCTCGGCCATCGCATCCGACTCGCTTCGTAAATGACGCGGTAAAGTTTCGGCGGCGTCCCCATTCTTGATGACGACCATCAATGGTGCGTCGGCTAAACGGTACGTCCCGTCAGCGTTAATCACACCGGCTCCTGCTTCCTTCATGACGATGGGCCGTAACGTGCTCAAATAAAATTCTAAGAGCTGCCTTAAATCTTGTTCGCGATGGCCGGACCGGATCAAGATGGGCCCTCCGCTTTTTTCGTACTCAAGCAAGCTAATGAGATCTACGGTGAACGCAAAAATCTCTTCGGTGGACAACTGCAGTTGGTAGACGTGAGAAACGTTCTCCGACTCCGCAATGTTCGGGTCGATGATAAAAAAGCGGCTTAAAATATGGTTTTTCAAACGAACGTGCACGAGTTCGTGCGCTAAATAAAATTCCGCGATGAGCGGCTTAGTTTCGTCTAGAATTTCCAGTGGTAAATGCAAACGAGCTCGGTCGTTGCTCACGATCGCGCCGGCACCATCCTCGAGCAGGTCGAAAGGATCAAAGATCAACTGGTAACCGTAGGGGAAGAACCGCGCGAGATGCGGAAGGTGCTTCAAAGCACGCTGCCGCTCGAGGTACCAGGGAGCGGAGATCGGATGCGGGACTAAACCGCTCCTCACTAACTCAGCGGAGATTCTTTTTTCCCAAATCGATTGCAGAGACAGAATTGTTTTGAAACGGCGAGTATGTTCCGCAAATTCCGGTCCTCCACGAAGCAGATGTTCCCGTGATTCCTTTAGATACGCACTCACGACCGCGGGTGAAGACGGCGACGCCAAAAGCGCGTGTGCCCGGACTAAATACGAAGCACAAGCCGGGTCATTTGGTGACGAACCCTGCATATTGGTAACGATGGGCTGAGCAAAACTCAGCTGAGTCATGAGTACAAACGAGATCGCGAGGAGCATACCTCCCAACTATCAAGAATCGTGCTAGCTAAGCTTTGCTTTGCCTGTGCCTCTGCCCCTGCTTTTCTGCCGGTGCACGGAGCGCGCGACTTCTACGGGCGGAGCCGGTGGATCAAGAATGATCATCACCACGCCGGCTAGAATCAATAGCGGATTTAAGATCACGCCCGTGCGCACGTCGCCGAACAACGGCACGACCTTCGGCACGATCGTCAGCCCCATGATCCAGATGTATTTGCGCAGACGCCGGTCCCCGCTTTGATCCAGCACGAGAAACGTCAGCGGGATGAGCGTATAGATCAAGCGGTAATCGAACGACGGAAACGGCAAAATTTGCGCCGCCGCGATGAGCAGCGCCCACTGCTTCCAAGCTTCGAGTCGCGCGCGCCAGATGTAGACGAGCAACGACGCTAAGGTGATCAAGACAAAGATTTGGTACGCGTCCCGCCAGGGTTGAAGAACCGAGACGGGCGTAAGATCTTGCTCCCAAAAAATAACCGAAGTGTAGGCCATGCTGAACAAGTTTATGCTATGAGTGATCCCGTTTCCGCCCGCGAGTAAGAACTCGTTGAACGAGGTGAACGCCACTCGCATGGACTCTAGGTTTGACGAAATCGTGCCCTTGAAGAAAGTTAAACTCACCAAAGTGAGAACAATGAACGTCGCGACCGAAAACACAACGGTTCGGTAACGCCGCTGCCGGAACACGGGAAACAAGAACAACAACGGGAAAGCTTTAATCGCCGCGGCGACGCCGATCAAAAACGCGCCCCGTTTCCATTTTTCGTTTGAGAAAGCGTAGATGCCCCCTGCGCAAAGCGGAAACACCCAGCACTCTAGATTGCCGCGGTCACCGGCGAACAAAACGGGGTAATTAAAGAAGATCAGCACCAACATCGAAAAGCCGAGCTGGGCGTAGGTATCCAAGCCAAGCTTGGAACAGATCTTCCAGACGGCAAATCCCATGCTTGCGGCGAATGAGAATAGAAAAATTCCGAGCGCCACGGCGGAATCAAGCTGCGTGAAAGGGTAAAGTAAAACGTGCGTCAACGGGAAGTAATTGCTCACTTCAATGCCCGCGTGCCCCGGTACATCGACCACTTCGCGTACCCGGTAGGGATCTAATTCAATGGTTGAACGTAAAGCGGTATAGAAATCTTGAAACCGGTCCAGCGGCCGGAACAAAAAGGTGTCGAACGGATACACTTTGTCTAAAACCAGTGAATAGAAAAGGCTAAGCGCGACGTTGACCAGAAATCCAACGAGGACGATTCTGCGCAACAGAATAAAATTTCTCATTCTTTAACGCTAACAGCTTCTCCGGCAATTACACTTGGAATTTCGGATCTAAAACTTCATAATCGCCGCATGTCGCAATCTTACGATTACATCATCGTCGGCGCCGGCGTCGTGGGGCTGACGTTAGCGCGCGAGCTTTCGGAATCGAAGGCCGGTAGAATTCTCGTTCTTGAAAAGGAACCGCACGTAGGTCAACACGCCAGCGGCCGCAACTCGGGCGTCGTGCACGCCGGGATTTATTACTCCAGCGATTCACTTAAGGCGCGGTTTTGCGTTGAAGGCGCCCGGCGCATGCTTAAATACTGCGAGGAAAACGACCTTCCCGTTCTAAAATGCGGCAAGGTCATCGTCGCGACTAGGCCCGACACGGTCGGTACGCTCGAGACTTTACTCAAACGCGCGACCGAGAACGGCGTCGTCGCGCGAAAAGTAGACCTCAATGAGCTGAAGGAGCTAGAGCCCGAAGCCAAGTCTCATGGTTACGCCATTTGGTCGCCCGACACCGCCGTGATCGATTCGAAAGCGGTTATGCAAAAGCTGCTCGAAGATGTTCGGCGCCGCGGCGCGGAGGTCGTGTTCGGCGCAGAGGTGTTGAAGGTCGATCAACTTAAGACAACGATCCATACGGCCAACGGCGGTGCTTACAGATTCGGTTTTCTGTTTAATGCCGCGGGCACTTACGCCGACAAAATCGCGCACGCGTTCGGCGTCGGCTTGAAATATCGCATTCTACCCTTTAAGGGTCTTTACTGGAAAGCGACCGAAACGTACGCCAAAAAAATCACCCGCCTCATTTACCCCGCGCCCGACGTGAACATGCCTTTCTTAGGAGTTCACATCACGCGGACGATCGACGGCAAAGTCTTATTCGGCCCCACCGCCATCCCCGCCTTCGGCCGCGAAAACTACGGCGCCTTCGAAAACATTAGCTTTAAAGATTTCGGCAGCATTTCGTGGAACCTCTCGAAGATGTTGTTGCGTAACCCGGGCGGTTTTCGTGACTACGCCTTCCAAGAGATGGGCCGCTATCGCGCACGAAACTTTTTTAAAGAGGCGTCCACCATGGCGCAGAGCCTGCGCCCGCAAGACATAGACTCCTTCTACAAAGTCGGGATCCGTGCGCAACTGATGGATACCGCAAAAGGCCGGCTCGAGATGGACTTCGTCGTCGAGAAGGGACCCCGATCCTTGCACGTGCTCAATGCCATCAGCCCGGCCTTTACCAGTTCTTTCGCCTTCGCCTCTCACCTGGTGAACGAAAGTCATAAATAACCGCTTTACGGGCTTGCCCCCTTCGCAGAAGCACCGCATTGTTGAAATCTTTGATCTTAGGTTTACCATTAAATTTCGGAGGTATTTATTCGGGCACTCGTTACCGGCGCAACCGGATTCATCGGCAGAAACTTTGTCCGTCAACTCGTGAAAGACGGTCATGAGGTCCACGTTCTCGTGCGTCCCCGCGACCGTATGCCGCCGGGCCTCGAAGGCGCCAAAGTTCACAACTACCGCGGCCACGGGCAAGAAATTCTCAACGCCGTCGAAAAGGCGCGGCCCGAAGTCGTTTACCATCTCGCTTCGTTATTTTTGGCCGAACACAAGTTCGAACAGATTTCTAATCTGATCGAAAGCAACTTGAGCTTCTCAACCCAACTCGTCGAAGCCATGGTCGAAAACAAATGCTTGAATCTGGTCACCGCCGGCACCGCTTGGCAGAACTTCAACGGTAAAAAGGGCACCGCCGCGAATCTCTACGCCGCAACTAAAGAAGCGTTCGAAGTGATCTTGCGCTACTACGCCGATGCGCATGGATTGAAAGCGGTCGTTTTGAAATTGAACGACACGTACGGCCCGGCCGATCCGCGCCGCAAACTCTTGGCAATTTTGCGGGAAGCCGCATTGAAAAAAGAATCGCTGGGCCTTTCCCCGGGTGAACAGAAAATAGATTTACTCCACGTGAACGACGTCATCAACGCCTTCAAAGTGGCCGGCGCGCGCGTCGCTAAGAACGTCGCCGGCGTCGAAGAATTCTATTTACGCTCCGACCGCACGCTCAACATCAAAGAGTTGGTCGAGGTCTTCAACAAAGCCTCCGGCAAGACGATCAACGCGCGTTGGGGCGACCGTCAATACCGCCCGCGCGAAGTGATGATGCCTTGGCAAGAAGGCGAAGTTTTGCCCGGCTGGAAACCCGAGATTTCCTTAGAAACCGGAATTCACGAATACGCCAACGAGGAGTCCAACGCTTGAAGCTTTCGATCGTCACGCCGGGCTACAACGAAGAAGACAACATCGAAGATTTGCGCGAAGCCTTGCTCACGATGATGAAGGAATTCCCGCATCTCGAATTCGAGCACGTCTACATCGATAATGCCTCGACGGACGGCTCGGCGGAAGTTCTCCGCCGGATCGCCGCGCGCGATCCGAACTTCAAAGTCATACTGAACGCTAGAAATTTCGGCCACATCCGCTCGCCCTTTCACGGCTTACTGCAGGCCACGGGCGACGCGGTCGTCATCATGGCTTCGGACTTACAAGATCCGCCCTCGCTCGTCGCCGAATTTATCCGCGAGTGGCAGGGCAACAAAACCCCCATCTGCATCGGCGTAAAAAGCACGAGCGATGAAGGTTTGTTCTTTTACGTCCGAAAACTCTATTACTGGATTCTAGCAAAAATCTCCGACAGCCCGCAGATTCAAAACTTCACCGGTTTCGGCCTTTACGACCGCAAGATCATCGAAATCTTAAAACAGTTCAACGAACCCTACCCGTTCTTCCGCGGCATGATCGCCGAGATCGGTTTCAAACGCCGCGAGTTCCAATTCAAACAACCGATGCGCAAACGCGGCATCACCAGCAATAATTTTCTGACGTTATGGGACATCGGCATGCTGGGCATGACGAGCTACTCAAAACTACCTCTGCGCATGGCCACCTTTTTTGGTTTTATCGTGGGCGTATTAAGCTTCATCACCGGCTTCATCTACCTGATTTACAAACTGATGTTTTGGGATCGCTTCGACTTAGGCCAAGCCCCCATCGTGCTAGGGATTTTCTTCCTCGGCGCGATCCAATTGTTTTTCTTAGGCATGGTCGGCGAATACGTCGGCGCCATCTTCACGCAAGTTAAGGACCGGCCTCTTGTCGTCGAGGCCGAGCGGCTTAATTTTTAGAGTTTTAGATATTGCGCAATCTGCGCCGAGGTATCGACTTTGCCTTCACGGATGTAGTCTTTGTACCACTCCATGGTCCACTTTAAAGCCTGCTCAACGTTCATGCGAGGGCGCCAATCGAGTTCATTGTGCGCGAGCGAGGAATCGAGCATCAAGAGCTTGGCTTCGTGCCGGCCGGCGTCCTCGATCACGTAATCGAATTCGGGCCAGATTTTTTTGGCTTGCTCTAAAATCTGGCGAACGGTCCAGCACCCGTCGGGCGAAGGTCCGAAGTTAAAGGCGCGGGCGAATTCTTTTTTGCCGGCCAATAATTTTTCGGCCAGCAGAAGATAACCGGCGATCGGGTCTAAGACATGCTGCCAGGGACGAACGGCTTCGGGACTGCGGATCGTGACCTTCTTACCGCCACGAAACGCGCGCGCGAAATCGGGGATCAAACGGTTTTCGGACCAATCCCCGCCACCGATCACGTTGCCGGCACGCACCGACGCCACCAAAACATTATGCTTTTTGCCGTAATCTGTTTCGGAAAAGTAGCTGCGGCGGTAGCTCGCGGTCAAAATCTCGGCGCAACCTTTAGAAGAGGAATAAGGGTCGTAGCCACCCATCGAGTCGTCTTCTTTGTAGGGCCGGGTCGTTTCTTTGTTTTCGTAGCACTTATCGGAAGTGACGATGATGACCGCACGAACGGAAGGCGTTGCCCTCACCGCTTCGAGCAGATTTAACGTACCCATCACGTTGGTTTCGTAAGTGTCGCGTGGATCTTCGTATGATTTCAAAACGAGCGGTTGCGCAGCGAGGTGGAAAACCACTTCGGGAGCGGCTTTTTGCATCGAGGCCGTTAACGCTTTGTGCTCGCGGATGTCGGCAAACTCGCTGGTCATGCCGCCCCACTTCAAAACTTCGAAGTGGCTCGGTTTAGTGTCGGGCGCGAGGGCGTAGCCATGCGTTTTCGCTTCGAAGCCCTGAAGCACTTGCGCGAGCCACGTGCCTTTGAAACCGGTGTGGCCGGTCAGGAAAACGTTTTTGCCCTGCCAGATTTTAGGATCTAGGCCAGCCAAGGAGCTTCACCTTGATCCCAAAGCGCTTGCAGCTGTTGCTTGTCACGCAGAGTGTCCATGCATTTCCAGAAGCCGTCGTGACGGTAAGCGAAGAGCTTGCCTTTTTCGGCCAAGCGCTCAAGCGGCGCCCGCTCGAAAATCGTTTCGTCGTTGTCTAGGTATTTGAAAATCTCAGGTTCGCAAACGAAGAAGCCGCCGTTGATCCACGAGCCTTCACCCTTAGGTTTTTCGGCAAACTGTACGACTTGATCGGTCTCCGAAAACTGAATTACGCCGAAGCGCGCTTCGGGCTGAATCGCGGTTAAGGTGGCGATTGCTTTTTTATCCTGATGAAACTTGATGAGTGATTTCAAATCGACGTCGCAAACACCGTCGCCGTAGGTCACCATAAATGGGGCGTCGCCCAATTGCTTTTGGGCGCGCTTAATACGTCCGCCGGTCATCGTGTTCAATCCGGTATCGAGTACGGTCACGCGCCACTTTTCGGATTGGTTATTCGAGAAAGTAAGCTCATTCTTTGAAGCGTTAACGACCACGTCACTATTGTGCAGCGGATAGTTGACGAAAAATTCTTTGATCATGAAGCACTTGTAGCCACCTAAGATGACGAAATCATCGAAGCCCGCTTTGTAATAGTGCTGCATGATGTGCCATAAAATCGGTTTGCCGCCGATTTCGACCATGGGCTTTGGTTTCATTTCCGTTTCTTCAGACAACCGAGTGCCGTGTCCCCCGGCAAGAATGGCTACTTTCACTTTGCTCCCCCTGTGACCGGTATGCCATTTTTCACCGCTTCGGTGATATGCTGAACAACGTAATCTAATTGCTCTTCACCGAGACCGGGCCAAACACCGACCCAGAAGGTGTCGTTCATAATCGTGTCGGTATTTTCAAGACCACCGACAACGCGGTAATTCACGTTGGCGTATGCCGGTTGCTTGATTAAATTTCCGGCGAACAACAAACGCGTACCGATCTTCTTCGCTTCAAGATGCTTGACCAATTCGTTGCGAGTGACCTTGGAATCGCTCTTAACTGTGATCGGAAAACCGAACCAAGAAGGTTCACAGCCGGCGGTCGCGCGGGGAAGAATCAATTCTTTCTCCAACGGAGCAAGCTTTTCGTAGAGGTAATCAAAATTCTTACGGCGCTTTTCGATAAACTGGTCGACTTTAGCCAATTGCGAAACGCCGATCGCGGCCTGCATATCGGTCACCTTCAAGTTGTAGCCGACATGCGAGTACGTGTACTTATGATCGTAGCCTTTTGGCAAAGTGCCCAACGACCAGTTGTAGCGTTTTTGACAAGTGTTGTCTTTGCCGGGCGGACACCAGCAGTCGCGGCCCCAATCGCGCATACTTTCCGCCGCACGTTTGAGCACCGGGCTTGAGGTAACCACCGCGCCACCTTCACCCATAGTGATGTGATGTGCGGGATAAAAACTCACCGTCGCCAGATCGGCATAGGTTCCGACTTTTTGTCCTTCGTACGAAGCGCCCAAAGCATCGCAGCAGTCCTCAACTAGCCAAAGATTATGCTTTTTGCAGAAGTCCTTAATCTCGCGCACCTGAAACACATTACCCAATGTGTGGGCGATCATCACCGCTTTGGTCTTTGGGGAAAGCGCTTCTTCCAACCGCGAGATGTCGACCTGGTAGGTTCCCATTTCAACATCAATAAAAACCGGCACGCAGCCGTTTTGAATGATGGGGTTGACGGTCGTTGGGAAGCCCGCGGCCACCGTGATGACTTCGTCACCTGGTTGCACACGCTTGGCCCCGAGTAAGGGCGAAGTTAGCGCGCTGAACGCCACCAAATTCGCGCTCGAGCCGGAGTTGACCAACAGGCAATACTTGCGGTCCATGAATTCGGCGAATTTCTTCTCGAACTCATCACCGAAGCGACCGGCGGTCAGCCACATATCCAAAGAGGATTCGACGAGGTTTACTAAGTCATTTTCGTCCAAAACTTTTCCCGATACGGGAATGTAATCTTGGCCGGGGCGGATTTGGCGCGGGGGCAAGGAGCGGAAATAATTCCTACTTGCCTCTATTACATTGTCTCTCATGGCCGAGGATATAACCACAGGTGCCCCATGTATTCACATAGCCAACTCACCGAGTCATCAGCTTTGCCGAATAGACACGGGGCCGCTATGTTAAAAACAAATGTTTGAACTTCAATCTTTGCCCATTTCAGGCGCATTTGTCTTAACGAGCAGAGTTTTGCGCGATGACCGAGGCGACTTTCACAAGACCGTCTATGCACCATTCTTTGAACAGCATGGACTTTGCTGGTCCTTCGCCGAACAATTTTATTCGGTTTCGAAAAAAGATGTGATTCGCGGTTTGCACTTTCAAAAACCACCTTACGATCACGTTAAACTTATCCATTGCAGTGCAGGGCGAGCCGTCGATGTGCTTTTAGATCTCCGCCCGCAATCGTCGACTTACGGTCAATGTACCGACGTGAAAATCGAAGCTCACGATGGTCGCTCTATCTATATTCCTAAGGGAATAGCGCATGGCTTTCATGCTCTCGCAGACAATACCACGATCCATTATTCGGTGAGCACAAGCTATGAGCCAAGTGCAGACCAAGGTATTTTATGGAACTCGATACCTTACGACTGGGGCGTGATGAATCCGATCCTGTCCAACCGTGATGAGACTTTTCCAAAACTCAAAGATTTTAAATCGCCGTTTTAGGAGCGGAGTAGAAATGAATCGAACGGCTTGCGTATTGATCAATTACCGCGATCCCACCGAGGTGCTCCGCCTCTACAAAAACATCGAACGCTGCCGATGGCGCGATAAAGATGTGTATATAGTCGACAACGGCAGTGGTTCGGAAGTTGTCGCACGCATTCAAGCCGAAATAGGTATTCGAAATACGATCGTTGTGCCCGAGAACCTCGGCTACGCGGGAGGTTTAAACGCCGGAATACGCTTCGCTTTAGCAAACGGCGCGGAATACCTTTGGCTTCTAACCAAAGATCTAACGGTCGAACCTGATTGCCTCGAGCAGCTGCACGCATTATGGCCAAAGTTAGATCAACCCGCCTTCTTAGGTTCGTTGACCGACCTGAACGCGACCGACAATATATATTTTCACAAAGCCACCGTGGATTTTAACGGACGAATCCGTCACGGTGTGAAAGGTCGTAAAATATCTGAAATTCCCGAACTATCCGACGAGTACGGCGAAACTGACTACGTAAACGGAGCGTGCGTATTCACTTCACGTGCCGTTATCAACGAGGTCGGTCTTATTCCTGAAGAATATTTCTTATATTTCGAAGACAGCGATTGGGGACTCAGCGCCCGGCGAAAAGGCTTTAAAAATTATGTCGCTTACCGGTCACGCGTTCATCACCACCGCGAATCCGGAACATTCAATACGGTCGCGGAATATTACTGTCGGCGTAATGCCTACCTTTTTAAAAAACGAAACGGGTACGCCGGGCCGTTCACAAAGTTTTTTGAATTACTACGACTGAGAAAATCGATCCTGAAGGCTTATCTTAAAAATGATAAGCGCATGCTGGAGATTTTACGGACCGTTGCCTCCGATGTGTCCCAAGAAAAATGGGGCCTTGGCCGTTGGCGCTGAAATACCAAAAATTAGGCATCCTCATCCTCTGGCTAACTGTGCTCTTCATATCTTTGAAAGCGCATACGCCATGGCGTGATGAATATCAGTCTTGGCTAGTGTCCACCAGGACGCCGGATTTAACTTCGTTCTTCGACGGTATCCGCTACGAGCGTCATCCACCTCTGCACTATTTGCTCCAGCGAGGTATGGCTCGGTTCGTTCCGTCATCGTTAGAGTGGTCACCAAAAATCGCGATTGAGGCCATAACGGTGCCGTTCTCCGTTGGCGCAGCAATCATTCTTATCTTCGCAGTTGGATTAACGCCGATCCAAAGCTTTTTGCTAATCTTTGGTCCGTACTTCTTCAGAGAATTTTCATTGATCTCAAGGTGCTACGCACTTGGATTGTTTTTCCTATTGGCCGCCACCGCTCTTGCCCAACGCAAACGCTACTCTTTCTCGTACGCAGCGCTGGCATTGGGCTCACTTACCCACCTTCTTTTTAGTTGGGTTTGCGGCGCTATCTTTGTACTGCTTGCGCTTGGCGATCGGCGGCGGTTCCGTGATGTGAATTTTTATCTCAGCGGATTAATCTTACTCGGCGCCGCGGCTCTACAGATCCCACCGGCGGACAGTTTATTTACGAGCAGCCCGCGTCTAGACCATAAATCGATCTTTGGTGCGTTTAAAATCCTTACTCAATCTTTGTGGGGCCTGGAGAAGGTCTGGTCAGAGTACCAATGGAATACCCAGCCGCTCGCAACGGATATCACAGTTGTGCTACTGATTCCGGCGCTGATGATTATTCGAAGCAGGCTCAATCTCTCACGCTTTTTATGGGTTTGCTTGCCACCCGTCGTGCTGATCGCGTCGACCTACGCGGGAAGCACCCGATACCTAGGCGTCACCTTCTTCGGATTCGTCGCCTGCCATCTTATATTTGCGCGCCCCTCAGCTGATTATCGCTGGCGGGATCCGTTGACCGTCTTCCCGGCGGTTGCCTTGGTTTCTACGCTCTATTGGTGGTTGAGTTGGGGCCCCTATAAGGATCGGCCCAATTTTGACTTTTCCGCCACACGCGAGCTGATCGAGAAGACACAAAACTTGGTTAGCGAAGGAGTTCTGCTTGTTGAGAACGATGTCTATTTCTTTTCTTGGATGGCGGAAACCAAATCGACGTTTTTTAATATGCGACGAGATGAGCTGGCCCGGTATCCCCATTTTAAAACGATAGAATATAAATTTGCCGATGCGCCTTCTTGGTGTGATTTGCGTCTCGCGGATTTTAAAAAGAAACATGCCGGAAAAAATTTGTATTTTGGCTCTACGAAAGATTCGCAGTTCCCCAAGGAATGTGGCCCCGCTAAAAAAATCTTCTCAAGCACCCGCCGATCCGTGACTGATGAATCCTTCGACCTCTATTTGCTTACCGGTCAGTAGGACTGATTGATTTAGGCCTCAAGAATGCGATGCCAATTCTTTGAATGGCGAATGCCTTTACAATGTAGAAAGTAAGTTATTGTCGTCACCAGCACATGGGCAGCATATGCCCAAATATTGACGTAATTTTTTTCATCTCCATAATGGGTAGGAATCGGGCGTTCGACAATTCGACGACCAGCACGTAGGTGCAAAATGATCATCTCGGTATCAAAGTGATAGTCATCGGAAAGCTTTTCGAAGTTTAAGCCTGCAAGGCTTTTCGTTAAAAACAATCTGTATCCTGAATGAAATTCAGTAAAACGGCTATTAAGAACCAGATTCTGAATTGTAGTCAAAACTCGATTCCCTAAGTAACGATGTAGGGGCATTCCGCCCTTTAGCGGATTCCCCGCAATTCGAGAACCGAACACCATATCCGCTTTGTCCTCCAGCAGCGGTACCATCATCTCACTAAGGATTTCCGGGGCGTACTGCCCGTCCGCATGCATCATTGCGACAATCTCAATTTTTCGATCGATACAGAATCGATAGGCCAGTTTCTGGCTTCCCCCGTATCCCAGATTTTCGGAGTTCCGTATGACTTCCAAATTACTTAATCCGTTTTCAGCCTTATAGCGCTGCGCCACCGCCTGGGTGTCGTCTTTGCTGCAGTTGTCTATTACCAAGATTTTCGCTGCATCACGTTTTAACTCGGCAGAGATTCGGTCGAGAACCGACGGGAGGGTTAATGCCGCGTTGTAAGCCGGCAGGTAAATTGCGAACGCCTTAGACATCTTTAACCACCTAAAAACAATTCTTCCGTGAAAAGCGTCTATCTAGTCAAGGTCGTCTTGACGCCTCTGCTCAGAATTGATTGAATCCCGCATGCCTCAATTGAACTCCATTCTCACGCGCGCGCGTCCCCTGCTCGAGTCGGGCGCATGGGCCGGTTTGACGACGCTCTCGAAAGCGGCGAGTCAGCTCATCGTGGTGAAGTGGATCGCCCTCAATTTTGGGCCGGCCACGCTGGGCGTAACCGGCCAGGCCATGAGTTTAATTGCGATACTCCAGGCCCTAGCCGGCGGCGGCATCGCCAATGGTATCATTCGGCGCTTCGCCATTGATTCTTCCGAACCCGAAACGGGCGAAAATTTTATCGCCGCCAGCTTTAGCTACGGTCTCATATTCTCGACTTTATTCTTTGCGATCACCATTTTATTTTCCACTCAAATTTCCAGCTGGGCTTTCGATAGTGCCGACTACGGCTGGTTTGTTTTGCTCCTCGGTTTAAGTTCGTATTTTACGTTTCTGACGTCTTTCGCCCAATCGCTTTTGTCGGCGAAGTCGTTAGTGAAAAATATCTTTTGGGCAAATGCTTTAGGCCTCGCCAGTGGCGTAGTTGCTTTTGCCTTATTGACCAACCGTATGGCTGAACCCGGCATCATGATCGGGCTAGTGGCCATCACCGTCTTCCCGGCATGTTTTTTTATGATTCAGCTCATGGGCCGGTCATGGTTTACGTTCACCTCGCTACGTCCCGTCTGGGCCCCGGAAATTAAACGAACGCTGGTGCCGTTCACGCTCATCGCGACCATCGGAAGCGCGCTCGCCCCCGTGATCTTCGTTCTTCTGCGCTCGGGCATCGAAGATAAAATGGGCTGGGATTCCGTCGGTTACTGGCAGGCCATCCTTAAAGTTTCGGATTTTATCTTTTCCTTTATCGGTCTTCTAATCGCGTCGACGTTCTACCCTCGCGTCGCGGCCGCGAAAACTTCGGATGAAGCGATTAACCAAGCTGTCCAATTTGCTTTACCGTTCACGGCGCTTCTTGCTTGCGGGTTATTCATTACCGGTTTTTTCGGCGAGACGGTTTTGTCTTTGATTTATTCCGACGCCTACCGTTTTTTGAAACATGATTTAAATATCCTCTTATTCGGTGGTTTTTTTCGCGCGTTGGCCTGGCTGGGCGCTTATTTCCTCATGGCTCGCAATCATCTTAAAACATTCCTCACCTTTGAGGTCATCGGCTCGATCTCGCTTTACGCCATCTGCCGCTTCAGCCTTAACTACGGATTCTCGGCCCTGATCTGGGGCCAAGTTATTCAATCCATTTTTTATCTCGTGATTATCTCGGCCGGTGTTACGTACATGAAAATCACGAAGCGGATTTAGAATGATTACGATCGAAGTCATAGTCGCGTATTATAACGGCTCTGCTTTTATCGCCGACCAGCTCGAGTCGATACAGAACAACATTTTGCCGGATCAGGTTAGCCTTCAGATCAAAATCATCGACGACTGTTCGCGCGCGGATGAATTCACAAAGCTTACCCGCATCGCAGATCGATGGCCGAACGTCGTCGTCTTAAAAAACGAATCAAACCTAGGCGTAATCCGTACGTTCGAAAGAGGTCTGAATATCTCGACCGCACCTTACGTCATGCTTTGCGACCAAGACGACATCTGGTTGCCGGATAAGATAACGCTCACCTACGCAAAGATGCTCGAGACCGAAAAAAATCAGCCGGCGCTCGTCTTTACCGATTTGACGACGGTCGACCAAAAACTAAATACGATTAGCAAAAGCATGCTCGCGCTAAATCATTTCGTTGCGGATAGCGAAAAACATCCCCTGCTTTTTCAGAACTCCGTAACGGGCTGCACGGTTATGGTGAATCGTAGCCTGATCGAAGCGGCCTTGCCGTTTCCGCCGGCGATTCCGATGCATGATCATTGGCTCGCCGTGTGCGCGGCGTTCATGGGCCAGCTCGGCTTCGTCAATCAGCCGACCATACTTTACCGCCAGCATTCGGCAAATCTTGTCGGCCAGCCTAAACGAGAGTTGATGGGACGCCTCTTAAAACCCTTCAAAACGATTGCTCAGTTCAACCGCGGCCTTCCTTTGAAAGCCAAGCAGGCCTCTGAATTAGCGGCGAGATTGCCGGTGAATTCAGATCGCGCCTTGATCGAGCGGGTCACCGTCGCGTTCACCGAACGGACCGTCCCTAATTTAAAATTTCTTTTACGCGCGCGCGTGTTCAACGCCACTTGGATCACCTTGCCGTTGCTCTGCCTGCTTTACTTAATGCCGTTTAGAAAAACAAATGCGCCTCGGTGATGTGCCCGCCGGAAGTCGCGAAAACAATCTAAATCTCATTCGGCTATTGGCCGCCGTTTCCGTCGCCTTTGCGCACAGCTTCGCGCTGCTCGACGGAGGGCCGCACGACATTTGGAACGGGCTCGCGAACAGCGGTGCGTTCGGGTTTATCGCGGTGGGGATTTTCTTCGGGCTATCCGGGTTCTTGATTACCCAAAGTTTTGAACGCCGTAAATCGTGGTTTCAATTCCTGGAGGCGCGCTGGCTGAGGATCTTCCCCGGCCTTTTCTTCTCGTGTCTATTTACCACGATCATCATAAGCCAATTTGTGAAGCACCAGGGTCTGTACGCTTTCGCCGATATCAATAACTGGCGGCAAAGCTTCGGGGCTTTCTTTTTCGATTACAGTTATCTCAACGGGGTGTTCGATACCAATCCAACCCATGGCGTAAACGGCTCCTTGTGGACCCTGCCGATCGAATGTCGCATGTATCTCTTCGTGCTAGTGTTTGGAACGCTCGGCTTGGTTTTGCGCCGCTATCTTTTTCTGACGTTCGCGGCGATCATGCTTGTTTGCGGTATAATTCACTTTGAACCCGTCACCGAACATGTCTGGCCGGTGCTATTTCGAATAAAGAACTATAGCTTTTCTTATTACTCATTACCGTTATGCTTCCTCACGGGTATGTTGGCCTATCTGTTCCGTGAAAAGATTCGTTTGCACATTGGCGTGGCGATGGCGGGTTTAATTATCGCTTATTTTTTTAATCACTGGGCCGTCGTCTGCCTGACTTATATCTACGCCGCTTTCACGTTTGGTTATCACCCGAAGGTTTATCTACGGCGGTTCGATTTCAAAGCCGATCTTTCGTACGGAATTTACGTGCTGGCCTTTCCCATACAGCAAACCTTGATCTTCAACGGTTTTCTAATTGAGCAACATTTGTTCTTCCTGCTCACCATGATCTGTACGTTACCGGTCGCCTTAGTGTCGTGGTACGGCTTCGAAAAGCCCGGGTTCGCACTCAAGGGCCGATGGGTCTTCTTCAGGAAGACCGCCCTACGCCGTCTTAAGACTAGCTAACCAGCTGCGCAGGAGTTGTTCGGCTTCTTCGAACGGCAAAAATGAGCGCTCCATTTTACCGAAACCGCGCGTAAGAATGAAACCGATTTGCCCCGCGGAGCTTTTCTTGTCGTTCTTCATCGCGCCCAGAAGGTCTTCAACTTTAAGCTGCGTCAGCTCGGGCATAAACTCTTTTGTCCAGGGTGACATAAGATCACGGGCCTCGACAAATTCGGTTTCGGTGATCATCCCGAGTTTCCAGGAAAAATAATTTGCCGCGATCATCCCGATACCCACGGCGATGCCGTGAGGAATTTTGTAACCGGATTTACTTTCGAACGCATGCCCGAAGGTGTGCCCGTAGTTCAACAGGTTACGCCGGCCTTTATCGAATTCATCTTCCTCGATGTAAACTTTTTTGATCGCCAAAGCCTGCTTTACGGTAGCCTCAAGGGCTTCGCTATTAAGGCCCGCATCTAAGGTCCCACCCATTTGCAACGCGGCTTCGCGGCTTTCGATCATGGCGAGCTTAAGCGCTTCGCAAACTCCGGAGCGAAGATCTTGCTTTGAAAGAGTATCGAGTACCGAAGTCGCAACCAAAACTTGCGTAGGCGGGTTGAAAGTTCCCAACTGATTTTTGTAGTTGGCGATATTCATCGAACTTTTGCTGCCGATGCAGCTGTCACACTGGGCCAGTAACGTCGTTGGCAACAATGTGTATTCAATTCCGCGGAACAAGACCGACGCCATGAACGCGCCGATATCCTGGACTATCCCGCCGCCGATCACGATCAGTTGATTGTTTTTGCGGATGCCCATCTCGAGCAGCTGCCGGATATACTCACCCGTTTTTTCGTACGTCTTGTTTTCTTCGACGGCGGTGATTTCTAAAATCGGGCCTTTCAGGTGAGTTTTTATAATCTCACCGTAAAGCCGGTTTACGTTCGCGTCGATGACCGTAAAGGCGTTCGGGATCAGCGACGCTTCCTCCACGGATTCCGCAAAGTCCTTAGCAAATTGAACGGAATAGGTTCGGGCCGAGCTTTTGATTTCCATCGCAAATCCTACTGTATTGAAAAGCCGCCGTCGGCGGTGATCATCTGACCGGTGATATACGAATTACGTTCCGAGCACAGAAATTCAACCAGCTCGGCAATTTCTGCGGGCTGGGCCATCCGCCCGACGGGAATCGTTTTTAGAATCTTCTCGATATCCGCGGGTGAGTTGTTCTGGTGGGTGAGTTGCGTTTCAACGTAGCCGGGGCAAACCGCATTGACCAGGATGCCGTGCTGACCCAACTCGACCGCGGCCGTGCGGGTCAGGCCGTTCAAACCCGACTTCGAAGCCGAGTAAGAAGCCCGCCCCTGCCGGGTAAGATTAGAGAAGATCGAACTAATGTTCACGATCCTCCCCCACTTTGTCTTCTGCATGTGCGGGATAACCTTTTGCACGAGCTTCATCGGCGCGGTCAAATTGACCGTCAACATTTGCGACCATTGTTCGGTCGCGATGTCGGGCAAAGGCGAAATGAAGTTAATGCCGGCATTATTAATTAAGATGTCGATCTTGCGTTCACTCGCAAAATATTTGTCGATGCTCTCTAACGATTCGAGATTGAGCTCTTCCCGCTTGGGCACGACGACTTCGTAGCCCTTCGCTTCCATCAGTTTCGCAATCTGCTGACCGATGCCCCGCGAACCGCCGGTGATTAAAACCCGCTTGCTCACTTCGGCTTCTCCGCTTCGTTGACCGCGATCGGGTAAAACATATTTTCTTGTAATTCTTTGCGATCGAGAAATGGAAACATGTCTTCGAGCGGCGCCGTCACCATCCGGCCGTCTTCAAGTTTGCGCGACGACAATCTTGGCGCGAACGCCTGCTTAAGGTCGAGCATAATCTCGCAGATCTGTAGCCCGTCGGCTTTCAAAACATCCGCGATTTGCCCGAGCTCACCGTGTTGGCTAATGCGCCGGAAAGGGATTCCGTAAGCAAATGCGATCTTCTCCATATCGGGAAAAGACAATCCGCTCTCTTCACCGCAGCCGACGACGTTGCCGTTAAAAAAGTTATGTTGCGTCTGGCGGATGGAATGGTAGCCGCGGTTGTTCAGTACGAACAGCTTAACGGGCATACCGTGGGACTTGATCGTTTGCAGATCCTGAAGATTCATTTGAATGCTGCCGTCGCCGGCGATGCAGACCAGTTTTTTCGGCGGGCCGGCGAAGTACGCGCCGATGGCCGCCGGTATGTCGAAGCCCATCGAGGCGCAACCGGAGTTAGTAAATAGCCGTTGGCCTTTTTTGAGCTTTGCGGCCTGAAAACTAACGACGCAAGCCGTGCCGTCGCCGGTAACGACCCAGTCGTCCTCGTTCAAATTTTTGAAGAGTGAATCCGCGAAACAGTAGGGATTGACGTTGTCTTTACCTTCCCAATACTCGGGCATTACCGCCGGATATTTCGTGACCCGCTCTTTACACCAGCTCACCCACTTTGCGTGCGCGGGATTGGGTTTATAGTCGGCGGTTTCGAGTTCAGCGAAGAAATCTTTTAGATCGGCATGCACGCGGGTATCAATTGCGAGCGTCGGCTTTTTCATCTCGGCTTCGTCGATATCGACCATAATTTTATGCGCACGCGGAGCGAAGGCTTTGAAGTTGTAGCTGACTTGGCGGATGTTCAGCCGGCTTCCCAAGATCAGAACGCAATCGGAATTCTGCACGGTAAAGTTCCCCGCGCGTGTTCCGATCGAACCGGGGCGACCCGCGTAAAGTGGGTGATCGTCCCAAAGCACGTCGTGCGCGTTCCAGCAGGTCGTTACCGGAATCTGCAACTTCTCAATCGCGCGGATAAACTCCTTGTGCGTTCCCGACACGCGAATCCCGCCGCCGACCATGACGACCGGGCGCTCGGCTTTTTGGATCCTCTCAAGCACATCCTTCATCTGCGTGGTTAACTCCGACGATTTCTTCTCGAAGCCTTCGGCGACGGGATCGAAACCCTTAAGCTCGGAGAATTCGACCGGCGTGGCCTGAATATCGATCGGAACGTCGATCCAAACGGGGCCCGGGCGGCCGTTTTTGGCGAGGTAAAGAGCTTTTTCAACGTGGTAGCGGATTGATTTTGGATCTTTAATGATGACCGAGTATTTGGTGATCGGCTCGACCACCTTGATGATATCGATTTCTTGATCGCCCAATTGACGCAAAGGTAGGTCGGTGCCCCGGACGAGCGTTTCCCATTTCACCTGGCCCGAAACGACGACCATTCCGATGCTATCGGTCCAAGCGCCGAAGACCCCGGTAATTGCGTTCGTACCGCCGGGACCGGTGGTCACGTTCACGCAAGCCAACCGGCGATTCAGACGATAGTAAGCATCGGCGGCCATGGCGCAGGTTTGCTCATGATGGCAGGCCACGTATTGCAGACCTGAGTGGCGTCCAAGGGCATCGTTCAGATGCATCGCACCGCCCCCGGTCACCATGAAGACGTGCTGCACGCCATTTTCTACTAAGAGGTCAGCGACCACATCGGCTACGCGTTTCATTTGTTGATTCTCCTAACCGTCATTTTTGCCATCGCTCGAACGAAGGTGCAAAACCTTCCGCTGTTAATTGACGATGTGTTTAATTTCTGATTCTGATGTAACTCTCAAGGAGTTGCGTTGACATGGGAATTTATAGAAAAGCTAGGCGAATGGTTGGGAAAGCAATCCGGCCCCGCCCAAGTGTTGCCGAAGCAACGCAAGAGCACGTAAATCTCTTCGATACTTTCGGGTTCGTAAAACTTCCCGGATATTTTAAAGATGAAGTGAAGTGGATCGGTCACGAATTCGATCGAATGATGGCTGAGAAATACGGACAGTTATTAAAAAACCGGCCCTATTTCTATCCGCAATTCGCGGATTCCAGCGCAAAGCTAACGGCTCTTTTAGAGAATCCAAAGGTAGTCGATTTGGCGCAGAAGTTTTGTGGAGAAAATTATATCTACAAAGGTAGCGACGGAAATATGTTCGTCGAAGGTTCTCCTTGGCATCGGGACTATCTTGTTCGCACCAAGAGTATGAAGATGCTTGTCTATTTAGAGCATAATAAAATGGATGGAGGCCCTTTCTGCGCTATCCCCGGCAGTCACTTCGTCGACGATACGTTCTCCTCCTATCTCACCGCTGCGTTAACCTGGCCAGAGCCGCCTGTTCTTGGCGGATTTGATGAGAAAAGACGGTTTGGGATGGGAAATAATCCGAAGATCATCGGGCAAAACGAGAATATCCCTTATGTGAAAGTCGATAGCCGTCCTGGCGACGTCATTATTTTTAATCACAATTTGGTTCATTGTGTAAATGCGCCCATCTCAGCGAAGCAGCGGAGATTGTTCGGCCTGCATTTTTGCGCCGATCTACGCTCCCAACCTCAGATCCAAAATGGAGAGTTGGAAATGGCAGAAATGCGCCGCATTGCGCTCTACGAGATGCGGGATTTCAAGCTACCGCACTACTATGGCCCATGCGTGATGGCCTCTCAATCGCCGGCCATCTTGAAGCAGACGGAGTTTCTAAGATCGCTACGCGTGGAAGACATCATAGATCCAAAGACCTTTGACGGACTGGCGCCGCTTAATTCCTCGGAAGCCGTCGACGTTTGCAGTCGTCTAAAAAACGACAGTTATCGTGAGCACCGCTTCTTGAATTGAGGCCTGAAAAGGCCGTAATTGACGAGGCGTTTAAAGTCTGGTTTCTTTGGGGCATATCGATGAGAAAATTGCGCAGACGCCTTGAGGGCTTAACAAAATGGATTCTCTTTTTTAAAAAGGGCTTGAGCACCCTCCCCGGATATATTCGCTACTGGGGTTTCGCGTTGGGGATGAAACGAACCATTAAGTCCCTGGTGTTGCCGGGCATCCACCAGATGATGCTTGAGCTCACCGATTTTTTAGAAGCTGAGGAATCAAAAGTAAGGATTTCGCGTCGACCCGATTATATCGTCATCGCGCCGGACTTTATAGGCAACTCGGCGGGTATTTGTTGTCTATATCAACTCGCCGCCGATTTAAAGAAATCCGGATTTGAAGCCGCCATTACAGGTAGCCAACGTGGTAATCCTAAATATCCCGTACCTCTTATCTCAACCAAGCAAGCTCGCGAGGCTGCAAAAAACGGTGCTTGGGTCATCTATCCCGAGATCATCAACGGCAACCCACTCAAAGCCCGAAATGTAATTCGTTGGACTCTCAACAAACCGGGACTGCTGGGCGGTGATGAAGTCTATCCCGAAAGTGAACACGTTTTCGTATATTCAGAGGTTTTTGCTCCGTACTTAAAAAACAAGATTCAGGGCAAACTGTATATGCCGACGATTGATAGGACGATATTCTTCCCGCCGGAGAACGACGAGCCCCGGGCCCTAACTTGTTATTACGTTGGTAAGTCTCGCTACAAGGACGGGGTTTTCGATCCCAAGACAACTCTAGAAATCACTAGAAATACTCCTCCAAAAAGTGAGCTGGGAAAAATTTTTCGTGCCGCGAAGGTGCTTTACTGCTTCGACAACAGCACCGCTCTGATTTATGAAGCACTGCTTTGTGGTTGCCATGTCATTGTAATTCCGGACGGAACTCAAACTTGGGAAGACTATCAAAAGCTAGAACTTGGAACCAGCGGCATCCTTTGGGGAGCAAATGGCGCGCCCAAGGAACCGTTCCAGCCCATCGAGCTCCAAGAGAGACTCGCGGTTTGGGAAGCCGAATATAAAAACCAACTGAAGTACCTTGTGGATTATTCGCAAAAGATTGAAGCAAGCCCGTTTGTGAAACCACAAATCGCGGGCAATAACAGATCGATTGAATTAAGCACTAGCCCCTCTTAGTTTTGTTTTTATCCAATCTCGTACTGTTCTAAATAGATTCAGCACAGGACCCAGGAACTTCCACACACCACTTCGAATCAAAAGATATTTAACCGACTTTCTAAAGGCCGCCTTTTTACCCTGAGACTCGGCCACGCGATTCCAGCGTTGAAGCAAAAATAACCACCTAAGCGGAAAAAGACTTTCGTAACCGAAAACCAAGAGTGTTTTCTCAAGATTAATTATCTTATTGTAAGGGACTTCATCTGCTCTCGCTTGCGTGATCGAAACGAAATCTTTCAGCTGTATCTCAAGCTTGCTCAGACTCTCAATATAGCGATCTCTAAATTTATGCACATCGCTGACGGCGCGCTGAATCTCCAGCGGGTCGAAACCCCACGCCAATCCGGACTGGCCAAGTTCATGATCAGCAATAACCTCTTTGAAATATGGATTTGGCACGAATACCACCGGACAACCGCACAGTGCAGCTTCGATCGCTAGCGCTGAATTTTCATAGCAATAGAATAACTCCGAGGTCTGAAATAGCTCTCTGAGTTCCGCTTTGGTATGGCTGTCGGGCCTGTCGCGCGTAATCTCGGTTGCACCGTCTACCTCTGGGCCAACGCTTTGATTATGAAAGTGCCGGTATTTCGCCGCCCAAAAACATTTTCCGCGCCTTTGAGCCGGTACGGGGGGCGGGTAGAAAACGTTCGGATCTGATATCGGCATGAAGAGGATATTGCCAGGAGACGGACTAGTATCGGCGATTTTCTTGCTGTACGAGAAGTAGAGAGCATCGTCACTGAATTTGTCCTCACCACCGAGAAGCCCAAGGTAGTTCAAGAGGTAAATTACGGTTAGGCCACTCTCTAGAGGTCGACCTTTGACCGAATCCGGATAAATGACGATCGGTGTTTTACCTTCGGCAAAGTGCTGTTCAGCCATTTCAGTTGTCAACACTGGTGTAATCAAAGATGAACTGCCCGGGAATGCGGGATAGCCAAAATTTCCTAACATATCCCGCTCAATGACTAAAAAAGCTGGAAACCCCGCACGGTTCAATAAGTGACATAGACGGTGCAAGACTGAAACCCCGGCCGAGTGAATTTTAAGGGGGGGACAATAAATATAATATGGTTTCGCAGGATTGTACTGAAATAGATCAAGATTAAATTCCAAAAGTTTTACCTTTCCTGTGCCCTTTATATTTTATGTGCGGAAGAAAAGTATTTTGCTAAGGCGATTCGTTTTCGCTCGTTCAACGCTTTCGCGATTGAATTCATGTTTTCGTTTTTCCGTTCTCCGCTTGCAAACAATCGCATGTTTCTTAAAAAATGCTCTTCCTTTTGACCGTACAAATTAGGCGCAGCTGCACCCACGGCACCCGTATGACATCCGACGCAACCGCCGGCTAGCTCTTTACCATAGTTTTTTTGATCATAAACTGTATCACTTGCGATTTTCATTTCGAAAAAGAAGTCTGGATCCGCTTTAACGTAGATGATTCCTTGCTGAGAAATCTCAACGGTCCGTAATCTCTCTTTTAAATTAGCGACTGGCTCGGCATAAACTATTTTCTTTTTGTCCGTCTTAAGCCGAAAGATTGTGTTCCCTTTTAAGGAAGCAAGAATCAGGTCATCATTCCAACTTTCAAAATAAGGCGAACGTGGATATATTCTCATCCCCGTAATCGCTTCTGAAGGAAAGAACACATATTCCGGTTTTTCACCGAACGAATGACGACCGAACCGTCCATCGTAAGACTTCGTCTCGGCGATAAAACTATAGTCAATGCCGTAACTTGATCGGGGCCACCCAAAATTATCGCCGTAATTTACGACATTGATTTCGTCCCCGCCTTTTGGGCCATGCTCTGATTCAAACAGGGTATTTGTCCTGGCATCATAGTCCAGACCCTGCGCATTCCGCGCCCCCATAGCGATTCTGTAAGAAACGTTCTTATTTCGATCATAGAACCAGATGTTTCCGTACGATTTAGAATAGTCTTGAGCATTATGTAGGGGACCAAAATCTCCGACGGAGAAGTAGATGCGCTTGCGCTTTTGATCTTCGGTAAAGACGCCACCGGCTTGGGTGTAGACAACTTGATCTTTTGGTAAACAAGGTTTGCTTTCAAAGATGATTTCGCGGTCACGTGAGGTAAGATCATTTAGATCAAGGTGCACTTTTGAAATCCGCAAAGCCACGCAGTTTTCGCTAGCCATTACATGATGGCTAACGAGAAGAGTATTCTCATCCCTAATGAAATGCATACCCTTGACTCCGGTCAGGGGAATTCCGTTTACATCCTCACAATAGATTTCGGATTGAAAGGGTAAGTCTCGCTGCAGCAAAAGCGCCATTTGACCATTGGATTGCTTTACGACCGATAATTTTCCACAGCGACTTAAAAATAAAAATTCGCCTTCATCGAGGATTACAAATGGACCCGAAACACCAGAATCAGAAAGGAACGGTAGTTTCCACTTGGTAATCGCGAGATCATAAAATGAAGTATCGCGCTGTAGAATTTCGCTGGGTATAACGGGTGCTACTTCACCGGAATTAACGAAGTACGATTTGGCCGAATCATTTTTGGGCAGCGGTATTTTTTTAGTATTAAAAGAAGATCGATGCTGAATGCTTAATCGAACAGAACGTCCCAGCCCAGCTAAGGTTGGATGAGAATCTGCAGTTAGGTTCCAGACAGACGAAACGATGGCCATGCCAAAAAGCACGGCCCAAGCCGTCCGTCTAATTTTTGTAAACATCGATCAAGCGACGGATTTAATCGCCGCGAAGATTTGCGTTCGAATTTCCGCCAGATCCATTTGAATTTTTGTCGATTGAACCGCGGTAACGCTCTTCCATCATTTTTAGCCGGTTGTCATCCTCGGAATAAATCGCGCCGTAAAAATTCTTCTTATTTTTGAGCCACATCAATTCAAATTCCACAGCTTTTAGAAAAGCGGCTTCTTTGTTCTGAAGAGCACCCGGACAACCGAATACTATTTTTCGGGTTTCAAATTTATCAAGGTGATCTTTAGGGAAAGCTTGGAAAAAAGGCATCGAATGAACGGAGACAGCGCCACCGACAATTACTTTTTTGCCTTTAGCTTTAGCCTTGGCCGCCATGCTCAAACAAATGTCTAAAACCTCTTTTGAGTTTACCGAGTCACGGTTCAGATTCATCGAACCCGTCAAGTCGACACGTCCGAGCACGATTCCGTCGAGCTCTTTAGCTTCTGGAGTTTCTAACATCTCATCAAAGTTTTTAATCGCGGTGATTGTTTCGAGATTAATGTAAAAATCCATCTCGCTATGCAAATCATGGGGAAAAGCGATGCGAGTCGCCTGAATAAATTTTTTCAGTGCATAAGCGGATTCGACCATAGGTCCAACAAGGTAGCGAGTACCAAGCGCACCGGCGTCGAACATATCTTTTACGGCTTCGCAGCCGCCGACTTTCGTCGTTAGGGTCAAGCCAGCGGCCATGCTGACTTCTTTCAACCGCATAGCTTCTTCAATACGAGTTCCTTCGGCTTCGAACTCCATCTTTACGCCAATCACCGAATGGTTGTCGCGCAAGTCCTTAAGACAATCGACCATCTTCCGTTCCATCTGATTCATCGCCGAAACTCCTCAATTTTTAATATAAAATAGTGACAGATCATACGGAGGCCAATCGCTTTGAGTCAATCGAAACCGAATCTCCCGTGGGGGCGTGACTTGATGCCCTAAAGGTTTGACCCACCTGGCGTTAAAATCTAGCTTTGCCGCATGCCTGACTTCAAACCGGATCCTAACGCACCCATTTTGCCCGAAGATAAGAAATTCATTTTGGAGAAGTGGGAGCAGTTCGGATTACACCAGACCTTCCGAAATCAAGCCATATTGCTCACCGGCGGCACTGGCTTCTTCGGAAAATGGCTCACCCAAGCGCTGCTCGCGGCCGAGGAGCGTTGGCCTAATGGGAATAATCTGACTCTCGTAACCCGAAACTCTGACCGAGCCCGCAAATCATGTCCTTGGCTCGATTCCAAAGTTAAGATGATCCAAGGCGATATACGAGATTTTAAGACCTCCGAAAAATACTCTACGATCATCCATGGAGCTGCGGCTGCGAGCGCTGACCTAAATGAAAACCGGCCAAATGAAATGTTTGATAGCATCGTTGCCGGCACGAAAAACGTCTTAGATATCGCCAAATCGGCTCAGTGCCAAAACTTCCAATTCATTAGTTCCGGCGGCGTGTACGGACAACAGCCTTCGAGTTTACCCCGCGTGCCGGAAAATTATCCCGGCGCGCCAGACCCACTTCACCCAAAATCCGCCTATGGTGAGGCTAAGCGGGCGGCCGAGTTCCTTTGCGCTAGCGAAGCACGGACGCGCCCTTTCCATTTGTCGGTACCACGGTGCTTTGCATTTATCGGTGCTTACTTGCCAATGGACACCCATTTCGCGGCGGGAAATTTCTTGTTGAACGTACTTCGCGATGAACCAATTCGTATTCAAGGCGACGGCACGGTTGTACGCTCTTATATGTACGCGGCCGATTTGGTTATCTGGCTGATGGTTCTCCTTACAAAGGGCGAGCAAGGCAGAGCATACAATGTAGGCTCAGAAATCGATTATTCAATTGCACAACTGGCGCAGGTAATTCATCAAACAGGGCTGAAAGTCATGCCGTCGCGAAGGAGTCTCGATAATCCCGTTTCCGTTGCGATGAAGGCCGATCCTGAACATAAACCTTCACGCTATGTGCCGTCCACATCGGCCGCCCGCGAGCTTGGTCTGGAAGCTTGGACTTCTCTAGAACAAGCGACTGAAAAAACACTGCGATGGAATTTAATTCGGTAAAGTACGCCTACTGCTATTGCGTGGAATGAAAAAGATCAACGTAGCGCTGACTTCCGTCCACTGGAGGACCGTCGTAGAAGACCCGGCCCTGATCAAGGAAGGATTAAATGAGCGCCGGTCTCTTACTTTACCCGCGTCGGCCTGTGATTAAATTTATTACGGCCGATAAATCTAATTTCGTACACGAGGCGGATGTAAGACCGTAAAACCTCGACGAGATTGCGGCCGGAGAGCGACGTGCTTCCCGCAAGACCTTTTTGCATGTAACCCGCCACTTCGGTGTAGGTGGAGCCCATTTTCAATAGTTTTACGGTGGCTTCAACAACGATACTAAATCTATTTGCTTTTAGATCAAGGGCGCGGAGTTTCGCCGTGGGATACACACACGGTCCGTTAATATATTGAACAAAAATTCCAAAAGTAATCATATAAATGGAAGCGAATATGACGGAGATCACATTTCTTCTGACCCCACGAACTTCGCGATTTATGAAGTAGGCTATGACCATGTCCGCGCGCGGAGCGGCCATGAAGAGCGCTTGGATAAGCTCCGGGGCCATATCATTATCACCGGGAACGATGAGAAACTTCTCATACCTGGCGTCCGCCAACGCTTTCCTCAAGCTTTCGCCCATACCTAGATTAATCTCGTTGTTGATCAGTCGTACTTCGGAATGCGAAGCCATGATTGATTCGACAACCTCCCTCGTTCGGTCCGTACTTCCGTCATTTACAACAATGATCTCTACGGGGAGATTAGCGCCATGCGCGGCCGTGTACACAGATTTGACCGTATCCCTGATGTTATGCTCTTCGTTAAGCGAAGGAACAAAGACCGTAATCACAGCTGAACTTCTCCTCGGTTAACGAATCGCTTTAGTGTCGCTAATACGGCGGCGACGTAATAAATCCTCTTCACTTTTGTAGTGAAGGCACCGCTTGTTTCTGCAATTTGACCGGTGTCGGTAAGACGCTTTAACCGAAACTCAAGAATGTGGGAAGCGCCATATGTTCGTAGAAGCTCGGCTTCGGATACCTTCGTGCGTTTCGCCAATTCGAGAAGGACACGAATCCGAACCGACGCGACCGGAATGTGCACAAAATGAAAAAAGCAGTAAGAAAGCGCCAGATATATAACCGAATTTGGCGGCAGATGCTCGAATTCCTGCGTGTAGATCGGCATCGCTAGCACGACCAAAAGCCCGGCCGCCGTACTGTATCCTAAAGATGAAACCACGCCGGTACCTTTACTTAACCTTAGCACCGAAAAGTTCACTAAAATATTGATGAGTAAACCGATAAGCGGCGACGAGAATATAAGTAACATCACCCACCCACGTGCGCGCGGCCTGCGGCAATGTGATAGAAAACAAAGAAACGTAAGAAATGACGGCCGGAGTCCGTGATAGCATAGTCGGTGCCACTCTTCCGGATCAGTCCCTGTTTAACCATCCCACGAATTCGTTCGCCGACAAATCTATCGTCGGTGACAATCGCCTGCAAGTCGTCGATGGTACAGCCTTTCTCGCCACATCGTTCAATGTGTAACAATATCACGCTGGATGGGCTATCCGATTCAATCGCCGGCATCGTTAATAAATAAGCTAAGGTAAGAGAGACGAAGATAAGATTGATGTAGGCTACGGTGATTAAAGGTTCACGTAAGAGCAAAAATAACGAGAGGGTCATTACCCCAGCCAAGATAATGATCAATCCTTTGGCCGGGCTTTTAAAATTGATTAGACGCCAACTCACTAGATGTGCGCATACAATCATAATGAAAATCGCCGCGCCTACAATCAAGCTATTCATGTCTATTCGTCACTTCGTTCTCTTGATTGAAATGAACTGCGCTGCACAATGCATGATCATCTGATGACTGTCCTCAACTAATCCGTAATTATTTATCGGCACGTGTAACGAGATGTTCGCCAGCTCGCGAACTTTACCGCCTTCGAATCCCGTCATTCCTACGACCTTCATGCCGATTTCCTGAGCTTTGTTAATCGCCTCGATGATATTCGGGCTAGCACCTGAAGACGAGATGGCGATAAGGATATCCTTCGGCTCGCCATACACATCTAACGAAGCAGAGAAAGCATTTTCAAATCCAAAATCATTAGCGAACGCGGAATATACCGCAACGTTTGCGGAGAGCGAATGCGGACGCAAGGGAGGATGTTTTGGATGATAAGTACCTTTCGCAAAGTCACAGCATAGATGATCACCGATTGCGGCAGAGCCTCCGTTGCCCGCGACAAAGATGGAGCCTTTTCTTTCGGCAACTTCGGATAACAAGTTCACGAACTCATTAAATGCAGATCCGTCGATCATTTCGGCGAGTTTCGCGATTCTGCGCGAATACTCTAAAAGATACTCGCCCGGCGTGTCGCCGTTCATAAACGTGTTACGTCGCCCGGGATCACGTTCAAAAATATTTGCCATCTAAGAAACCTCACAGCATTGGACAATGGCTCTGCTAATTTTTCTGCTCTTTAAATCTTCCAGCGCCTGGTTGATTTCTTCCAACCGGTAAGTGCGACTCAATAATTTCTCCAAGGGAAGCTTACCCTCAAGATACATCTTGCTCATGATCGGGACATCCCGGTCGGGATTACTCGCACCGCCCCAGCTACCTTGAATTCTACGGCCTTGAATCATCGCGTACGGATCTAGCTCAATTTTCAATCCAGCTTCAGGATGAGATGCAAAGATGCATAACCCACCTTTTGGCCGAACGATCGAAAAGCCGAACTCAATGCAACGTACCTGACCCGAGGCTTCCACCACGTAATCAAATCCGGATGCGAGACCGAGTTTTTCATTTATTTCTTGATTGAGTTTATGTTCGAGGTCTTTTGTTAATTTCTCAGGCAATAAAAAAGTGAAGTCCGCACCGAGGCTCTTCGCTAGCTCCAGCTTTGAGGGCTCAACATCAAATGCGACAACCGGTGAGCACCCCAAGGCTTTTGCCATGAGCAAGGCGCTTAGGCCTACGCCGCCCAAACCAATCACCGCGATGGAATTCCCGGCGTTCGGCTTTATCTCATTGAGGACAATTCCGGCGCCCGTGGGAAGCGCACAGCCAAACAGCACACCAACGTCCAGCGGAATACCGTGGGGAAGAGAAGTGCATCTGTTTTCGGAAACGACGGTGTATTCACTAAAAGTGGTTACCCCGCCGCTATTTATTTTAGCACCCGCCGGAATCTTGCCGTTCGCGCTCGCGACTTGGTAAATCGCACCGGCTGCCTCTTTCCCGCTCCCCCGTATCCAGCCCAGAATGACGGAATCGCCGGCCTTTACCTTCGTGACCCCGGGACCCGTCTCAACAACCTTTCCGGTCGCTTCGTGCCCGAGAAGATGCGGCAACCACCGATCTTCACCCCGGGCACCGATAATCTCCATAAGCTGACTTTGGCAGACTCCCGTGTAAGCAACTTGCACAAGCACCTGGCCCTCGGCCAGCGGCGGGCAAGACACATCCATCAATTCAACGTGACCCTCTGTTTTAACGAGTACCGCGGCCCGCATTTAGGCCGGTCCATCGCTGGAAGCGTCCATAGCTTTCACGATCATCGCTTCGAAGAAGTCCGCACGCTTTATCAAGGGCTCGGAATCTTCGATCGGTCGACCATACTTACATTGCGGAATCACCCGCTCGGTCGACTCGATATCTACATCGATAAGAACCGGCGCGTTCAGAGCGAAGACGGTTTTGAAGTTTTCGTCAATTTCAGCGTTCGTTGAGATTCTCAAACCTTTGATTCCGTGCGCTTCGGCCAGCTCAACAAAATTCGGGAAAGCAAGCCCGCCTTGGTCGGATGATGCGTGCAATCTTCCACCTAGCCACTGCTCTTGAGTTTGCTGAATCATGCTGTAGCCGTGATTGTTAACGACGAATATCTTTATCGGAATATTATGTTTTGCGATCGTAGAAAGCTCTTGGACGTTCATCATTAGGCCACCGTCACCGATGATACAGGTCACAGGTTTCCCGCTCGCAAAATAAGCGCCGATCGCGGCGGGTAAAGCGTAACCCATAGCCGTGTTATTTAGATCACTGAATATTCGCTGACCAGGCTTCGGTTCGAACGCTTGCATAAACCAGGCAACTGCACACCCGGTGTCGATGACGATCGTTTCCGTATCACCGGCCAGCTGTGACATCCGTTTCATAAATACGTAGGGGTCTAACATTTTTTTCGTAAAAAGCTGGGGCGGACAAATACTGAACTTGTCCTGCCAGCTACGTATTTTGAGCCACCAATCCTTGTAGTCACCGAAGGTTTCTTTTTTAATTCCGGCGACGAGAAGGGATAGGAAATCATTGGCGTCGGCTTCGATTAACAAATCCGTCGGCATGCCGAAAACCTCGAATTTTCCTAATTCGGCGGGATCGATATCGACCACGACTTTTTTTGCTTCACGTGCGAACGTCGATAGCGGCGAACCCGTCTCGTGCGTGTCTAACCTGGAACCGATACTGATCACCAAATCGGCGTTTTGAATCGCGAAATTTCCATACCGAGTTCCATGAATTCCGAAGGTGCCTACGAAGTTTTTTGGATGGGCGCCAAGCATATCGACCGCGCCCCAGGTTGGGGTAACCGGGAGATTGATTTCATTAAGGAGCTCTGCGGCCAAATGCACGGCATTGGCCAAGCGGATTCCAAGGCCATAAACAACCACCGGGCGCGAAGCCGCCTTGAGCAGTTCGATCGTTCGAGCTACCTGCTCTTTCAGTATTGGCAAAGATTTGTTTCGGTCTTTGATCTCAGGTTTAAATGCTTCAAGCTTATCGGGATCGATATCTTCGCGCTGCAAATTATCCGGTATATCAACCAACACCGGCCCGGGACGCCCCGTTTTGGCAAGGTGAACCGCCTTCTCTAATTCATATCGAATTCTCTTAGGATCGCTTACCAGGACCGCGTACTTCGTTATGGATTTGCACATCTCCACGATATCGGTTTCTTGAAATCCTAATTGCCTTACACCGGTTGTCCCGCGGAACCTAAACGTTGAAACCTGTCCGGAGATGTATAGAACCGGAATAGAATCATAATAGGCACAACAAATGCCGGTGATAAGATTGGTCGCCCCCGGTCCACTCGTGGCGATTGCAACGCCGAGATTGTTTGAAATTCTCGCGTAGGCCTCCGCCGCCATCGCACCCGCTTGTTCGTGGTGCGGACAGATATATTCGATTCCTTCGGTCTCGGCGATGGAGTCAATCAGATGAAGGCACGCTCCGCCGGCAACCGCAAAAACATGCTTTACCTTTTGCTCCACAAGAAATTGGGCGACGTAGTCCGATAGTTTCATTGATCATTCTTCTTTCAGTTGCGAAAAGCGTCTTAGTTTGAAGAGGTTGAGATCGCTTTTGAGGTTATCGGTCAGCGCTTCCTCACCCCACTTGTCGTGAACGACCGAAAAGTTGCGTCCACCCGTGACCGCCCTGCCCTGCTTGATGCCCCAGTCGATGCAGCGATAGATTTCTCGTAGATCGGTGCCCACGTGGTTGGAATCTATAAAGTCGCGCGTTTTTTCGAAATTGACGCCGGCTCGATCCGGCTGCTTGAGAGTTTGCGCGTGAATTTTAGTTCTGACCCAGCCGGGCCCGATGATGAAAACATTGAGGTCATGGCATTCATCATCGAGTAATTCACACATTTTAATCAGCGCAATCTTCGAGACACAATAAGCCGAATAATTCCGGAATGGATTATTCGTTCCACCACCGGCGAACAAGACGACGCTACACTCCCTACCCTTACGGCGAAGAGGATAGAGGGCGTGAATCGCCCTTAGCTGCGCTAAGAAATTTGTTTCGACCGATTTTTGCCATTCATCAAAATCAACATCGACGAAGCGTCCGACCGGTTCCATCGTCCCGACGGCGGAAATCAGAACGTCCCACGCTCTATTCGATCGTTTGTACGCTTCCGCCATCGAGACGATCGATGCTCGGTCGGCGTAATCGCATTTAATTAAAAGATCGGCCGGTTGCGCCTGAAACGACTCAAGGAAAGAGGCATCCCGATAGGTCCCGCCGACTTGGAAATTGTCCTCGCGGAAAAATCCGAGCAGGCTTTTGCCGATGTCTGCGCTGGCGCCCAAAATAAAAACACTCTGTTCTTCGCTCACCAAGGCATTGCGTCTTTCATGGTGATAAAGAGCGAGCCTTCCTTATAGCTGGTGGGCATTCCATTTTTGTTTTTGATTTGCTCCCATCCAGATTTTTGGGCGAACATGCGAACACCTAAAGTATGAAGATGGTTGTAAACGGCCGAGGCATTTTCTTCCGTACCGATTTCCACCATCGCATCAAGCCGCTCCCAGCTCGAAGCCGCAATTCCCTTAAGAATCACGACTTCGTGGCCTTCGGCATCCAATTTCATGAACTGTACATTATCGAGCTGATTTTGGATGGCTACGATGTCGACCGGAAATTTTTCGAGCTCTCCGTAAGGGTTCGCCTTCGCGCCGGCTAAGTGACTACCCGTCGTATTTCCTAAGACCCTGACGAACTCAGCGGAACCTTCTTTATCGGATACCGCGGCCTGAACCGCCTCATTGTTTTGACATTCATTTAAAGCGAGATTGTCTTTTAAATATTTCATCGTGACCGGATCAGGTTCGAATGACCGGACTTTGAATCCGGCACGCGACATCAAAATAGAATGCAAGCCGACGTTTGCACCAATATCTAATACGGATTTATACCGATCGCGATTTTGCCAGTAAAAGCTGAAGATAATGAGTTCGTCCAAACCGAATAGGTCCAGAGTGTTGATTGCTCCCATGGTACGATAGGGGAAATTTATTTTCCCGAACGGCCCAAACTCACATGGCTGATTTGCATTACTTTCGGAAAATAAATTTTTAACTTCTCTCAAAGCTATTTGATTGAGAAGCCGGTAAGTTTTTGAGTCACGGGAGTGGACCGCGGCGAGTTCAGGCAACGCGCGCAGCATATTATCTAGAGAGGCTTCAGAATCTGTCACTAACGGCTCCGTCTACAGTTAAAAAGGACCTTTAAACCAATCGCCCGGTACGTCATGCGGTGATTTTCGAGCTTTTACGATTTCAGATACATCCAGCTTTTTATCCATCATTTCACCGATGATTCGCGCCACGTCTTCGGCACGCGGATAGAAATCCTTCGTAAGCGCAGGGCTGGTCGGCGCAGGAAAATCCGGCAAGGTAAGTCGCCGTGGCGCCGTTTTCAATTCGTCAAAACATTCGCTCGTGACCGTCGCAACGATTTCGCTCGCTACGGAACACATTGCATTGGAAGTGTCGGCCGCAAGCAGGCGGCCCGTCTTTCGCACGGATTTCAGCACGGTATCCCAATCCAACGGACGGATGCTTTTCAAATCGATCAATTCGACGGATATGCCGTTGGCTTCCAGCAGAGTGATCGCTTGCAGACATTCGACGGTCATGTACGAATACGCGACGACGGTCAGGTCCGTACCTTCTTTAACAATTTGAGCTTTTCCGATCGGTGTACGAAAATCACCGGCCGGAACATCACCCACCGTATTATGCAGCCATCTATGTTCGAGGAACATCACCGGACTGCCGTCGAACAAACTACTGAGCAACAGCCCTTTGGCGTCGGCCGGGAAGGTCGGCATGACGACCTTGAGGCCTGGAATATGCGCAAACCAGGACTGCAGGCTTTGCGAATGAGTGGGCCCCTGCCCCCAACCCCTGCCAAGAATCAATCGGGCGACCAAGCTCATCGGACTACTGTTCCCGCCGAACATGTAGTTCCATTTTGCGGCGTTGTTAACGATCTGATCCATAGTGAGCAGGAAAAAATCAAGCCGTTGATGGGTCATGAGCGGCCGTATACCGTTAAGCGAGGCGCCGAGGGCAATACCCGTCATCGCCGCTTCGGACGTAGGCATATCGAAAACTCGATCACCACCGAACTTTTCCTTGAGTCCTAAAGTTGTTCCGAAAATACCTTTAGGATCATCAACTCCGAGGCCAAGGCATATTACGTTCGGATCTTGATCCATCGCAATTTCGGTGGCTTCACGAATGGCTTGTGCATAAGTGATTGATCTCAAACCTTACCGCCTTTGGAATAAAGATGCGTAAAAGCATCTTCGGCTTTAGGCGGAAGCGAATTACGAGCGTAATCAAATGCTTCGGTAACCTCAGCGTTTATTTGTTCTTTCATTTGGCTGATTTGTGCATCGGCGATGAGGTCATTGTTTTTCAGCCACGCGATGAATTTGACTAAGGGGTCTCTATCTAACCAATTTAGATACTCCCGCTCGGTCCTGTAGCCAATATCATTATCGTAATTCGGACCGCAATGTTCACGCCACCGGTAGGTTTCAAATTCAAGGAAGACAGGACCCTCTCCGTTTCGGATTCTTTCCACCGCCGACGAGCACATCTTATAAGTCGCGACGACATCGTTTCCATCCCCGAAATGCGAATCGAGGCCGATACCCTTGACCATCTCATGTATTTTCCGGCCGGACGGTTGCCTGTAAGCGATAGGCGAATACACGGAATAAAAGTTATTTTCACAAACAAAAAGAACCGGAAGTTTTTTAAGCGCGGCGAAATTCGCGGCCTCGTAAAAAACCCCTTCCTCAACGGCACCGTCACCTAAGAAAATGACGCTAATTTCTTTGGTTTTCTTCAGCGCGATCGAAAGTCCGAGGCCTACGCCCAAAGGTATGGTGCCTCCGACGATTGCGGTGCTGCCCTTAAAACCGACGGTTTCATCGATGAGGTGCATCGATCCGCCTTTGCCACTAGAGCAACCGGTTTGCCGGCCGTAGATCTCGGCGAGCATGCGCTTTAGGCTGCCGCCTTTTGCGAGATAATGAATATGCGCCCTGTGCCCACTCACCGCCATATCTTTAGGACCCAAGCATGCGCCCACCGCGGCACTCACACCCTCTTGCCCGGAAGACAAGTGAACCGGGCAGCGCATCTCCTGCTCAGCGTAGCGTTCGGCGATAGTCTCCTCAACCGCACGCAATCGAATCATTGAATAAAGCAGTTCGTGATACGGAACCGTTGAATCTAACGACTCAGTCATTAGGGAATGAACCAGTAGTAATCGCCGGTATATCCGACCTCTTTAAACAATTTGATCCACTCGTCGACGGACATGATGGTCTTGGCGGTCAGGTTCCAGGAGTCCATGCGCACCTTTTCCTCGGGCGTGCGGTAGGCATCGACGGTTATAAAAGATCCTTTACGCTGCACACGCTCGATTTCTTTCAAGGCTAAAATCAAATCAGGCAATTCAAGATTATGAATGGTGTTAATGGAGATAACGACGTCGAATGACTTATCCGCGTACGGAAGCGACCGGGCGTCGGCGACTTTCAAAAACGGCTTCATCGTCTCGACGGCATTTTCAATCGCGTACTCCGAAACATCGACTCCACCGATCTTGATCCCGGGAATAAGCTGCGAGAAATCGTAAAGCATAAAGCCTTTGGCGCAACCAACATCTAAAACGGAAGAGTTCGCGTCCAATTTGAAATGCTTCTGAAAGGTCGGTACCGTAGGTTGCCAGAAGCGAGAATTGTAATTGAAGCCGCCGTAACCGGTGGCTCGATCACCGTCGAAGAATTCTTTGTCAAATCGTCGTGCAATTTCGCGGTCGCGCTCAGTCTTGGTTGCCCCGCGCTCTTCAACGTTGCGTTTCGTACGCGGATAGTTTTCTAGAAGATCAATCTCAGTTCCCATAAGCCCGCCTATCGCGAAAGAAATTCGTAAGGTAAATTCGAACGCTGCATCTTCATCATCTTCATATTGTAATACCGCTCGGCATCGATATCCCCGTAGTATTTTGCCTCAAGCCTTTTACGCAATTCACGGACCTCGTCCCGGATCGAACTCACCGGTTTATACTTTAAAACATCGATAATTTTAGCGGATGAAATGTGATAATCGCGATTGTCTAAGGTCGGCGTTACTTCGATTCGGACATCCAAGTCGGCGAGTTCATCGCGGATCAATTCCGCAATTTCGATGACTTTTAGGTTTTCAAATCCAAAGTTGAAGGTACGCCCGGCGATCAGATTTGAATCTACGTTGAGCAGCAACTTATACAGATTGACGACATCCGTCATACCGACGTTCGGGCGACGTTGTTGACCGCCGTGGACCGTAATGACCCGCTTCATGACCGCGTCCGCGGTAAGTTTATTGACGGTAAGGTCGAATCGCTGCCGGGGCGAATAACCACAGATCGTTGCCGGGCGAACGTTAACGGTTACGAAATCGGGAGCGTTCGCCGCGACGACCAGCCATTCCGACAGCATTTTGTAACGTGAATAGTAGGTTAACGGTTCGGGTTCCAGCTTCTCGCTTACGTTAGATTCTTTTTTGATTCCGAACACGCTCGATGAGGACGCGTTGATGAAGCGTTTTACACCTGCCGTTTTTGCCGTGGCCAAAAGCATTCCGACCGCATCGAAATTGGACTGGCGGGTAAGAGCTTCGTCAATATCGCCGGTGGGATCGTTCGAAATCGCGGCAAGGTGAATGACTGCGTCCATGCCGCTCGTTGCTTTCTTAACGGCTTCGGGGTCGCGGATATCTCCGTTAATGTATTCGACCTTTTCTTTCAAGCCGGCTTCGACCAAAGCGTCCCGGCCGTAATCGCCGTAAAGATTTAAATCTAAGACCCTGACGGTAAAGCCGCTCTGGGCGAGCAAAGGCGTCAAGCGGGAGCCCGCGTATCCAAACCCGCCGGTAACCAAAACTTTTTTAATCATCGTAACTCCTAAACCTTGTGCTCGTAATTCATCGGCAACGTTCGAATTGTCTCGATATTATCGCGTACCCATTTCAAAGTTTCTTCTAATCCTGCTTCGAGGCCGATCGACGGTTTCCAGCCTAAACCATTTGCGCGCCGGCTATCGAGTAGGTAAGCCGCATCTTTTCCCGGGCGGTCGCCGACGATCTCAACGGCATCGTTAAAAGCGATGTTTAACATACCCGTGATCGTCTCTACTAGATTACGGATCGAAATCTGGCGCTCGGTGGATAAGTGATAGGCTTCACCGGGCTTGCCTGCCCGCATAATTTTCGCGGTACCTTCAGAAACGTCTTTTATATGAATGAAAGAACGAACGGAGGTGCCGCCGCCGTGAAGCTGCAATTTTTTGCCTAGCAAGGCGAACAGAATCGTTCGCGGTATGATTCTATAAAGCTGTTGGCCCGGTCCGTAAACGTTAGCGGCCCGGGTGAAAACGACCGGGAAGGAATAGTTTTTGAAGAAGCTGATCAAACTCAGATCCGCGGCCGCGCGGCTCACCGCGTAGGGGGTGCTGGGATTAAAGACCGCGTCCTCGGTCACGTTACCCTCGCAAGACCCGTAAACTTCGGGGGTGGAAATGTGAACGTACTTTTTTAAAAATGACATCTTACGAAGTTGGTCATGCAGTTTAACCTGCCCAACCACATTCGTTTGAAACCAATGTTCGGGATTTTGCCAACTTTCGGCAACCATACTCTGGGCCGCAAAATTGACGACATAATCCGGTTTAAACTCATTGAGCAAAGCGGATAAACGCGGCAAGTCCTGATTTAAATCCGCCTTCACAAACTCAAAAGCACCTAAATTCTTACTTTTCTTATAGGGCAGAAAGACGGGATTTGGTTCTTCCGAACGGCTCGTGCCGATCACCTGGGAACCCTCACCTAAAAGGTGAGTTACGAAATGTGCACCGGAAAATGAGTTGCTGCCGATGACCACGACTTTTTCGGCCATAGAAACCTACTTTAGAATTGCAGTTAAAGCTTTCATCAACTGAGCTTTACTGACGGAAGATTTATTACCTACGATTCGAGTTTTTAAACCGGCAAAAATATTACCGACAAAAGGTACAATTTCGCTGGGGCATCCGGCTTGCACAAGTAATGTCGTGATGCCGAAGTAGGCGTCGCCTGCCCCCGTGGCATCGATCACATTATCCGCGAACGCCGGCGCAGAGAAGTCGGTATCAGAACCGTCGGGCAAAAACGCTGCTCCGGAAGCACCAAGCGTGATTGAGGCGCTCGCCTTCCTCGCCGCAAGATCATGCTTAAGTCTTTTTGCCAAAAGCGGAACGGGCGTGGTGCGGTCGTGGTAAGCGACCTGCACTTCGCGAGTGTCGATACTGAGGTAGTCGAAACGGTGATGCTTTGTGTAAGGATTAAAGCCAAAATTCGATGAGTTGGTCTGAACGTTCAAGCCGACAAAACCTTTTAAACCAGCGAAGCTTCCGAGAACATCGGCGTCAAACAGCCCGTGCCCAAAATCGGCGATCACGGTCACATCCGAGGACTTATTCATTTCGACAATTTTATTTCTAAACGGCTCAGATGATAATTGAGACCACTGGTCAGAACGGAGATCCGTAAGTTCAAACAACCGTTGCGAGCCGGCCTGAGCGATAAATCTAGTTTTGCGGGGCGTGGGAACGTTTTCAAGCTTTAGCGCGGCCATTTCAATTCTTTTATCCAGGCGCTGATCCAGCATGTTTTCGAAATAGGCTTCGCCACCGTGAGAAAAGCAAAGCTTCGTTGCTCCAACAAAATCTGCGAGATGATTCGCGATCGCTAACGACCCGCCCGCATAGTTTTCTTCAAAGCGGAAGCTGGCGGAGACCGAAGGACTTTTACTAGACAAATTTTCGGGCTGACAAAATACGTAGGTATCAACGATAGGCTCGCCCGTCACTAGTATCGACCGGCGACCGATAATCTCGAAAATCTCTTCGATTTTATTCAGTCCACCCGCTTTTTTAACCAAGTTGATTGATTCTTGCTGTTCGGGCGTCCAAGTTTGAAAAAATTTATTAAGCAACGCCGATGAGCTGTGTGTATCGTCATTCGTGAAGATGAGCTTTCCCCCACCCTCGGTGACGGCACGCTCCTCATCAAATATTGCTCCGGTTCGGTCTGAATCCTTATCGCGGTAATCGGGACCTTTGACATAGAAATTAGGTCTTAAAGCTTTGATGACGGGCACGGCCGTAGGAAAATTGCTCACCGCCACGACGTCGACACATTCAAGAGCGGCCAGCATTTCGGTCCGAACACGAGAGTTGAAATAAGGACGTCCCGGCCCTTTATTCACGAATTCGTCGGCGGTCAGCGTGACAACGAGAGTATCACCCATCTTTTTTGCGGACTGAAAATAGGCTAGATGACCGGCGTGCAAAACATCGAAGACGCCGTGACAGTGCACAATCCGCTTGCCGAGATTATCCTCTCGCAGACGCGGAAGCTCGTCTAAACCTAGAATCTTAGAGTTCGCCATATTTGTCCGATTTTCGATTTCTTAAATTATATCAACGTGAAAGCGTCCCGAAGATTATATGAGCCGCTTTAAACATGGCAACAAAAAGGGATCGCAAGGACGCCGCATTACGTATGCGGAAGGACTGAATCAAGCCTTGAACGCTCGCTCTTGAGCGCTGCATAAAAGGTTCGAACGCAGAGATAGATGACCATGCCCGAAAGGGTAAAGATATGCACAAACGGACCAATGGTTACGTTGGCGTACATGACCTTATAAGCCATGGGCGAGAGCATGATCGCAAAGAATGCCAGGTAGATGAGATCTCGCCCCATCTTCGCCGGGCCCTCCGACAACCAGAATGCCATTGGGACAAAGAGGTGAAGAAGTTTGTAGTCAAAAGAAACAATAGGCACGAGCAAAATGACCGCGACGATCAGAATCAAACGCTCAAACAGCTTTAAGCTCGGCATAAATGTGATACCGAGGACGCCTACTCCGACGATCGCAGAAATAAGCGAATACAACTTCATCGTTTGCTCAACGACGGGAATCTGCACCGCCCAGCGGAAATCCATCTCAAACTGGATCGCGCGAATCACCGCGAAGAAGGTATTGCCGTAGGCCAGCGGCATAAATTCCGCCATCATCTTAGCGTAAGATGGTGCCGCGGACCGGTAAACATCGAGAACTTCAAACGGCGTAACCTGGAAAATCACGAGTGCCACGGCGGTCGCTACAAGCGTCGAGAGAATGGAAATAGCGAATTCGCGATATTGCCTTTTATATAGGAACACCAGCGCAAAGGCCCCGGGATAAATTTTCATCGCGGCCGCGAGTCCTATCCAAATCGCTGCGACCTTATATCGTTGGTGCACGTAAAATATAAATCCAACCGCGATAAATCCAAACAGGATCAATTCGGCATTCATGCGATCCAAGGCGAACTGAAATGGGTAGGACGCTAGGCAAAGAGCCATGGCCATCAGCACACAGAGAATGGAATTCCTTTTATTAGCATAGCTGACTTTTGCTACCTCTCGGCCGACGACCATAAAGAACACGAATATCAACGCCGAAGCCGTACCGGCGTAAACGTAGACGCCGTAGTCGTTAAAAAAATTGGTGAACGGCGCAAGAACCGCATAACTGAACGGTGGGTAGTTGGCCCTGAATCCCCTAAACGTATTGTGAAAAGGATCCCAATACATATTGAATTCAACCGTACCGAAGAAATCATACCAGCGATCCGCCGGGTCGAAGAGGTAGGTGTTGAACGGATAACCCAAACCTAAATAGCCCATGTAGGCGTGATACATGACCGCTATGACGAACGCCGCAACGATCAATGAGGTGAGGGAAGCTAATTTCTTAAACGGAGACATACTTTATGAAGCTCAATTTTGGCTCGAGTGAAACAACTGTCGATACCGCTCGCTCCCGTCGCCAGGAGGACCGTCGTAAAAAACACGGCCCTGATCAAGGACGATGCAGCGACTGCAGTTCTTTGCGATTTGCTCAGGATTATGGCTTACAAGTATGATGCTCGATCCGGAGCGGTGAAGGCTCTCAATTTTTTTTAGGCATTTGGCCTGGAAGCCGATGTCTCCGACCGCCAGCACTTCATCAAAAAGCAAGATTTCAGCCTCGAGATGGCAAGCGATCGAAAACGCCAAGCGCACCAACATCCCGGAAGAATAGTTTCGAACAGGATCATAAATCTGATCCTTAAGCTCGGAAAACTCAATAATCTCGCTGATTCGGTCGGCAACCTGCTTACGAGAATAGCCGAGGATGGAGGCATTGAGCGCGATGTTTTCATAGCCACTTAATTCTTCCGCGAAACCGGCACCGAGCTCAAGGACCGGCGCTAAATGTCCGTTAACGATGATTTGCCCTGAGTTCGGGCGGTAGATTCCGGAAATCATTTTCAACATCGTGCTTTTACCGACTCCGTTGCGTCCCATGATGCCTACGAACTCACCCTGCATGATCTTAAAACTTACGTTGTCTAAAACCTGACGAGCTTCTTTATGCTCATTGAACATGCCACCGCGGAAGACCTTAATCAGATGATTCTTCAAGTCGCGCGGACCGCCACGGGTAACGGTAAAACCCTTGCTTACGTTGGCGAACTCAATCACGGACTTCATTAGATCTTTTCCACAATCTTAAAACGTACTTGTTGATTTAATAGAAACGCAAAGGTCAGAAGCGCAAACATCCATCCCGCCATGTGCGCAAACTGAACGGGGCCAACCCACTCGCCCTTAAGGATTGTGCGGTGAAATGAATCGAAAAGAACGAAAAAGGGATTTGCGTAGAACCAAACCCGCAAGTGTTCCGGTATTCGCTCGGCCGAGTACAATATCGGGGTCATGTACATCCAAATTTGAATTCCGATTCCAACAAGATGTCTGACATCGCGAAGATAAACGTTTGCAACCGCCGCGATGAAAGCCAAGGCATAAGTGATAAAAAACAAGATCCCGTAAAGCAGCGGCAGGAGTAGCCAAGACAAAGCGGGCTGCACACCGAAAAAAAGCGCTGCACCCAAAAGAATCGGCAGGGAGAGTATCAGGTTAATAAATGCGGAACAGGTTTCCGCTAACGGGAATGCCGTGGCCGAGATAGGAACCTTGCTCAAGATTCCGAAATTATTGACCAATGAATCCGTACCGGTTGCGAAGGCCGTCGAAAAAAAAGTCCATGGGATGACTCCGACTAACAAAAATATCGCGAACTTATCGTCTCCCATTTTAGCTATGTACTGGAACACGAAATAGTAAACGAGCGTCATCGTGAGCGGGACAATAAGTGTCCAAAGAAACCCGAACACGGATTTGCGGTAGCGGACCTTTAGGTTGCGCATCAGCAAATTATAAAGAAGGAATTTGCGGTGAAGGCTGAAAAACTTCGCGAGTTCGGTCACTTATTCTCCGGTTTCGGTGGCTCTAATCTGTAACAAATTTCGCCCGCATAGAAAACGACGGATAACATTGCGAGGCGTTATCGGCGAGTTGACCCCCAAGCGATGTGAACTTATCGATAGATTATGAAAAGCGTCGAAACCGGCATCGAAGGCCTCCTCGTTCTAGAACCAAAAGTTTTTCGCGATCCGCGCGGGTATTTTATCGAGCTGTTTAACGAGCGCACGATGGCGTTGCTCGGCCTGAATTACCGTTTCGTGCAGGACAACGAATCGCAGTCGTCTTACGGCACCTTACGCGGGCTGCACTTTCAAAAAGGGGCTTCGGCCCAAGCGAAACTCGTGCGCGCGGTGCTGGGTGAGGTGCTCGACGTGGCCGTTGATTTGCGGCCCGGGTCCAAAACTTACGGTAAGCACTTTTCCGTTGTGCTGAACGAAGAGAATAAAAAGATGCTGATGATCCCGCGCGGCTTTGCGCATGGTTTTGCCGTCCTGAGTCCGACGGCCATTTTCTCCTACAAGTGTGACAACTTCTACGCGCCCGCCGACGAAGGGGGAATCCACTACGCCGACCCGGATTTGTCGATTGATTGGCGTTTGCCGAAGGACAAGATCTTGGTGTCGGATAAAGACGCTAAGTATTCGGGCTTCAAAGCCATTTAGCCGAACCGCTGCGAGGCATCAATGAGCCGAACGCGAGAAGGACATTGACCCCTCCCCCAACCGCTCAATACAAATGTGAGGCATGAAGGGCATAATACTGGCCGGTGGTTCGGGGACTCGTTTGTTTCCCGCGACGACCTCCATCTCCAAACAGCTTTTGCCGATTTACGACAAGCCGATGATTTACTATCCGCTGTCGACACTGATGCTCGCCGGTATCCGCGAAATCCTGATCATCACCACGCCGCAGGATCAGCCTTTGTTCCAATCGCTTTTGGGTGACGGCTCGCGCTTCGGCGTTGCGTTGACCTACGCGAAGCAGGAAGTGCCGAACGGTTTAGCGCAGGCGTTCGTGATCGGTGAAGAGTTTATCGGCCGCGATTCGGTGTGCCTGGTGTTAGGCGACAATATCTTTTACGGGCATGGCCTGGTTCAGACGCTCGAAAAATGCGCACGGCTCGAAAACGGTGCTTACGTTTTTGGCTACAACGTCAAAGATCCCGAACGCTACGGGGTGGCGGAGGTCGACAAAACCGGCAAGGTTCTCTCGATCGAAGAGAAACCGAAAGTGCCTAAATCGAACTACGCGGTGACGGGACTTTATTTTTACGACAATCAAGTGATCGAAATCGCGAAGGGCCTCAAACCTTCGGCGCGTGGTGAGTACGAAATTACGGACGTGAATCGCGCTTACCTCGAAAAAGGACAGTTGCGCTTGGAAGTCATGGGCCGCGGTTTTGCCTGGCTCGACACCGGCACGCACGAAAGTTTGCTCGAAGCATCGAACTTCATCGCGATCGTCGAAAACCGCCAGGGTTTGAAAGTCGCGTGCCTCGAAGAAATCGCTTTTAAACGAGGCTGGATCAACGCCGCCCAGCTTGAAAAATTAGCCGGGCCTTTGAAGAAGAATCAGTACGGTGAATATTTGATGGGACTTTTAAAACAATCATGACGGTCGTGCTTGGGGCCTCGGGCCAATTAGGATCAGAGTTAAAAAGAATCGTGCCCGCCGGCGCCATCTTTGCCGACGAGAACAAAATTGATTTCACCGACATCGATGGCCTGACGACCGCGGTTCGGGAGATGAAGCCTACCTTGCTCATCAACGCCGCCGCCTACACCGCCGTCGACAATGCCGAATCCGAGCGTGAACTGGCGTTCAAGGTGAACTGCGCGGCGCCGCGCCGCTTGGCCGAGTTGGCCGGTGACATGAAATTCAAATTCATTCACGTCTCGACCGATTACGTTTTCAACGGACAGTCGGCTTCGCCTTACGAAGAATTTCAAGACACCGATCCGCTCAACGTTTACGGCGAATCAAAGGCCGAGGGTGAAAAGGGCGTGATCGAAGCGTGCCCCGAATCTTTGATCGTACGAACCTCGTGGGTGTACTCGGCCTCCGGCAAAAACTTTGTGAAGACCGTGTTGCGCGTCGCCGCCGAGAAAAAAGGCATGAACGTCGTGAACGATCAGATCGGCTCACCGACCTGGGCCGCGGATCTGGCTAAGATTCTGATGCTCGGCAAGGATTTGACCGGCATTTATCACTACACCAACGAAGGCGTCGCCTCATGGTACGACGTCGCGTGCGCGATCAAATACATTCGCAAATTGGACTTCCCGTTGTTTCCGATCTTGAGTGACGACTACCCGACCCCGGCGCGCCGTCCACGCATGTCGCTTTTGAATAAATCTAAGATTAAAAATTCGCTCGGGATCCAAATCCCGCACTGGATGGAAAGTCTCGAAAAATGTCTGAAAGAACTGCCGGCGTAAAAGAGAGTCCGGCCAAAAGCATTTTGGTCACGGGCGGCGCGGGTTTCATCGGCTCTAATTTCGTGCCTTATTTTCTTGAGGCGCATCCCGAGCTGCGTTTGATTAATTTGGATAAACTGACCTACGCGGGTGACCTTAAGAATTTGCGGGAAGCGGAAGGGAATTCCAATTACCGCTTCGTCCAAGGCGACATCTGTGACCGGATGGCCGTCGATTCGCTTTTTAAAGAGAACAACATTCAAGGCGTGATCCACTTCGCGGCCGAGTCGCACGTGGACAATTCTATTTCGGGGCCGGGCGCGTTTATCCAAACGAACGTCGTGGGTACGTTTAACATGCTCGATGCCGCACGCCAGGCCTGGATGGAAAAACCGTTCACGCCGCGAGAAGGCTACGGTGAGGCGCGCTTTCTGCACATCTCGACCGACGAGGTGTACGGAACGCTCGGTGACACAGGTTTGTTCACGGAAGAAACTCCGTACGCGCCGAATTCACCCTACAGCGCCTCGAAAGCTTCCTCCGATATGATCGTGCGCTCGTACCACCACACCTACGGGATGAACGTGGTGACGACCAATTGCTCGAACAATTACGGGCCTAAGCAACACAAAGAAAAACTAATCCCCACCATCTTGCGCAAAGCTTTAACGAAGGAACCGATTCCGGTTTACGGCAAAGGCTTGAACGTACGCGATTGGCTCTACGTCTTGGATCATTGCAAAGGCATTGATTTGGCTTTCCAAAAAGGCAAAGCGGGCGAGACGTACAACATCGGCGGCCGCAACGAATGGCAAAATATTAAGATCGTCGAAGTGATTTGCGAATTGCTCGATAAAAAACGGCCCTTGCCGTCGGGCTCTTACAAGCAATTCATCACCTACGTCACCGACCGCCCCGGGCACGATTTGCGCTACGCCATCGACGCCACCAAAATCGAAACGCAATTGGGCTGGCGAGCTTCGGAGACTTTTACGACCGGAATCGCGAAGACCGTCGATTGGTATCTCGAGCGGCTGGAAGCTAAAGTTTGAATTTAATTAGACGCACGCAAGAGACCGGGCTTTTCTTATTTTTGCTGTCGACAATTACGTCCATGGCCGGAATGGAATTGTTCGGCTGGCTGCTTTTCGCTCTAGCGATCGTGAGTTTGAGCCAAATACCTCGCTTACGAAAGATTATGTTTCATCCGGTGATGTGCGCGGCGTATGCCTTGACCGTTTGGGTGGCGCTCGGACTTTGGTGGAATGCGGCGACGATCTCGAAGCCTTGGACCGGCGTGGCCGAGATGCGCTGGGTTCTGAGTTTGCTCGGCGTCGCCGTTACGATGGCGGCCATCTTTGGGGTGCGGACCGACGGCAACGCCGGTACTAAGAATATCAATTTAATTTCGGCGAAATGGGTTTGGGCGTTCACGGCGGTCGCGACGTTGATTTCGCTCTACGCTATTTCGCAGTATTGGACCGGGGCCGATTGGTTGCGCGGGGCCCGCTCGCCACTCCTCTTGATCGAGGAGAGCCGCGGAACGGACGCGCTTCGCTACCGGCCCTACGGATTATTTAAGATGACTCTCACCTATGCGTGTTCGTACGCGATGTTTGGGCTCGTGCCGTTTTGTTTTTCGTTCTACCAAAACTCACGCCGGCTTTTTTTGATTTTGCAGTTCTCGGGCGCCGTTATTTTCCTCAGCGTGTTTATGACTTTTTCACGCGGAGTTTGGATTTCGCTCGGTTGCGCGTTGCTTTTCACGCTGTGGTTTTTATGGCGTAAAGCTTTGTTGTGGGTGCCGTTCGTCGTCGCGGCCTTGGCCGGCGTGGCGTTGATGACTTCGCCGGTCTTAAGGGCGCGCGTCTCGAGCGTGACGGACTCAAAAAACGAGAGTAATTCAGAGCGTATGGATTTGTGGCGCTCAAACTTTTTGATGTTTCAGACGCATCCCTTACTGGGCGTGGGTTACGAGCAGAACGGCCCGCCGGTCGTGAACGAATATTATAAAGAGCTCGGCATCAAGAGTGAGTTCGCAAGCCACGCGCACAATAATTATTTGAATTTTCTGAGCGGCACGGGGCTCCCCGGTTTTGCCTTCTTCATGTTCTTTATCGGCGGGGCTTTGTACACCACTTGGTTAAACGTTGTGCGCTTAAAACCGGCGCGATCGCCGCTCTACTATTTGGTGTTCGCTTCGTTGGCCGCGCAGATCGTTCTGCACGTAGGGGGTTTGACGGAGTACAACTTCGGCGACGCCGAGGTTCAATACCAATACCTCGCTTACGTGGCGCTTAATCTTTTTGTGCATACGGAAAACGCTTCGTGAAGAATATCGTATTCATCGCGCCCGAATTCTTTACTTTCCACAAACAGATTCAAGCACGCCTCGAAGAGCTCGGGAACAAGGTCTACTTCATCCCGGACCGGCCGTCACAAAAGGCGATCATCAAAATTTTGATTCGCAAATTCCGGTATACGCTGACCGGCTACCTGAATGCGTATTTCGCGCGGCGCGCGGGCGAGATTCCGGCGGATGCGATTCATGAGGTCTTCATTATTCGCGGTGAAGGTATGACCGCGCACGCGCTTCGAGGTTTGCGGGAGCGTTTCAAGAACGCGCGTTTTCAGCTTTACCTTTGGGATAGCGTACAGCGAAGTCCCGGCTGCCAAGACTTGATCCCGTTAGTGGATCGCACTTGGACCTACGACATACGGGACGCAAAGGCCTTCCCCGCGTTTCATTTCACACCGAATTTCTACACGCTACCGCAAACCCGCTCGTTCACCGCGGCGCCGGTCACGGATTTCACCTGGGATCTGGCTTTCTTCGGGACGGCCCACGCCGACCGTTTGAAAGTGATCTCGCGTTTAGCGAAAAAACTTTCGCCGACGGTGCGGTTCTTTCGCTTCTTTTATTTCCAGAGCCCGGTCATGTATTACTTCCGTAAATTTTTCGATCCGGCTTTTTCGTTTTTCACGCCCGAAGAGCTGAGTTTAAAGCCTAAGTTCGGTAAGGAATGGGATGACATCGTAAGCCGGACCTCCGCCATTCTTGATGTACACCACCCCGAGCAAGGCGGATTAACGATCCGTACCCTCGAGAGCTTAGCTTTGGGTTTCAAAGTGGTGACGACCGACGCGAGCATTCGCGATTACGAATTTTACAACCCGACGCAGATCCACGTGATCGACCGCGATGACCCCGAAATTCCGGAGGCTTTCTTACGAAAGCCGAATGATTTTGCCGTTCACCCTAAGATCCGCGAGCTTGAGCTGACTTCCTGGCTCGGGAAAGTGTTCGGCCATGGTTGAACGGTTTTGCCTTTGCACCGCCGCGATCTTGCTTGGCCTGCTCTTGGCCGTAGCGTTCATCTATTTGGTGCCCGCGATTCCGCCACCGTTGGTTTATGAGCAATTTTAAACGCGGTTTTTTTCAGCTCACCATTTTGTCGTTCGTTTGTTTTTTATTTTTCTTCTCCGTCATGGCGCATGTTCTCGATCAAAAACATTCCGAGACTCCATGCGCGGATTGGGAGCGGGAGTATTGGCAAGGCGAAGGTGAAACTTACTTCCATTACGGGCGGGTTTCGTCTTTCTTTTGGAGTTCTTTGTGCGGCGATGTCGTTCCCCCGGTTGTTTTTTCGGCCAGCGAGGGTACGGTGCAGCCGACCTTCGTGTCGTACCTTGGTGATGTCTACGCACGTGAATTTACCGGTTCCCACCGCGGGGTCAAAACTTTCGGCTACCTTGCGGCTCATAAGATTCACCCCGACCGGTTGAGGAATCTGCGGGTCCTGCTCTTCGTGAATCCGGTTTACTTTAGTTTCGCGGCCTCGACCGACGCCGCTTCGATTCGGTTAAACGCGATCTCAACTTTGAGCTACGCATTGAACGTTCCTTCGTTGAAACAGAAATGGGATGCGTTTGTTCTGGATTGGTTTTACATCGGCACGAAATCTTACTTCCACGAATGGGCGCTGTTGCACGATCCACCACTCGAAAGCCGGCCGGACTTGATGGACGCGGACCTTGATCAAGCGGAAGAGTATGATTTCGACCGCAACATGTACACCGAGCGCGCGGAGGAGTTTACGAGTTTTCGCAGCCGCTTCGGCCCCGACGAAGAGCCTACGCGCACGCTGTTCAATCAAAGCATGACGTTCATTCGCGAACATCCCGAAGTGCCGGTTTGCGTGGTGCTGCTTCCGATTAACGTGAAAAACCTTCGTCACTTCAAACGCGATGATCAGGCGGTCGTCGCCGGCATGAATAAGCTGTTCGCTGAAATACCCGCCGGCAAAGGGCTTAACCTGCTGGACATGAACGAAGCGACTGAGCTGTTCATGGACCCGATGCATTTCACCCCTCATGGCGTGGCCGAGATTATGAAGCGCGTGCGCGCGAGCGATTGCGCGGCACCGGTTTTGGCTAAGGCGGCGCCGTGACCGAGGCAACACCGTGACCAATACAATCTTTTCGTTTCTCACCTTCGCGGTTTTTGTTTTCGGCTGGCGCTTAAACAGGCCCGCGCGCGGGCTTGCGCTGACGGTGTGGGTGACGCTTTCGCTCGCGGCTTTTGGGCAAGTGGATCGTCATTCGCTTCTCGCGGTGGCGATTTTACTTCTGCTTCAGTTCATACTGATTTTTGTTAACGCTCGTACGGGCGTTTTAAGATTCAAGCTGTTTCCGCTGCTGTACGCCGCCGTTTTGTTGGTTGCGCACGCGCTGTTGAAGGTAAACATTCCCGGCATTTCGTACCTCGTTCTGTCGTCGAGTTTGGATCTCTGGATGCGCTTGAATCCCGAGAAGTCTTTGCCGAACGAAAACCTTGCGCCGGGCGTACCGACGGCCTTCGAGCGTGCGTTCAATTTGCTTTCGTTCCCGAAGCTCGCGGTAGGTCCGATCACTTCGGTGAAAGATCACTGGGATCCGCCGCCCGCAACCGAGCAGATTTTTCGCGTGATTTTCTTCGGCGTGCTCAAGGCATTTATTCTCGTGAACCTGTGGCGGCATTATGTTCCCGCACCGGCGTGGCATGATTTGCACGGGCCCGGCGCTTTTCTTTGGTTTGGATTCTGGAATTACGTGAATCTCTACCTCGAGTTTTCGGGCGCGTGTGATTTGGTCGCGGCGGCGTTTTGGCTCTTTGGGTTCGGTTGCCCTTTAAATTTTAACCGGCCTTACCTTTCGCTCACCATTTCGGAGTTTTGGAAACGGTGGCACGTCACGCTCGGGCGCTGGATTCGCAATCACGTGTTCATTGCCTTCGGCGGCAGCCGCGTTTCACCAGGAAGAGTTTCGTTGAATTTGTTTTTGGCGATGGTGATCTCGGGTTTGTGGCACGGGCTCGCGTGGAATTATTTAGCTTGGGGCGCGCTCCAGGGCATTTTTCTGGTGAGTGAGCGCGCGCTCGGAACCGAGGCGCGTATCGCGAAGGCCGGACCGCTCGTCCGGTTTTCGAGCTGGGTGTTCACCCAACTGCTCGTCACTTGCTCGTGGATTATTTTCTTCGCGAAGTACTGACCGGCAACGCTACGCATTGCCGTCGCGAGAGCGCGGGGCGTCTAAGCGGGATCCTTGAACTGATCTAGGTACGAAAGTTTGAAACCTAAGCCGTGCAAGACCGTGTACACGATCATCTTTAAATCGGTGAAGAAGTTGGCCTGATTCGCGTAGCGACGGTTGATCGCGATTTTGTGGGGCATGATCACGTTCACGTAATGCTCTTCGGGATCATCCGCGCGACGAAGAATTTCGCTTTCGTTCGAGTAGACCAGTGATGCCGGGTCGGTGATTCCGGGCGTGAGGTTGAGGATCGGCCGGTCTTCGGGCGAATAAAGATCGACGTAGCGCGCGACCTCGGGACGTGGCCCAACGAAGGCCATGTCGCCTTTGACGACGTTGAAGAGTTGCGGCAGTTCGTCGAATTTTGTTTTGCGCAAGAATCGGCCCGTGCGAGTCACGCGGGAATCGCCGGCGACCGTAATTTGCGGGCCACTGTTGTCGACCTTCATGGTGCGAAATTTGAGAATGTAAAACGGCTTGGCGCCGCGGCCGATCCTTTGCTGCACGAACAGCACGGGCTTGCCGTCGAGCACGCGCACGAGCAGCGCCGCGAACAATAGGAACGGACTTAAGATTATTAATGCCACGCTCGCTAAGGTGAAATCAAAGATGCGTTTGATCATTAGCGCGCGTTCTTCTTGCAAATCGTTTGGATGGCTTCGACGACGTCGGCGGCGTCTTGCGGGGTCATCTTGGAACTTAGGGGAATGCTGATCATCCGCTCGTAAGCGCGGGTCGCGTTCGGGAACGACTCGGGCGTCCAACCGTATTTCTCTGCGTAGTACGACATCAGGTGGATCGGTTTGTAGTGAACGGAACAACCGATGTTCGCGGCCTGCAGTTGCTCGATGAATTCATCGCGCGTGATCTTCAAGGTCTCAAGATTGAGTTGGATCAAAAACAAGTGCCAAGAAGTCTGATAACCCGGCAGCGTTTTTAAAATTTGTAAGTAAGGCGAGGCGCCGAGTTCTTTTTTGTAGAGCTCGACGATCGTCATGCGTCGTTCAAAAAGTTCATCGAGTCTGGACAACTGCACGAGGCCCATCGCGGCGGCGATGTCGGTCATGTTGTATTTGTAGCCGGGTGCGGGCACGTCGTATTTCCAAGAGGCGCCTTTCGCGAAGCGGTTCCACGCGGCACGGCTCATCCCGTGCAGCGCCAGCACGCGAGCGCGGTCGACCCATTCGGTTTTGCCGGTGAGCATGCCGCCCTCGCCGGTGGTCATATTTTTGGTGGCGTAAAAGCTGAACGAGGTCAGGTTGTCGCTTGCGCCTACCCAATCGCCGCCGATTTTCGATGGCATGCAGTGGGCGGCGTCTTCGACGACGAAAGATCCGTTGGCTTCCGCCAGCGCGTTGATCGTTTTCATATCGCAGGGGTGACCTGCGTAGTGAACCGGTGAAATCACTTTGGTTTTGGGGGTGAGTTTTTTCTCGATCTCGGCGGGGTTAATCAATAAGGTTTCAGGATCGATGTCGGCCATCGTGACCGTGCCGCCGACGTGTTCGACGACGTTCGCGGTTGCGCAAAAAGTGAGCGGAGTAGTGAGCACTTCGTCTCCCGGTCCGACGCCGTGAACGAGCATGCCCAAGTGTAAACCCGCGGTCGCGCTATTGAGCGCCAAGGCGGAAGGGGCGCCGACCGTTTTCTTGAAATTCTCCTCGAACAGCTTGGTGCGCGGGCCGGAAGATAACCACGCGCCTTCGCGCAAAACTTCCGTCACGGCGGTAATTTCTTGCTCGGATAAACACGGCGGCGAAAACGACAAAAACTCTGATCTCATGGACCGGATCATACGAAAATTTGCGGGCGAAATGCAAAGGCCGGAAACCCTCCCCGCCCCTATAACGCAAAGCGCACCCACTTCCATTGACCGATCAATTAGGCTGGCGGTTTCGCAAAGTTTGACGGGTTCCTTCGATGGAGGGATAACTGCAGAACCCATGCGGCAATACCTCAAACGTTTTACATTTGGCGGCTTCAGTTTTCGCCACGTCGCGGTCGACGCGGTCCTCGTCACGATCTCGCTCTACTGCAGCCTTTGGCTGCGGCTGGGTGAAGCGCGGCTCGATGAACACGTGAGCGTGTTGAACAATCTCGCGCCGGCGTTCGTGCTGCTCAAACTTTTTACGTTTCTGGCGTTCGGCGTTTACCAAAGCATGTGGCGCTACATCTCGACCTTCGATGCGGTTCGGCTGGCTAAGGCGACGGCGCTTTCGACCGTGCTCATGATCGTGCTGACTTATTTGATGACCGAGGTCGGTTACCTGCCGCGCTCGTTCTTTATCATCGATGCGTTGCTGAGCACGGCGCTGCTGATGTCGGCACGTCTTGCGCGGCGTAGTCTTTTCGAACGGCAAATGCTGCCGAGTAAAACGCAAACGACTTTGGGTAAACTCGTGATTTACGGGGCCGGTCAGAACGGCCGTTTGCTCGCGCAGCGTATGCTCAGCGATCCCTCGCGCGATCGCGAACTGCTCGGCTTTATCGACGATGACCGGCACAAACACGACAAACTGATTCAAGGCCTGCCCGTACTCGGCAACCACGAAGAGATGGAAAATCTGCTCGTTCGCTCCGGCGCCACCGATTTGGTCGTGGCGATCACCAATCCGCCGGCGGACCTCATGCGTGAGATCGTCGTGCTCGGGCGCAAGCTCGGCGTGCGCGTGCAACGGATCGCGCATTTCGATGCGCCCCGGATCCTGAGCCAGAACGAAGCGCTCTACCGCCAGGTGGAACTTAAAGATTTATTGAATCGTCCATCGGCCGAAGTCGACGTGCCTTCCGTTAAAGGCTTACTTGAAGGAAAATGCGTACTCGTCACCGGCGCCGGCGGAAGCATCGGCAGTGAACTGTGCCGGCAGATCGCCCGCAACAATCCCGCGAAGCTTTTGTTACTGGACCATTCGGAGTTCAATCTTTACGAAATTGATCGCGAACTGCGGCCGAAGACACAAGATTTCGCGAGCGTCGTGCCCGTCTTGGTCGACATCAAAGATGCGCGCAGCCTCGAGAATGTTTTCCTGCAACACAAACCCGATGTCGTCTTCCACGCGGCCGCCTACAAACATGTCCACTTAGTCGAAGCGAACGTAGCTCCCTCGGTTCTGAACAACGTCCAGGGCACGTGGAACCTGTTAAAACTTTGCGAGCGCATGGGCGTGCAAAAGTTCGTGATGATCTCGACCGACAAAGCCGTCAATCCCGTCGGCGCGATGGGCTCGACCAAACGGGTGTGCGAGCTTTTAACCAGCGCGGCCGGGCACCGCAACCAAACGCACTATTCGAGCGTCAGGTTCGGAAACGTGCTCGGCAGTTCAGGCAGCCTGATCCCCGTGTTGACCGAGCAAATCAACGCCGGCGGACCGGTCATGCTCACTCACCCCGACATGAACCGTTACTTCATGTTGATTCCGGAAGCCGTGTCGCTAGTGCTGATGTCTGCGACGCTTTCTAAACCCGGCGACATTAATGTTTTGAAGATGGGCGAACCAATTCGCATTCTGGAGCTGGCCAAATCTTTGATCGCGCTGATGGGCAAGAGCGAGGATGAGATCAGCATCGCGTTCACCGGCGTCAGGCCCGGCGAAAAAATGTACGAAGAACTTTATTTGACCGGCAGCGAGCTCACCACCCGGCACCCCGATATCCTGACCGTTCCCGATTCGAATACGGCCGGCCTCAACCTCGACGCGCAAACTTCGAAATTGATCGCGCTGGCCGAAGTGAGTGACCCCGGGCTGCTGCCGTTTTTGTTAAGCCTCGCGAACGATCAACCTGCCCCACCGCCCCAGGAGCTCACGAAATGAATATATTCGTTTTAGGTTTACTCATGTTTCCCGTCGCGCACGCGGCGCGCACCATGTACACCGGGCCCACCGGTCCAGCGGCCCCTTCCGCCTACGCGGTCCCTCTGGCGCACGCGGCGGCCATCGTGATCACTTCGTATAGCTGCCGGGTGGCGCTGTACGCAGAAGATCTTCCGAACGGCAGTGCCGAAACGACTTTGGTTAGACCGTTTACGGCGCAAGGTGCGCACGGCGGTGATCCGTTTGAATTTAAAGTTGGCGAGCACACGGTCTCGGTCGTGGCGGATTCAAAATGGCGCGGACTTTTATGGGAACGTGCGGGGCAGATGTTGGCCCATTCCCTAACGGCGGGGACTTACGCGATCACGGGTAATCAGGTGATGATCTTGTCTAATCCTAAGAAGCCTTCGGAAGTGGTGCAGTTGATCTGCGATCCCCTGCCGGGCGATTTCCCGAAGGAATAAAAAAAGGCCCGCGGTGACGGGCCTTTCGAATCAATTCCTAAATTTTAACTTAGAATCGTGTTCAGTGAACTTCGACGAAGGCTACTGCGCTTCGACGAGGGCTATTGCGCTTCGACGAAGTCGATGAAGACGCTGAGGTCTTTGGGCGATTGCAGGTTCGAGATCGGACGGTAGTCCTTGTTGATCTTGAGCATGCGTTTCGCTTGGGCTTTGACGGCCGCGATGTCGGAATCGCGGAGGTCGATCGCTTTGGGCTGGATGATTTGCGTGATGCTGGTTTTCAAGCATTCGACCATCGCCTCGGGGGCGGCGGCTTGCAGTTGGTCGCAGCTCAAGCAGCTTGCGCCGGCGGGTTTCGCGCCTTCAACTTGGTAAGACCATTTTTCTTCTTGGCCGCAAACGGGGCTCGAAGCAACTTTGCCGGGGTATTTAGTCACGGTCAGTCCGCAGAGGTAAGAGTAGGTCATTTTCCCGAAATCGCTTTTTTCCGGGTTTTCGCGGATGGGAGTGGGTTGCGTAAGTTCCGCAACGGCACCGGTGCTCGCGGCTCTCGCGTTGTAGGCCGCGCGGACTTGTTGGCATAAAGCAACTTGGTCTTTGCCGCCCTTAACCCGTGGGGTCCATTCGCTTTCTGAGCTCACTACGCCGGGTTGGCTCGTGTCCATACCGTGGCTCACGTGCGCGCAGGTTTTGTTTGCTTTGAAAACCCAAACACTCGGGCAAGATTCTTGGGCCGCCGTTTGGAGTGACCATAAAGAAGCCGCAAGTAGAAAATACTTCATGAGAAACCATCCTTTTAGCCCGTAGGCATTGAAAAGGATTGGATATAGCACGATCAATGCCAGAGGGAGGGGTTCGGAAGTGATCCGAGGACGGCCATCGCTAACGGTGGTCGCAGCGAGATGAGGGCAACCGCTAAAGCGCTAAGACGCTTTGCCCGAGGCCTTCTCGAGTAACGCGTTGATTTTGGAAATCAGAATGTTGGGATCGATGGGTTTGATCACGTAGTCGTTGATCTTGGCCTGAATGGCTTTTTCGACGTCGCGCTTTTCTTGGCGCGAAGTCAGCATCACGATCGGCGTATTGCGGGTCTTCTCGCCGATGCGTAAAGCTTTGACGAGGTCGAACCCGGAAATGCCCGGCATATTCGCGTCGGTAACGATCAGGTCGAAAGTAAAGATGGCGAGCTTTTCGAGCGCGATGTAACCGTCGGCCGCGGTGAACACTTCGTGACCCGCTTTCTTCAAAATCGCTTCCGCGGTTTTTAAGATGGAGTCTTGATCGTCGACTAACAATATTTTTGCCATATTCTTCTACCTCTTACTTACGATACTTTGCTTGAACGGGTCTGTTGGCGTAACCAACCACACGCGCGATTATATAGTGAATTCAGTCTATCTAATTTCGAACGCAGTTCAATTTGGTCGTAACCCGGTCCGGTCTCTTCGAGTTCGGCGCAGAGTTTCGCGAAGGCCGCCAGCCCTAAGGTCAGGCCCGGCGAGCGCAAAGCATGCGCGTAATGCTTCATCTTTTCGAGATCACCCGCGCGAACGCTCTCTTCGAGCGAAACGACGAGGGCCTTACCGTTAGTGAAGAAATCTTCGCTTAAAGTTTCGATCAACGATTTGCCTTCCGATTCGTATTCGGCCAATTTGTCGAGTTGGCTTTCGTCGTAATCGGGTTTGTTTAGGTAACCTTGCAAAAGGCGGTAGATTTGGTCGATGTCGACGGGCTTATTCACGACCTCGTTCATCCCGGCCTCGAGGCATAATCTTTTTTCACCGCTCACGCCCTCGGCGGTCAACGCGACGATGGGAATAATTTTATTGAAAGCGCGGATCCGTCGGGTGGCTTCGTAGCCGTCCATCGGGATCATCCGGCAGTCCATGAAGATAAGGTCAAAGTGTTCGCTCTGCGCCCGCTCGACGGCCGCGCCGCCCTCTTCCGCGATGACGCACTCGAGGCCGAAGCTAGTCAAAAACTTTTGGATGACGAGTTGATTGACGACTTGGTCCTCGGCGACAAGGATCCGGCCGTTGAGCGGTTCGCGCCCACCTTTGGGTTTCCATTCACATAGGCTCGCCATTTTCGCGACTTCGAATACCGCCGTGAACCAGAAGCGTGAGCCGACGCCGACCGCGCTTTCGACTCCCATCTCCCCGCCCATGACCCGAACGAGTTCGCGCGAGATCATGAGGCCCAGGCCTGAACCGGCCGCCTTGACGAATTTTGAATCGTGCACCTGGGAAAACTTTTGGAAAAGGTGCGATTGTTTGTCGGGAGGAATGCCGGGACCCGAGTCCCGAACGCTGAACTCTAATTTGTGACCCGTGTCGTCGACCGGTTTAATCAAGACTTCGACGTAACCGCGTTCCGTAAACTTCAAAGCGTTGCCGACGAGGTTGAGCAAGATCTGTCGCAAACGATTAGGATCACCGTGCAGCGCCGGCGGCACGGCCGGATCAGAAACGATCTTCAGGTCGATGTTCTTCGAGCGCGCGAGATAGCGGAACAAAGACATTACGCCTTCGATGACCCCGCTGAGATCAAAATCTTGTTTGTCGAGCTCGAGCTTACCCGCTTCGATCTTAGAATGATCGAGGACTTGATTGATCAGCGAGAGCAATGAATCGGCCGAGCCTTTGATCGTCTTGACGTACGATTCCTGCTCGTTGGTCATATCGGTCGCGAGCAAAAGAGTAGCCATGCCCATCACGCCGTTCATCGGCGTGCGGATTTCGTGGCTCATCGTCGCGAGGAAGTCGGACTTTAAACGCGACGCTTGCAGGGCCGCTTCGCGCGCGTTGCGCCACTCGTCTTCGGTAGCGCGGCGCTGGGTGATGTCTTGGTAAGTACAGAAGGCCGCGACGATCTCGCCGTCCTCACCCACGACGGCGCGTGCATCGACGCTAATGAGTTTACGGTCAACGTTGCCCATCGTGACCTCAAACCGCAAAACGGTTTCGCCACGAAGCGCGCGGTAAAGAGAAGAATTGCGGTAGTCGATGTCGGCTGGCGCATCGCCGGCGGTCGCGGGCCGGCTATGGCTATAAACTTCGGCCAACGTCATTCCGCGGAGCTTTTTTTCGGTAATCAGATCGGAAGCGCGGTTCGAATGAGTTACAACGAGGTCTTTATTAATGACGATCAACCCGTCGGTCATTGAATCAAAAACTTGGCTGATCAATGAGGATTGTTCCATGTTTCGCTTGGCCGCGGTCCGGATCAGACGCGCGCTAAAAATAAGTAACAAAAAGGCCGACAGCCCGCCGAAGATCAAAAACACGATCGAGAGCGCAGAAAACCGCTGCGAATACTTGCGGCGCTCGGCCAGTAAATTCAGTTCCTCGGTTTCCATTTTGCCGATTTCGGTCCGGAGCTCATTCATGGTTTCGGTATCGATGTGCTTGGCGACCTGGCTCATCGGTAAGCGCGAGGCCTCATCGATGATCGTTTCCATTTTTTGAATACGCTCGTCGATGAGTCTATCGAGGTTCTTCGCACGCCAAACCTGTAAAGGATTGTCGGCCACCAATTGCGTTAAGTCGGTAAGCTCTTGCGAAACCAGGTAAACCGCTTTGTGGTACGGCTGCAGGAAAGAAAGCTGACGCGAAATCAAATAACCGCGCTGGCTAGTTTCCGCGCGTTCGATCGAAGCTTCGAGCTGTCGCAGCTGACTTATCACTTCGTTCGTGTGAATTTCGAGGCGCGCAAAGTTGCGGTATTCAAAAACAACGTAAGAAGCCATCGCCACTAAAACGGCGAATCCCGTAATCGCTAATGTGAAACCCCATTTGGTCAAAAACCGGGTCGCCAGCGCAGACTTAGTCATGAATAACTTGTCGGATATATTACGATAAAGTTGGCTGGACCTAAGGCTAAACTAGACCGGAAACAGCAGATGATTCAGAACGCGGATCAGTTCTCCCCGATTGACGGGCTTGGTCATCACCTTATCGCAGCCGGATTCGATACAACGCTCGGTCTCGGCACGCATGGCGTGCGCGGTGAGAGCTAAAATGGGACGGTCGAATCCGGTCTTTCGTAAACGCTTGGTGGTTTCGTAACCGTCCATGCCCGGCATCTGAATGTCCATTAGGATGATGTCGGGCCGGGAAGCCGAAAGTTGCAGCGCCTGCTCCCCGCTTTCGGCGAGACTGATCTCGGCACCGGTGGGGCCTAGAAACAACTCCATCAGTTCGCGATTGTCGATGACGTCATCGACGACCAAAATCTTTTTACCGCGCAAAAGATCTTTGATCTCTTGCGGGCTGGTCGGCTTAGTCGCGGCCGGCGCTTTGTCGGAACGCGCGATTTTAAATTTTACGCCGAACGTACTTCCCTTGCCCGGCTCGGAGCTGACTAACGTGACGTCGCCTTCCATCTGCTGGGCAAGTTTGCGCGCGATCACTAAACCTAAGCCGGTACCGCCAAATTTTTTGCTTGTGGTAAGATCGGCCTGCGCGAAGGGCTGGAAAATGCGCGCGCGTTGATCTTCACTAAGACCGATGCCCGAGTCGGTAATGTAAAAGCAAATGGGTGCCAGGCCATTTAAATCCTGCGGATCAACCTTGCACTCGACCTTAACTCCGCCGCGATCGGTAAACTTGACCGCGTTGTTCATGAGGTTGAGCAGCACCTGCTTCACCCGGGTGGCATCGCCTAGGAAATAATCCCGTTTGTCGGCCGCGTAGTTGACCGTGAATTGCAGGCCCTTCTCTCGCGCTTTGTGTCCCATGGTGAGTTCGAGATCGCGAAGCATTTCCTTGAGCGAGAAAACGACCGGATTCATCTCGAGCTTTTGCGCTTCGATCTTCGATAAGTCCAAGACGTCGTCGATAACCCGCATGAGCAATTCGCCGTTACGGTCGATCGCCTGCCACAATTTCACGCGTTCATTGGGCTGAACGGTTTCACCGGCAAGCAATTCGGCAAAACCTAAAACGGAAGCCAGCGGTGTACGAATCTCGTGCGACATGTTCGCGAGAAATGCGCTCTTCGCTAAATTGGCTTCTTCCGCCTGGCGCTTAAGATCGGAGGCGATCCGAATCTGTTGTTGCAATTGCTTACTTTGTTGATCGAGCATCACGAAGACGCGGACCTTACTGCGCACGACGTGCGGATCGAGCGGCTTAAAAAGCAAGTCGACCGCGCCCATTTCGTAACCGGCAAATTCAATCGACGAGCCTTTGTCCTGCGCGGTGACGAAAATAATCGGCAAATGCCGGCTGCGTTCGACCCCGCGGATAAGCCGCGCCAGATCGAAACCCGTAAGCGACGGCATTTGCACGTCGAGCAACGCCAAGGCGAACTCGTGTTCAAAAACTAAATTCAGCGCCGCATCGGCATTTTGCGCGTGAAAGATTTCGAGATCGGGTGAATTAATAATGGCGTCAAGCGCGACGATATTTTCCTTTATATCGTCTACGATCAGAACTTTCGTCTTCATCGTGCCCCCCCATTACGTAGTTTAAGAAAGAGCGCCGGAATATCTTTGAGCAACACGACGTAATCGGGCGCCTGTCGCTCGACCGCGGCCGTCGGCATCTCGCGGAACTCGGCTTCGTTTGGATCTTGGACGACGCACACGCCGCCCGCGGCCCGAATCTTCACCAAACCGTCGGCGCCGTCGGCATTCGCACCGGTCAAAACCACCGCGACCACCGATTTCCCGAGTACGCCCGCGGCACTCTCGAAAGTCAAGTCGATGGAAGGCCGGGAGTAGCGGATCGGCTCGTCCTGCGTAAGTGAAAACGTAAAATCTTTTTCGATCAATAAGTGATAGCCGCCGGGCGCAAAATACACGTGATTGTCTTCGATGGGCATCTTGTCTTCAACTTCGAGCACCGTACGCCCGGGCCCGGCTGGATAAACGGTTTTTACATCGACGTGCTTAATGTCGGGTAGATGCTGGATGACGATGATCGGCGCCGTTACTTCGTCGCTGAGTTCTTCCAAAATATTATGAATCGCGGACACACCCCCGGCCGAAGTCCCGATCATGAAAACACGCGACGGCTGAATCATAGGTTACCGCTCAACTTTTGATAAATTTTATTGCGCGCATCGATCGTTTCGAAAGCGTAGGCCTGGTTCGAAAACCTCAGATTCTCCTTTGAGCCTAGGCAGAGATAGCCGCGGAAGCGTAACGATTCACGAAATAGATTAAGCACGCGGTTTTGCAAATCTTTATCGAAGTAAATAAGAACGTTACGGCACATGACCAAATTCATTTCCGAAAAAACGCCGTCGGTACCGAGGTTGTGCTCGGAAAAAACCATGTTGTCTTTCAGGTAAGACGCCATCCGTGCGTAACCGTAGTCGGCCGTATAGTAATCGGAAAAGGTCTTCGCTCCCCCGCTCTCGACGTAATTACGGGTGTAGAGTTGAATGGTGTCGGCGGCGAAAATACCTTCGCGCGCGGCCTTGAGCGCGGCCGGATTGACGTCGGTCGCGAAGATGACGGTGCGATCGAGCAAGCCTTCTTCGTGAAGCATGATCGCTAGACTGTAAGCCTCTTGGCCGGTCGAACAACCGGCGACCCAGACGTTTAACGAAGCGAAAGTCCGCAACGCGGGAATGATCTCGGCCCGCATAGACTTATAAAAATGGGGATCGCGAAACATTTCGGAGGTGCCCACGGTCATGTGCGGAAGGATCGTTCTAAAAAAATCAGGTTCCTTGAGCAAACGTTGCATCAGTTCGGAAAAATCATTCAGTCTAAATTTTGAAAGCAGCGCCCGGACCCGGCGCTCGAGCGACCCCGACGCGTATCCGCGAAAGTCGTAGCCGTACTTTAAATGAATGGCCTCGAGTAAAAGTTTGTATTCGACCTGCTCGTTGTCGATCACGTCCACATGCCCTTACCCGTCAGCCAAACTTTGAGCACCGAGATGAGATTCATCATGTTTACCGGTTTCGGCAGGTAGTCATTGGCGCCGGCCTTCAGACAACGTTCGTGGTCACCCTTCATCGCTTTGGCGGTTAACGCGATGATCGGGAGCTTTTCGAACTGGCGCATCTCACGGATTCGTTTGATGGCTTCGTAACCGTCCATCTTGGGCATCATGATGTCCATCAATACGGCGTCGACGAGCGGATGTTTTTCGAGCGCTTCGAGCGCTTCGAATCCGTTGCGCGCGGCCACGACCTTCAGGCCCTTGCTCTCGAGCGCGCTGGTCAGCGCGAAGATATTTCGAAGATCATCGTCGACGAGCAAGACCGTGCGGCCTTCGAAGCCACGCTCGCGCATGCGGAGCTCGGTCAACATAGAGCGCTGTTCTTCGGGCAGCTCACTCTCGATCCGGTGTAGGAACAAATTTACTTCGTCGAGCAGGCGTTCCGGCGATTTAGCGCCCTTGATGATGATACTCTCCGAAAATTCCCGGAGCTTTTCTTCCTCATTGCGGTTCAGATCGCGGCCCGTGTACACGATGATCGGCGGCACGTTCTCACCCAACGCTTCGTGCACTTTCTCGAGCAGCTCTAGGCCCGATAAATCCGGCAAGGTCAAATCGACGATCACGCATTCGAAGTCTTTCTTTTTAATTTCGGTGAGCGCTTCCTTCGCGGAAAGGGCCGCCGTGATTTCAACGCCCGGCCCGCGCAGTAACTCCTGCATGGCGCCGAGCTGGCGTTCGTCGTCTTCGATCACGAGGATTTGTTTGACCTGTTTGTCGAGCATACGCTCGATCTTTTCGAACGCCCCTTTGATGCCGTCTATGGTCACGGGTTTGTCCATGAAACCGATGGCGCCGAGACGCAACGCCGGCGCTTGGTAGTCGAGCGCGGACATCATGTGAATAGGAACATGGCGCAATGTCGAATTCTGTTTGATGTTTTCGAGCAAGCTCATGCCGCTCATTCCGGGCAACTGAACGTCGAGCAAGATGGCGGAAGGAGTGTGCTGCTTCAGCAACTCGAGGGCACCTTCGCTATCGCCAACGACAATCGGATTAAAACCGTGGGCCCGCGAAGATTCTTCGAGCGCTTTAGTGAAGTGGACGTCATCTTCGACGATCAAGAGCGAGCGACCCTTCGCCGCCGACGACTTCACTTGCGCGAGCAAGTGGTCAACGTTACGGGCGACCGCGGGCGCGGCCGGTTTGGTCGCTGCTTCACGCTCAGCCGCGCGGGGAACCTGGGCCACCGGCCTGACCGCGGCAACTTCTTCCTTCGCGTTCTTCGCGGAACGATCGGCAACCACGGTGGGAATTTCGAGGACGAATGTGCTCCCCACGTTTTCTTGGCTCTCAACTTCGAGCGCACCTTGCAGCAAAGCCGCGAGCTCTCGCGAAATGGTCAGCCCGAGGCCCGTGCCGCCGAACCTACGACTGATGGAACCATCCACCTGTTCGAACGCTTCAAAGATCGCCTGTTTTTTCTCGGGCGGGATCCCAATGCCCGAATCGTGAACCGCGAAGCGCACCCGGCCTTCCGAGCCCATCTGGAGATCGACACGAATGTCGCCTTTTTCGGTAAACTTGGCCGCGTTGGACAATAAATTACGCAACACCTGCTCAACCCGCTGCCGGTCGGTCTTTAGAGTTTCGGGCACGCCGGGGCCGACTTCGATGGTGAAGTTGATTTCTTTCTTCTCCATCAGCGGGCGGAATTGCGAATCTAAACTCTTTAGGAAAGTTGAAACCGAGAACGTTTCGGGATTCAGCGTGAGCTTACCCGCCTCGAGTTTAGAAAGATCGAGAATGTCGTTGATCAGATTAAGCAGATCGGCGCCCGCGTCGTGGATGGTCCGCGCAAACTCAATCTGCTGCTTAGTCAAATTGCGATCTTTGTCTTCACCGAGCAGCGAGGACAAAATCAACATGCTATTGAGCGGCGTACGCAACTCGTGCGACATTTTGGCGAGAAATTCAGATTTATATAAGTTCGTACGCTCAAGCTCGACGGCTTTGAGTTCGGATTCGCGCCGGGCGGATTCCAATTCATCGTTGCGTACATTAAGCGCATCTTGCTGGTGTTCGAGCGAGCGGGCCTGCGCTTCGAGCTCCTCGTTGATCTGGCGTAGTTCTTCTTGCTGTGTTTGCTGACGTTCTTGCGAGCGAAGCAGGGCCGTCGCCTGCTCTTCGAGCTCTTCGTTGTTGGTGCGCAGCTCTTCTTGCTGGGCTTGCAATTCTTCGCTCTGGCGTTGGGTCTCCTCGAGGAGTTCGCCCTGTTTCTCCTGCGCCGTAGCTGCATTCAAAACCGTAGCGATGCGTTCCTGGGCGAGGGCTAATAGTTCCCGCTCACGTTCATCGAGCGGTAAAAACGAAGCAAGTTCGATCACGCCGAGCGGGTTACTTTGGAATACCAGCGGCACGAAAAGCAGCGTCTTCGGAGCCGCGACACCGAGCCCCGATTCGATTGAAAAGTAGCCCGCGGGGATATCGTTTACCTCTTGGATCGTTGCTCGTTGAAGAGCCGCACCGACGAGCCCCTCCTCCGTACTGAAACGGGTGTTGTCCCTGGGCGTGAGCGGGCCGGCGAAGGTGCCCAACCGGGTGAGATAGCCGTCGTTCGCCACGAAGAAATTGCCCGCCGGAAAATTGAGATTTTGCGTGAAGAAACTTAAAACTTCCTCGGCGAGATCGCGCGGCGACTTTTGGTTCGCGAGCATTTTGCCGAGCTCAAGCATTTTTGTTTGGATCCAGTTTTCGTGTTCTTGCGTGGCCAACGCGCGCGCCTGGGCCGCAACGTGACGGCGGAACAGCCAGAACGCGGTCGTCACCAAAAGTAAATTAACTAATGAAGAGGCAATGAACGTCCAAAAGACGAGAAGTTTCGCCGCGGCGGCCTGTTCGGTTCGCGCAGTAAGCAACCGAACTTCTTCATTCTCCATCGTCGTAAGCAAACGCCGGAGTTCGTCGGTCAACTCTTTGCCTATGCCTACCCGTTTTTCCATCTGCGTGAAGGGAGTACCCGCTTGCACGAGATTGATGTTTTCACGCAAGCGCTCGAAACGAGCATTGAGAAGTTCACGCAGACGTTTGAGGCTATCCTGCTGCTTCGGATTATCTAAAGTTTGGTTTTGTAAAACATCGACAAACTTCCAGGTGTTCGCGATGTGATTGTCCCACTCGCGCAAAAAGCTAGCCTCGCCCCTATTGACGACGTAGCCCCGACCGACCGACTCGGCGGACCTAAACTCGGCATTGATCCGGTCCAACTGCTGGATGACTTGGAAGGTGTGCGATACCAACGCTTCGTGTTCATGGAGGCGGCTCATGTTGGTGTAGAGAGCGTAATTGTTTGCAACGATCGCGACGACAAAAACCGCGAAGTAGAAAAAGAGATTCCGAATGATCATACTTCTACGTACCAGGTTTGACCGTGAACGGTAAGCATAGGAAAAAATTCTCCGTGAAATCCAATTTGTAGCTGCTTTTGAACGGTCTAAAAAAGTTGCAGGAAAGGTGCCAATTCCCTTCTAAATATTTCGCCGGTATTTACCGCCCACTTCGTAGAGGGCGGTGGTCATTTGTCCCAGCGAACAGACCCGTGCCGCCGACATCAATGCCTCGAAGATATTACCGCCTTCAACCGCCGTTTTTTTCAATTGGGCCAAAGCCTCGGCCGTGTCTTCGCCGAAACGTTTTTGGTAGGTGCGAACGTTGTCGAGCTGCTGCTTTTTCTCCTCGGCCGTGGCGCGCGCCATCTCGATCTTCGGCGGGACAAAACCTTCCGCCAAAGTTTTCGGATCGACGAAAGTATTGACCCCGATGATCGGGAGCTCGCCGTTATGTTTGAGCATTTCGTAGTGGTGAGATTCGTCTTGAATTTTGCTCCGCTGGTACTGCGTTTCCATCGCGCCGAGCACGCCGCCACGCTCGTTGATCTTCAAGAATTCCTCGAGCACGGCTTCTTCGACGGCTTCGGTCAGCCACTCGGTGAAATAGCTGCCCTGAAGCGGATTTTCGTTCTTCGCCATGCCGAATTCTTTATTTATGATGAGCTGAATCGCCTGCGCGCGGCGAACACTTTCTTCCGTGGGCGTCGTGATCGCTTCATCGTAAGCGTTCGTATGCAAAGAATTGCACTGATCGAAGATGGCCACCAGGGCTTGCAAGGTTGTGCGGATATCGTTGAAGTCGATTTCTTGCGCGTGCAACGAACGCCCGCTGGTCTGAATGTGATATTTTAATTTTTGCGAACGATCGTTCGCGCGGTATTTATCCCTGAGCGCGATGGCCCAGATCCGGCGCGCCACCCTGCCGATGACGGTGTACTCGGGGTCTAAACCGTTCGAGAAAAAGAAACTTAGGTTCGGTGCGAACTCGTCGATCTTTAAACCGCGCGAAAGGTAATATTCAATGTAAGTAAAGGCATTCGAAAGCGTGAGCGCCAACTGCGTGATCGGATTCGCGCCCGCTTCGGCGATATGATAACCGCTGATGCTGACCGAATAGAAATTACGAACGTTATTTTTAACGAAGTACTCTTGGATATCCGCCATCATCTTCAGCGCGAAATCGATCGAAAAGATGCAAGTGTTCTGTCCCTGATCCTCTTTCAAGATATCGGCCTGCACCGTACCGCGGACGACGGACAGGGTCTCGGCACGAACCTTCGCAATTTCTTCGGCGTTCAGTTTTCGCCCGGCGGCCGCTTCTTTCTTAGCAAGTTGCTGATCGATCGCCGTATTCATGAAGAACGCGAGGATCATGGGCGCGGGGCCGTTGATGGTCATCGACACGCTCGTCGACGGATCGCAGAGATCGAAGCCGGCGTAAAGCTTCTTCATGTCTTCGAGGGTCGCGATGCTGACGCCGCTCTCGCCGACCTTGCCGTAAATGTCGGGCCGCGGATCGGGATCTTCCCCGTAAAGCGTAACGCTGTCGAACGCGGTGCTGAGCCGTTTGCTCGGCTGGCCTTTACTTAAGTAATGGAAGCGCCGGTTGGTTCGTTCGGGCGTACCTTCGCCGGCGAACTGCCGGCCCGGATCTTCTTCGCTGCGTTTAAGCGGAAACACGCCCGCCGTAAACGGAAAACTGCCGGGCACGTTCTCAAGCTTAAGGTAACGCCAACGATCGCCCCAGTCCGTGTAGTCGGGCAAGACGACGCGTGGAATATCGAGGCCGCATAGGCTCTTGCGCGTGAGCGGTTGCTTAATTGTCTTACCGCGCACTTCGTAGCTGAATTCGCTACCGGCATAATCGGCACGCAGCTTTTCAAAACCCCGCAGCTCTTTGAGGTTGGCTTCGTTGAATTGAGTTTGCCATTCGTTGAGCGGCTTTTCCAATTCTTGGGGCAGCTGTTTCAACGCGGCCTTCAATGTTTCGGCCGCGCCGATCTTCGAGGCGGTCAGCGCTTGGTCCCGTACGTCTTTTTTGTATTGGCGAACGGCACCGGTAATCTCGGATAAATAATTTTGCCGCTCACTCGGGACGACGGTTTGCTTTTCGCTGCCGATCGCCACCGGTGTTTCGAGGGCGAAGGCTTTGGTGCCCTTAGCTTGTAACGCTTGCGCGAGCGCGGTGAACAATTCGTTCACGCCTTTGTCGTTGAAGTTTGAAGCCTGCGTTAGGTACACCGGCACCGGCGCCGGATGATCAAATATTTTGCGCGCGCGGCGGTACTGCCGCTGCACATCGCGGTGGGCGTCTTGCGCCCCACGGCGATCGGCCTTATTGATTGAGATCAAATCGGCGTAGTCGATCATATCAATTTTTTCGAGCTGGCTTTGCGCTCCGAACTCGGACGTCATGACGTATAAACTTAAATCGGAAACTTCCAAAATCTTAGAACTCGCCTGCCCGATGCCCGAACTTTCGGCGATAAGTAAATCGAAGTCGTAGCCTTTTAGAAAATCCAAAATCTTCGGTAGCGACAAAGCGATCTCGCTGCCCGACCCGCGTGAAGCCACCGAGCGCATGAACGTTCCGCGCCTGGCGAGGGAGTTCATGCGAATGCGATCCCCGAGCAAGGCGCCGCCCGTTCGCCGCTTACTGGGATCCACGCACACGACGCCGATGCGCGCTTTCGGGAATTGGTTCATGAAGCGCACGAGCAATTCATCGATCAACGAAGACTTACCCGCGCCGCCGGTGCCCGTAATGCCGAGCACGAGCGTCTTGCCGTCTTTGCGTTTAAACTTTGCCAGCTCTTTCTCTAAACCCGCGGGTGATTTTTCGTTCTCGATGGCCGAGAGCGCTACGCCCAACGCGGTTTGCGGTATAGGACCGGTGCCGAAGGCTTCGCTGCCCGCCCCGAACTTTGAATCTTTAGCCGCCTCGGTGATGTCGAAGTCGCAAGCGACCATGATTTGTTGGATCATGCCTTCGAGACCCAATCGCCGTCCGTCGTCGGGGTGGAAGATCTGCGTGATTCCGTATTTCTCGAGTTCGGCTTTTTCCTCGTGAACGATGACGCCGCCGCCGCCGCCGAAGATTTTGACGTAGCCCGCACCCGCCTGGTCGAGCAGGTCCTTTAAGTATTTGAAATACTCCATGTGCCCGCCCTGATACGAGCTGATGCACACGCCCTGCGCGCCTTCTTGCAAAACGGCTTCGGCGACTTCGAGCACCGAGCGGTTGTGGCCGAGGTGGATGACCTCGGCGCCTTGGTCTTGCAGCACGCGGCGAATGACGTTGATCGCGGCGTCGTGACCGTCAAAGAGTGAAGCGGCGGTGACGATGCGAACGGGATTCTTCATATTTTAATTTCCTTGAAAATTAGCGGGGCGTTTTTCAATGAACGCGGCGATGCCTTCGTTGTGATCTTTCGTTTCGAACGTACGGGCAAAGAGATCGGCTTCGATCTTCAAACCTTCGGCCAGTGATTTGTCGCCGCCGTGGTTAATCGCTTCTTTGACCCACGCCACCGCGTTCGGCGCGCGTGATGCGATCGTCGTCGCCACCTTCATCGCAGTTGGTAGCAGATCGGCCGGCTCGCAGATTTGCGTGAACAAACCAAAATCCAAACCTTGTTGCGCCGTGAACATTTCGCCGCTCATGGCGATGCGCCTTGCGAGCGCGCGGCCCACCTGGCGAGTGAGTCGCTGCGTGCCGCCGTATCCCGGAATTAGTCCGAGCGTAACTTCGGGCAAGCCCCACTTCGCTTTCGATGAAGCGATGATGAAGTCGCACGCGAGCGCGAGCTCAAACCCGCCGCCCAACGCGAAGCCGTTCATCGCGCAAATGACGGGAAACGGGAGTTCTTCCAGCTTTGAAAAAAGCGTTTGTCCTTGCAAAGCTAGTTCGCGCGCTTGCGGCATCGTTAGATTTTCCATCTCTTTGATGTCGGCCCCGGCGACGAAAGATTTATCGCCCTCGCCGGTGAGCACGGCCGCGCGCACGTCGCGCTTCGAGCCGAGTTCCTGAAGTAAAATTTTAAGTTCGCTGAGAACCTGTTTGTTAAGTGCGTTCAAAGCCTCGGGCCGCGCGATGCGGATGACGGCGATGCGGTGCCCGGCTTCGTTCTCGGTGACCTCGTAGCGAACGGCTTTGAGTTCCATTATTTTGATCCCTCGTAAGTGTGAAAACCGCGGCCCGTCTTGCGGCCGAGCCAGCCGGCTTCAACGTATTTCACCAGCAACGGACACGGGCGGTATTTGGTGTCGCCCAAACCTTGATGCAAGACGTTCATGATCGCGAGGCAAGTGTCGAGCCCGATAAAATCCGCGAGCGTAAGAGGACCCATCGGTTGGTTCGTGCCGAGCTTCATGGACTGATCGATATCTTCCGCCGAGGCGATTCCCTCGTGGAGCGTGTAGACCGCCTCGTTGATCATCGGCATGAGGATGCGGTTGACCGCGAAACCGGGCATGTCTTTGACTTCGACGAAGGTTTTACCGAGCTTCGTCGCCAGCGCCGAAACTTGCGCGAACGTGTCATCGGAAGTTTGTAAGCCACGAATACCTTCGACCAGCTTCATCAAGGGTACCGGGTTCATGAAATGCATGCCCGCCACTTTGTCGGGGCGCTTCGTTGCCGCCGCAATCTTCGTGATGGAGATACTGGATGTGTTGGAGCAAAGCAGCGCGTGGCTTTGGCAAATTTGGTCGAGCTGCGCGAAGACTTTCACTTTTAAGTCGACGTTCTCGGCGATGGCTTCGATGACGATGTCGCAGTCTTTAAAATCTTCAAGTTTAGTGCTGGCGGTAATTTGGCCGAGCAATTCTTTTTTTGCGGCGTCGGTCATCGCTTCTTTTTTAATGAGACGGTCGCAACTCGAAGCGATCGTCGCCATCCCCTTGTCGAGCGCCGGTTGCGCGATATCGACCAGCACGACCTTCAAACCTTGCGCCGCGCAGACTTGCGCGATCCCGTTGCCCATCTGCCCCGCACCTAAAACGCCAACCCGGCCAATCGCCATGATCCACTCCTGAAATAAGATTTGGATATTTATAGCGGACTAGCTTGAGCCGGTCAAAAAAAGGTCTGTTTAAAAGCGGACGACGCCGCTCGGAGACAGACTCCAAATGAGGCGGAATTCATCGTTACCGATCTGCCGGTTTTCTTCAAAAACCTTCGTGCCGACGATTATGATGTTGCTGGAGTGAGTTTTGTTTGAAAAAACCAGGGAGAGGCTCGCCTGGCGCTCCATATCGTTATCGATTCTCTGATTCGGATCAAACATATCGTAGCGCAGGTGAGTCGAAAAAGTTTTGCTGAAAATAAAGCCCAGATCGGCGTGCCCCGTGGCGAAGCGCCCCGTCTTTTTGTCCTGCTCGCGTTCACCGGAGTAGGCCTCGAGCACAAACTCCCACTGTTTGCGGGTGAACGCGGTGTACAAACCGGCCAACCGCCACTTCGCATCTTTCGTCGGATCAACGCCCGCAAGTGGATCGGAACTCGCCGCGGTACCGAGCGGCTTCGTGCTCCCCGTCTGACCGGCCAGGCCGATTTCAAACTTTTCCTCTTTGAACCCCATGCGCGCCGTATACCAAATGCGCCCGTCTTGATCGCTATCGCTCTCGCCGTTGTGAATCACGAAGCCTGAGTAGAAATTGTTATGTTCAATTTCGTACGATCCACCCACGTCCCGCAACATCATCGCGCGGTTCTTGAACAGCAGCGAGCGGGGAAAGATCAATTCCCGCTCCCATTGCCTGCCCTCGTAGCCGAATTCCACGGGCAAACGGCCGAACCGAAACCGCCCGTACGGATCATTGTACTCGGCGTAAGCTTCGACCAAAATAATATCGGAGTTCACCGTGCTGGCGTAACGCGCTAGTGGATTGAGCAGCGTGCGCGGCCCGATGCGCACAACTCCGGCGAATTTGGATTCGAGCTCCCAACGAAGCGCGAAAGAGCTTTCCCCAATCGAGAAGGCGCCGTTCGTCGGCTCTTTGAGGGTGAAGTTGGGGCGTATGAGCAAATCGTGAATCTTCAGCTCACCAATATCTTCGCGCAGAATGGCGGCGTTCGCGTGTGCGCAGGCGAAGAGGGTCCAAAATGTGAGAAAGAATCTCATTTTAATATCGTAGCGGAGGCCTCTCCGAGCGACAACCTTACCCCGACCTTTGGCATGGCCATCATTTATTCACTGAACTGATCGTCGACACCGCTTCTCGCATTGAGACGGCGAGCGGCGCTTTGCCTCGATGTGAGTTCAACCACCCTGCCGCGAGGCTTGCAAAACATAGCCGCGGGGAATTAGGGGGATCACGTGAACTTAATAAAGATGGCTTTCGCTTTGGCTTGTACCGCGACTTTAACTGCCTGTGGAGATTTCTCGGCTTTGAATAAGGTTGTGGCTATGCCGTCACTGGTGACCGGCAGTCAGGTGAACTTCAGCCCCGCTTCGCTGCCCGCCTCTTGCGCGACTTTGATTAGCGCGATGCAAGCCGGTCAAGATGCGACCGGCGCGTTGCAGGCTTGCATTGACGGTGCCGCGGTAAATACCGTCTTAGAACTTCCTCCCGGTGTGGCCTTGGTTAGCGGCACGATCAAGATCGCGCGCGCTATTTCGATCACAACTAAAAATACGCCCGCCGGTTTTTCATGCGGCGTCAACGACGCGCATCCTTGCTTCGAGATGCGCGCGGTTCCGAACACGCAAGCCGACAACGCGGCCGGCATCTTGAACATCACCGGTACCGGCGCGGTCGTTCGCAATTTAGTCGTCAACGGAAACCGGGCCGCGCGCCTTGGTTCCGCAACCGCCGCGGAATGCGTAAACCCGAACGCGGGCGCCGGGCGCGGATGGAACATTAACGTCAACGGAAAAGAGATCACGGTCGAAGGCGTAACCAGCAAGAACACTTTATGCGGTACGGCCCTGGCCGTCGAAGGCTCACGCTTCAAAATGAACGGCAACACCGTCGCGTTTAACGGCGCTCACCAAGACCGCTACGCGGATGGCATGACCGTACTCGAAGCTAAAGATTCTGAATTTAACTCTAACTTATTCATCGATAACTCAGACGTAGATTTCATCTTCGGCGGTTGTCAAAACTGTAGAATCCAAAACAATTTGATCCGTCACGGAGATTCATTTTCAAGCGCGGCTTTCGCGGCGATGATGATTCAATCGTGGCCCGGCCGCACCTCAGGCGATTATACAAATTCGGATATTTCCGGAAACCAAATTGATTGTGGCCCTCGCCGGCGTTGCGGCTTCGGCTTATACATTGGGGGCGATAGTTGGTACCGGGACGCCTCGTCCACGTTCGGCGGTTTTGTCCACGACAACATCGTCCGCAACGCACTGACCGGTTTCATTATTGAACAAGTGCGTGGCGGCGCCCCGATGCGCATACGCGACAATATGGTTTATAGCTCAGGCGGCGCGATGCGTATCAATACCGATGGCGCACTCTCGACCGTAAACGGTTTAGCGTACACGATTCCAAACGCGACCAACGTGATCTTCGAAGATACCAAGATCAGTCGCGCCTCATACGCTGCGGTTTCATTTCGTCTGGCCGTGCCCTTATGGCATGACATGGACGTTCCGTTCGAAACGGTCGTTCGCGGGCCCGCGACGGCCGCGGCTTCCGATCAGAATGCTCTGCGCGAATCCGTACGCCAGCTCTTCGTTAACATCCTTCAGCGCGAACCCGACGCGGCCGGCTTACAAAACTACCTAAACGCGGTGAACAACGGCTCGTTGAGCTTAGAACTAGTACGTCAGGCACTTCTGCAATCCCAAGAATACATCAATCTGAATCCGACACCGCAATTCACACCGCTCCGCGAATCGATCCGCCAGTTGTACCTTTACATCTTAATGCGCGAACCCGACATTGGCGGCCTGAACGCTTTCTCCGCAAACATCGAGGCCGGCCTGTTGAGTTTTGGCCAAGCCCGTCAATCGATTCTGGAGTCCACAGAACATCGCGCACTGGCGCGCCAACAAGTGACGTTGGCCTACCAGCAAATCCTTAAGCGCGAGCCCGACGCGGGTGGATTGGCGGCCAACGTGAATTCCGTCATCGCGGGCCAATTGACGCTACCGCAAGTCCGCGCCGCTTTGCTGTCCTCCGCCGAATACCTAGCAATGAAGAGGTAATCAACCGACCGCCTGCCGCTCGTCCATAGGTAGGCTTAATTGGTGAATCTGATCATGATGAAATGAACACAGCGTAGTCAGGTTGGCGGGATCATTCCCCCCGCCTTTCGCAACTTCTACGATGTGATGCACCTGAATCCATTGATCTGATCCGCACCGCTTCCCGTCCTTGCCCAGATTCGTACACCGCCCGAAATCACGCGCGAACACCGCGTGTCTTTGCGCCGCGGTCAGCGGCACACGCCTCACAACTCTGCGCGCGCAGAGTTCTTCCGGCAAACCGACGCCTGCCGATTGCTTAGAGCTCTCGTCACATTGGGTTTCATTACGCTGCGTCTCTTCGTGTTTCGTCGCTTGCGCTTTCGTCTGACGCCGCTGAGCCCGCTCCGCCTTCTGTACGGGATCGTGCTTTCGCAAATATTCCTCCAAAGCGGCCTCAAGCGCACGCCCAACACCGTGCGGCTGACTTTTCTGCGCGCGCAGAGCTTCGACTCGTTTTAGCTTCTCTAGAAACGCACCGGAAACATGCGCCGAAATCTCAACGCACTCTTCAGATATGAATTTAACCTTTTCACATTTGCTTCGCGGATTACGCCGACCTAACTCTCGCTCAAGCTCGCGGCTTGAATGAGTTTGGGCAAAGCGAATAAGTTCATCCGCATTCTCTGGCTTCAGCGTAGAAACCATGCGATTCAAAACGAAAACGGAAAGTCCAGACTCCAGTATCTCAGGCACCTCGCGCGACTTGCGTGCCACCGCGATAAAGCTGTAAGCGACCGCATCGGTAAATCCTAAGATCCCAACCGCGTAAGCATGTACGCTCGATTTATCCAAGGCCTTATGAGTTTTACTGCGTTCGACATCTTTCAAGATCTGAACGAACTCAAGTTCAAATTTATGATAACGAACTTTCGCCGCCAACGCATATTCATGAATCCATTTTTGCTCAGCATTCATCTTCGACTCCTTAAGATGCGATGAAGCTAACATGGGTTTTAGAATTGTCTTTTTTAGGCTGGCGAAGGACATTTATAGTTCGCCTTTAAAGCTTCGATTCGAGTCAATACGACGATCTACTCTGCCGTTTTAAGTTCAAAATCAAATTTAGAGAATAAAACATAGGAGCGCTTCACTGCTCGCTTGAAAGACTCGTCAAATTATATTTACGTGGAGAAAAAATGTAAAATAGTTCTGGTCGCGCAGAGTGCTTCGTGACTTACCGGGTAATTGTTTTTGTAAGACCTTCGGAAGAAATTCTGCGCGCGCAGAGTTTTCGGCTTCGATGGCCTCATCTTCTGTTGGCAGAGATGTTCCGTCCTTGAGAGTGGCTTCTTGCGGCCGTCCGCGGCCGCAAGAGTGAAATATTGGGGAGGATTGTTGTTTTGCGGAAGAGGAGGAAGAAAAGAAAAGAAAAGAAAAGAAAAGAAAAGGAGAGAGAGAGAGAGAGAGAAGAAAGAAGGAAGAAGAGGAAGAAGAATGAAAAGCTACCTTCGCGTGATGAAGGTCCTATCCCTCCCACCAAAACTTAAATCTCTTCATTTCATTCCCATTCCGCCCGGATGGCGGAATGGCCGCACTCGCATGGATGGACGATCTTCCGCGCCAAACGCATGGGCGCTTCGAAGCCGAGATACCCGAACTCTACAATCCCAGATTCACAAAAAATTTAATTCAAAACCCGTTCACGCGCCCGCGCCTTCTGACGGGCTTTGTACTCATCGTGCGAAGCGGGGCCGCTTAAGGAGCGAAGATAGTGATCGTAGTCCAGGACTTGAACTTCGTAGGGATAGAAGAACGAAAAACTTTTTTGGGTATTGGGATCGGTGACGCGGACTAATTGGCGCGTGATGAATTTTATAAAGCGGTAATCGCGCGAGGTGAAGGTGTTCGGCTTTTCTAAGAATTTTGCTTTGGTGGCGTCTTTTTCCATGCGGGCTTGGAGCAACTTGTCGATTTCTACGGCGGGCAGGTCGAAATCTTTCGGCAGACCTTCCATCACGTCTAAGAATAAGTTTACCGGGTAAAGCGTGTTGTTGGACTGATTCGGAATGACGTTGGCCGGTGAGACGACGTGATTGCTGACCAAGAAACGCATGACGCGAAATGTATCGAAGAGATTGGCCGTGACGAATCGTACGCCGATTTTGTCCAGCAAACCGAAGGCGACCTCGTCGGGTTTCGCTAAGAGCTTGGTGATCGAAGAATCGGAATCTTTAAACGGTTTGATATCAAACTTTTGCAGCGGAATCGATTCGTGATCGGTGCCGCCCTCGAGGCGAATGCCGAGCGTGGGATCTTTTTGTACGAACTGGCGATAGGGCCTGAAAATTTCTTCTTGAATTTCTAGGGAGAAATAATTGAACAGATCGTTGTGCAATTGCGAAATGACGTGCATCACGCGGAGCAGTGCGCAGGACCACTTGTGCAAGGAGTCGGCGGTGGAGCCGCGCTCGGCATCGCGCACCGAAGCGAGCATCAGAAGATTGGCGATGTCGGCCAAAGCTTTGGGGTCGGAGATCTCATCGGGGATGAGTTCGCCTTCTTTCATAAGTTGGGTGCGGATGTAGATGATGGCGCGGGAGTGAATGCCCCACAGCTTTTCGCGGTCGGCGACCACTTCCATATCGTAGCCGTAGGCTTTGAGATAAGCGTAGGCTTCTTCTTTGGATTTCAAACTAAGACGTGGAGTTTCGACCACGGCACGACCGCCTATGAGTGACCAGAAAACTTCAGGGTCGAATTCAAGGTTTAAGCTCATCCCCCAACGTTAGGTAATGTTGGGGCGATCAGCAAGCATTACTAGTAAGTAAAGAAACCTTGCGCGGGAATTTGGAAACGGCCCAAAATGCGTGCCTGTCCACCGGTGTCGGTGGTCGTGTAAGACACGGTGCCCGAGTAATAACCGTTGATAATTTGGCCGTCTAAGATAATAGCGCCGTAATTGTCGAGGAACGTGAGTTTCGCTTGACCGGCAACGTAACCTTCAACGCCGAGGAAACCGGGTTGATTCGCGCCGATGTGAACCGGAACGACCGAGCGAATTGTTCCGTCGGCTTTCGGTTGGCAAGCGCGGTCATCGTAGATCTCGAGTCGAATTTCCGATGCGTTAGGATCAACCATGCCGTTCGCGATACGAACACTTCCCCAGAAGCGAACGCCGGTGTACTGACCGCTTTGTCCGCTGACCATGCCGAGTTGATCATCAAAGGGCAAGGTGCGCAGAACGGGGTTCGTTAACAATTGAACTTCTTGGTAGAATTGCTGGTCGCCTTGGTACGAAGTGATCTCGCCCCAGGCTTTGCCGGGATTGTAGCTTCCGCATTGAAGTGCAGAGGCGGAGGCCGAGTTTGCACCGTTATTCACCATCGTCGAACCGCGGAGCCCACGGCCCTGACGGAGAGATTGCTTTTTGTTCTTCTTCTGTTGGCAGCCAACTAAGACGAAGACCGTGAGTGCTAAACAGAACGCCTTTTTCATATTCGATTTCATATTCAATTTCATATTCGGAGACATGCGCTGCCCCTCCATTCCCCTTTAGACATTACAAGCGCGATGCCAGAAACATGGGGGTCTCCGTCGATTTGGCGGGGGGCCGAACGTGCCTGAACGTTCGCGGGCAAAAACTGACAAACTCCGCCCACACCTGACGACGATATTGACGCTCGTCTCAAAATGAGACATCGTTTTCCCTCTATATAAAAGGAGTCGCGCTTGGTTTCGCAAATGGTCCGCGCCGCTACGATCCTCACCGTCTTTATCTTTACCGGCCTCTCCACCACGGGTTGCGCTAGTTACTTTAAACGCAAAGAGTGCGAAAAAACCAATTGGTACCAGCACGGGCACGACGTCGCGATGGCGGGTAAAAGGCTCGACGCCGACGACCACGTCAAACAATGCACAAAGGTTGAAGCCAAAGTCGCTTGGACCGATATGGATACCGGATTTAAAGCCGGGATGGGCAAGTACTGCACGGGAGATAACGTCTTTGCGGTCGGCAAAGCGGGCAAACCGTTCTCTTACGATATGTGCGACGGCGAATCGGAAAAGAAAATGCGCGCGCGCTACGTTGAAGGCAACCGCATCTTTTGTACGCCGGCGAACGGTTACCGCTTCGGCAGCACGGGCGGAATCTATTTGGACGTGTGCCCGAACGATAGCGAAGAAGCGTGGATGACCGAGTACCGCCGCGGCCGTAAGATCTGGCTCAAGGCCGTCATCGACGAGAAAGAGCGTGAGGTCACCCGACTCGACGGCGAAGTCCGCCGACTTGAGTTGCAACGGCAAGCCCTTACTTTTCAGCAATCTACGCTCGCGCACAATACGACGACGAGGCGCGAACGCGTGTTCGATCCGATGACAAATACGTACAAAGAAGTGGTCACGCAAACACCCGACGAACAGGCGCGCATGCGCAGTCAGCAATTGTCGAACGACATCTCAAGCGTGAACTACCAGATCCAGCGCACGCGCGGTCAACAAGAGACCTTAGGTACCGAGTTGAGCAAGATGCGCACCGAAATGGCCGGACTGTGAGCGTCCGCCGCTTTAGCCGCGGAATTTTTGCGGCCGCGCTGATCATGTTCACGCTGCCCGCGTTCGCGAAGTATTCGGGCACGCTCAAATCGTCGACCGATTATTATCCCGAAGATCTGGGCAAACCGACCGACACGATTTCGCCGTTTTTAATCTTAGACGGCTCGGGTAAAAATAAATTATCTAAAAAGTGGCGATTGCAATATCGCCTCCTCGCGCTGACCAATCCCGAAAGTGAATTTGCCCCTGAGAAAGCGTACTGGGACGTGCCCGAAGCGTTCGTCGAGGTCAAAGCTTCGTCGGCGACGAAAATACGAATCGGTATGAACACGGTGAATTGGGGCGTGACCGACGTGGCAAGCCCAAGCGACGTGATCAATCCGTCGGCGTTTCTAGGACCCATGCGGATTTTGAAGCGCGGCTCGCCGATGGTCGAAGTGAATTACGACAAAGAAGTGTTCGGCGTACAAGCGCTCTACATCCCTCGCCAACGCCGCGGGGTTTTACCGTCGGAAGATTCCCGTTGGTTGCCGCGCAAGTTTTTGATCAACGTGAATACCGAGTACGGGCATATCGATATCCCCGATTTTATCGAATACAAAATTGAAGGCGACGAGGTCATGCGGAGTGGCTCGAAGCGCAATAATTTGACGACCGATGCGCTCGATCACAACGCCGGCCTGCGCTTGAGCTCCCACCTCGGCTCGCTCGATCTTTTCGCGATGCACTTCGAAGGTGCGGCGCCGCAACCGAAAGCCCGGCCGGACATCACCATCATATCGGGGAACCCGAATTTTGTGGCCGTCTCGCCCGTTAAATTCAGGCCCGTGTACTACCGCGTTCGCACGTCGAGCGCGGGTTTCGTTTGGGCTTTGCAAAAAGTAATTTTTCGCGTCGAAAGCGCGTACCAGCACACCATCAACGAAGATCCGCTATTGCAACCGTGGAGCTGGTCGAACGTGGCCGCCGCCGAGACGACGGTGAATCTAGGTTCTACGAGCATGATCGTGCTCGCGCAAATTTATTACACTAGAAACCCTCAGGCGCCCGACAATTTGATCTCCTCATCCTACCGGTTGTTTGATCGCACGGCGGTGCTCGGCACGCGCTGGGCGTGGTCGGAGAATCTAACTTTGATGTCGTCTATTTTATTCGAGGGAAACACGAAAGGCATTTTTGCGTCGGCCGGATTTGAAAATAAACTTTCCGATAGCCTACGCTGGGGCTTGAGCTGGCGTGATTTCTCCGCCGCGGAAGATGGTTTGATTAAAACCTACGACCGCAACGATCACGCCACGCTAGATCTGACTTACTATTTTTGATTCGTTTTAAAATCTAACGGGACGCGGAAGCTGTACTTCCACAATTGAACGTCACGCGGGCTTAAAGACATGGTGCCGTCGCCGAGGTCCCACGCGGGCACGTCGAAGGACATCGGCTTCGAGGCCAAGTAATCCGAAACTCGCGAACCTAAAAGTGATGTGGCGATCCAATCGGTAACTTGGCGGACGACCGAATACTCACGGCGGAAACGCGAGCTAACTTCGAGCGAAGCCGGCTGCAATTGAACCGTGAACTTACCGTCTTTAATTTTCGCGCTCATCGCACCTTGCATCGGCGAAGTGAAATCAACGTAAGGCACGTACTTGCCCTTGGCGGGTGCCCATTGATTGACCACGAGCGGTGCGCTGACATCGTAACGAAGGCCGCCCGCGGGCAACATCACGCCGTTCGAGAACGTGGGTGGCTTCTGCGCGCTGACGTCAAAGTAGAACTGAGTTTTCTCGTCGAAGTTCATCAGGTCAGGCCATACGAAGAATTGCATGAATTGGTTTTGCATCAGCTCCACGAACGATTCGATGTCGTTGGATTTTGCGCGGTAGCTTAGCTCACCGTTCTTTTGCATGAATTCAATGACGCGAGGAACGGTGCCGCGGGGAAGCACGAAGCCGGATTCTTTGACGGTATTTAAAGACGGCAGATCGTAACCGCGCTCAAGCGTTTGGCTCGAAGTCGCGGCCGAGCTTTTCGAAATCACGACCTGACCCGGGATACGCAAGACGCCCTGACCGGCATCGACGAGATCCGAAGGAATCCAACTCAAGGTTAAGCCCTTCTTTACTTCGACGTTGCGGGTTTTTAAAAGCTCGTTTTGCAAGCTTCCGAGCGAGCCGCTAACCCAGTCAAGCACGCCGTCTTTCAACACGTCTTGCATCCAGGCTTGATCGCGGCTTACCGTCTCGATCGCGTTGCGCAGTTCTTTATGTAATCCGAGCGGGCCTTCGCACTGACCGAGATCCACCACGCCCGCGGCGCCGGGGTTCATCGAGAATTGGAAGTCCTTCCAAGCGACTTGCATCCCTTGCGTCGTCCAAGTCCACTTCAAGTTGCCTTTTACTTTCCAAGCACCGGCCGGTACGCGGATCATCATGTTGTTGCACGCACCGTCGAGTTGGATCGTCAAGTTGACGCCGCCGACTTGACGTTGAATGGTGTCGTGGATTTCAAAACGACCGACGCTGACGGTGGGCTCGAGCCAATCTAGCTCGAAGCCTACTTCTTGGTTTTTCAAATCGGCGGTATCGAAACGGACGCCGAACGGTCCTTTCGCGGCCACGTTGTTCCAGGTCGTACGGTAAGGTTTCGCGAAGCTAAGCGCGGGCCAAGCCCACGAGGTCGTCGAAACGATTTTGTTACCGGCGATATCAAAGAACTTCGCAATTTGATCCGGATGAATCATCAAGTCGCCCTGAACTTTCAAATCGTTCGCGGCCGACGACAGATTCGGCAACGCGAGGGCTAAGATCACCAGTGTTTTGCAAAATGCTAAAGTACTTTTCATGAATGCTTCCTTCGATTGTGTCCAGCAACATCATCGGCAAGCTACCTAAGAACTTTGATCAATTATTTTGGGCCAAAAGATGTCTTAAGTATGTGTGCCTTACGGCCGTTAAGCTAGCTGCCCTCTCATATTGAAAAACGGAAAAAATTATGAACAAGTCTTCGACGAAAATCAGAATCTTCTCGCTCACGGCATTGTGGGTCTTCACCCTCGGTAGCGCCGTAGGTACCTACTACGCCATGAGTATTCCGACGAATTACTCGATGGAGCAGTTCTTACCGAAGAAACACGCGCTCTTGAAAGCGGATCGAGAAAGCAAAAAAGTTTTTCAGATTTCCGACAATTCACCGCACATTTTATTATTGTCGTTCAAGAAAAAAAGCGGCCAGCAATGGCATCAAACTGAGAACTTGAAAAAACTGAACAAGCTTAGCCAAGAGATCACCGGCATCGACGGTGTCAAATCGGTGATCAGCTTGGGCAACATTCCTTCTGCGTTCGAACAAAAAGGTGAATTGATCGTCGGCCCGCTTAATGATTTGCAGGCAAACGGCTACGATTCGAAAAACATCGCGCTCAATCCTTTATATACGCCGAATTTAATGTCGAAAGACGGCCTCAACACCGCCCTCTTCGTTATGCCCGGCGAACTGTCTCAAGATCAGCACAAAGCCATCGTGGGCAGCATTCAGAAGATGGCTCGCAAAGCTTTGCCGCAAGCGCAGGTTCAGGTGGGCGGCCCCGCGGCCATCCGCACGCAATTGATCGATCTGCTCTCGCACGAAATTTTAATCTTCATCGCCTTGGCTCTTTTGTGCGCGATCATCGTTCTAAAGATTATGTTCCACGGTTATTCAATTCTTTGGCAGGCTTTTTACGTATTGGTGATCGGGAACACCTTAGCTCTCGGCGTGATGGGCGCTTTAGGTATCTCGTTCAACATTTTGGCCAGCACCTTGCCGATCATCGTTACGGTTTCATCGCTAGGCATTTTCACCCATTTGTTAGTTCGTATGTCCGAAGCGGCCGAGTTGGACTGGGCCAAGCGGATGCACTACCTGACCGACCTCGTGAAAGAAATTTCGGTCATCGTGACGCTCACCGGTTTGTCGACCTCCGTGGGCTTTGCGTGCTTGATCCCGTCGGACGTTCAGCTGATTTCGGATTACGGTTTGGCGGTTTCGCTGGGCGTGCTCGTCTCGAGCTTTTCGACGATGATTTTGGTGCCCTCGTTATACGTTTGGGCAAAGTGGCCGAAGCCGCGCGATTTTCTGCGCGAGCCGAAGCGCTTCGCTTACCTTTTAGTGCGCCACTCGAAAGTGATCGTGCCCGCGATGCTCGTGTTCACGCTGACTTTCGGAATCATCGGCATGAATTTATCGTGGACGGCTAAACTGTTCGACGATCTGCCGGTGGGCCATCCCGCCGGTCTGTCGACCGACTTGATCAGCAAGAAGTTGGGCGGCGTAGCCACCGTTGATTTTGTAATCGGCGGCGACAAACTAAAAGATCCTTGGAAGAACCCGTCGAACCTCGCGCGCTTGAATGACGTCGCGGTGGAACTTCGTAAGCGTAAAGACGTAGGCAGCGTGCTCACCCTCGCCGACTTTGTCAGCACGGGCGGCAAACTTCCGACGAAGCGCGAAGGTATCGCCGAGATGCAGTTCCTGTACGGCATGTCGGGCGAAAGCCCGCTGAAGCAGTTCTTAAGCGGCAGTGAAAAATGGACCCGCGTCGCGATCCGGCTCCCCGACCTTGCGGCCGACAAAAACGCCGCGGTTATCGGTTCGATCGAACAAAAGTTGTTAGCGAAGTTCCCGGGTATGCAAGTGCGCACGAGCGGCATGGCCGCGATCGTTCCGCCCATGAACAAAGAGCTTTCGTTGCGTTTGATGTGGGGATTTTTCGAAGCTCTGTTCGGCATCGTGTTGGTCTTAGCCGTATACTTCCGCTCGCTGCGCTGGGCGCTCATCGGCGTCGTGCCGAACCTCGTGCCGCCGGCGATGTTGCTGGGCTTCCTGGCGCTCTTCAACGTGCCGATCAAGCCCGGCATCGCGATTATTTTTTCGATTAGTCTAGGAATTGCGTTCGACAACACAATCTATATCTTAGGCCGGTTGAAGCACCTGCTCAAAGACAACGCACGGACCACCACCCTGCCGGTCTACACGCTCATGAAGAAAGAAACGATGCCTTGCCTGGTCTCGGCGCTCTGTTTGTTCGCGGGTTTCTCGATCTTCTTGTTCTCCGTGTTCCCGGTGAACAAACTGTTCGGTCTTTTCGTACTCGTTTCGATCCTCGCTGGACTTTTGGGCGATCTGGTTTGGCTGCCCGCGATCCTGCGTCGTTACCCCTGGCTCTTGCTCGGTAAAGTCCCTTCTGTCAGACTGAAGGAATTCCCTTTCAGACTTCAGGAGACCGCAGTGAAACTTACGCCCATCTTAATGCTTCTCGCACTCGGTGCGATTGCCATGCACAACACTTTCGCCCACGGCGCACCGAAAGCCGGCGAGGCTAAAACTTCGATTCAAGATTTGCTCAAGCAAATTGAATCGCAAGGCGCGCCCCCGAACGAGCGCGTGCAATTAAAAATGCAGATCGAAGACGCCGACGGCTCTAAAAAAGAACGCGTGCTCACGATCACCCGCAAAAACGAAGGCGAAGTCCGCGTACTTGTTCGCTTGATGCAGCCTTCGGATTTGAAAGGTTTGTCGCTGCTCACCGTCGCCTCGAAAGGCAAAGAAGAACAGTGGCTCTACCTACCCTCCGACAAAAAGAGCCGCCGCATTCTCGGTTCGAATAAAAAGGGTAAGTTCCTCGATTCCGAAATCTCTTTCGAGGATTTGAGCATCTCGACCTACAAGCAATTCGACAATAAGATCACTAAAGAAGACGCCAAAGTTCTAGAGATCGAAAGCAAAGCGAAGAGCGATTCGGATTCAAGCTACGGCAAGATCGTGACTTGGGTTGCGAAGCCTGAATACCGCCTCGAAAAGATTGAGTATTACGATAAGGGCAACAAGCTCCTCAAGCGCACCGAGTTTAAAGGCTACACGAAAGTCGGCGGCAAATTTTGGCGCGCGAAAACGATGCTCGTACAAAACCTGCAGGCCAAGCGTAAAACCATGCTCACGATGGAAAAAGTGAACATGAACGAGATCGACGCCGATGAGGTTTCGCTCAGCGCCCTCGAGGAATAGTTTCGTTCGGGGCGAAGGGGAATTCACCCATCGCCCGGACTTCCGCCAAAGTTAGTTCGCGATGACCGATAAAGTACCGCGGCCCGGCCTTCGATTTTTCTTCCTTATCTAAATACTGCGTAAAAACAAATGTCTTGCCGCCTTGATTTACGTTCACGGTCGTCAGGCTTTTCTCGAGGCCCGGACGCGCGAGATTTTCGGTCGTTATTTGAATGGCGACGGGGCCGTGAAGCAACGACGCCATATCGCCTTTGCCGTCGATGCGACCGTAGCCGCTCTCGGTTTCGCCCACGCGCTCGAGGCGGCCGCTCATGGTCAGCGTCATGGCGAAGCCCGCCGCGCCGATCGTTTGTTGGTCGGCGGTATTGTTGAAGACCGTGCGTGCCGATCCCGCGGAAGAGTAGCTCATCGCCACGTTAACGGGGTTTTGCGAAAAGCGCGTGACGGTGAATTGCGTTTCGGATTTTTCGTTCATCGTGACCGGGCACTGAGCGCCGGTGGCTTCAACGGATTCTACTTTTTTATAAACGCGCCCGACTTCGGGTTTGCCCTCGATCCCCTTCCCGTCTTTCACGTGGTTCGGTTTACAATCGATTTGCCAGCGGCGTACTAATGTTTGGACTTCGGGTTTCAAAGCCTGAAATTTCTGTTCGCGCTTGCGGCGATCGTCGTTGCTCTCGTCGTTCTTTGTTAGAATCTGCACCATGGGCGCCGCGGCCTCACCGGTGTTTTTCGCTACGGCTTGCGCCTGCACGAAATCCGCTTCGCTGATTTGCGGCAGCGCTTTTTCGTTGAACGGGATATCGGCCGGTAGGCCACCGCCCTTTTCGTTTTTGCTGCTGCTGCACGCGGTGGCCGTGAGGGCCAGGCCGCAAATGAGTCCACTAAGCTTCATGATGAGATTGGAGCGTTTCATGATTCCCCTTTTTTAAGATGCCGAGATCATTCCCGACTCAAGCGTTAGGGGTCAACCGTGAAAGAACGGCCAGTTCGCGTCAGGAAAAAACGTGAGTGACCACGAGATCAGCATTGGGGCGAGCATAATTACGAATAAGAGCACCGTTAAGATGTTTACCGTAAGAGAAGGCCTTACCTTGCGGCCGAAATAATAAAGCCGGCTTTGATTGAGCAAAATAAGTCCTATGCCGCCCATTGAAAGTCCGAACGATACGGCGCCAAGCTCCTTAAACAAAAACGAAAGATGGGGCGAGCGGGCCCGGTTTGTGCCGGTCATATAAAAAATGGAACAGCCCGCTTGGGGACAATCCGGAATTCTAAATCCATTCTCGATAGCCACTTGATTATCAGCGCTGCGCAAAATTACGCGCGCAGACCGCCGGTATCCGCCTGGATCATTTCGTTCAACGACGGCGCCATGTTTTTCTCCGTTACTTAAGATTAACACTCTCTCATTAACCTTGGCGGATCCGTATGGAATGAGAATCCAAGCGAAAAGAAGACTTATCACGGCCGCCAGCAGCTGACCGACGTAAGCGTCCCTGGAAGCCTTATGCACGAACCAGCAGATCACTACATCTAAACCAAGCCATACCCTTGCAAACCAGATGAGAGAATCCACGGGCGTCTTGATGTCGCCGCGACCGATGACAAAAAGAAGGTATGAAATCGTCGTGGCCGCGAAAGCAACGATGGTACAAAGCACGTATACCGAAAAGAACGAAGTCTTCGATTGGTCCTTGGCTACGTATTTGTGAAAAAGAAAGACAATCCCCGCCTGCGCCAATAAAAGCGCAGGTAAAGATTTAAGAATTAAGGACCAGCTTTCCATGCGAACGCTAATTACGAATAAAACTTACGGTTATTCTTCGCGAGATTCGCCAACGGCTGCGACGGCTTCAAACGCGGGCCGCATTTGCTCGCGTAGATCTCGAGCTCTTGCGCGATGTGCTGAGTGCCTAAAGCATCGGCGTACTTGAGCAAACCACCGCGGAACGGCGGAAAGCCCGTGCCCATGATCATCGCGAGATCGACGTCTTCCGGATGGTTGACGATGTGATCTTCGATCAAGGCCAAGGACGCTTCGTTGATCATCGTGAACACGCCGCGGTCGAGACACTCGCGTTCGGTCAGCGGATCGGTCGGCGCCGAAAGTCCGAGTTCGGCGTAGATCGATTTATCCACCGAAAGCTGTTTACCCTTCTCGTCGTAGAGGTAGAATCCGCGGCCGCTCTTTTTACCGAGGCGTTTGGAATCGTGAAGCGGTTCCAAGATTTTTGGAATCTCGATGCGCTCACCCAGTGCTTTGCGGAAGATCTTCACGACTTTATAGCAAACATCCAAACCGACTTCGTCCATCAGACGGTAAGGCCCCATGGGCATACCGAATTTGTGCGTGTACCAGCGATCGACTTTCTCGATCGACATCCCGTCTTGCAGGATGAACATCGTTTCGATCAAATAAGGCATTAACAGACGGTTCACCAAAAAGCCGGGACCGTCTTTAACGACGACCGGCGTTTTACCCATGCGCTTCGAAAGTTCGAAGATGGTGGCGGTGGCTTCGTCGCTGGTTTTCGGGCCACGGATGACTTCGACCAACGGCATTTTATCGACCGGGTTGAAGAAGTGCATGCCGACGAAGTTGGCCGGGTTCGGATGCGCCTCGGCCATCTCAGTCACCGATAAGGAGGACGTGTTCGTCGCGATGATCGCGTCTTCGCGGACGTGTTTGACGGTCTCGGCGATGACCTTCTTTTTGATGTTCATGTCTTCGACGATGGCTTCGACCACGACGTCCATCTGCTGGAAGCCGGTGTAATCTAAAGTGCCGGAGATCTTCGACATCTTCGCGTCGTAATCGAACTTCGTGAGCCGTTTACGCTTCATCATTTTGGTGAAGATTTCGGAAGCGTGGCGGAAGCCGATCGCCAACGCCTCGTTGGTGATGTCCTTCATGCGGACGGCAACGCCGCGGTCGGCGGCCACTTGCGCAATCCCGCCGCCCATGGTGCCGGCCCCGAGGACCGCCATATGCTCAACCTTTTTGACCTTTACTTCTTTGCCTTCAACGCCGGTCTGTTTCTTGACCGCTTCCATCATGTAGAACAGATCGATCAGATTTTTCGAAATGGCGGTGGTCGCGACTTCGATAAAGCCTTCGGCTTCGATCCCGAGCGCGCGCTCGCGGTTCGACATCCCGAACGTCTTAGCGATGACTTCGAGGGCCTTCAAAGGCGCGGGGTAAAAACCTTTCGACTCTTTCATCACCGACTTGCGAGCCTGCGAGAAAACGACGGGTTTGCCCGCGAACGAGTGCATGAATTTGTCCATCAGACCGGAGGGGCTGAACTGTTTTTGACGTTTCTTCCCGCCGGCGGCGATCTTTTCGCGCGCCATATCCATCGCGCGGGCTTCGAGTTGCGAAGCGGGAACGCAGGCGTCGACCAAACCGATTTTTTCGGCTTTGCGGCCGTCGACGGCTTTGCCCGCCAAGATGATATCGAGCGAAGCCGGCAAGCCCACCGTGCGCGGCAGGCGTACGCAGCCGCCGAAGCCGGGGATAATTCCGAGTTTAGTTTCGGGCAAACCGATTTTTGTGTCGGGCGAATCGCTGCAGATACGGTAATCGCAAGTCAAAACGAGTTCGCAGCCGCCGCCGAGGCACGCGCCGCTGATCGCCGCGATCGTGACGATGGGCAAGTCTTCGAGCGCGTTGAAGATGGAGTGCGCTTGATCGAGCACGCGCTTAAATTCTTCTTTTGAATTGATGCGCTTGATTTCCTCGATGTCGGCGCCAGCGATAAATATCTTTTGTTTGCGGGAGACGAGGATGACCGCTTTGTATTTCGACTTGCTGAGTTCTTCGACGACTTCTTTTAGGCGCACCATAACGGGCGAAGATAATTTATTGACCTTTTCGCCGACCAGATCCCATTCGAGCAACGCGATATCGCCCTTGGGTACGATGCGAAGTGATTCTTGAATACTCATGTTAAGCCTCCCGCTCTAATACGACCGCGCCGCCCTGCCCGCCGCCGATGCAAAGCGTGGCTAAACCGAATTGGACGTCCCGTTTTTTCAATTCTTTCATCAAGGTAATTACGAGCCGCGTGCCCGTCGCGCCCACCGGGTGACCGAGGGCAATCGCGCCACCGTTAACGTTCACGATATCGGGGTTCACCTCACCGACTTTAGATGACAGACCCAATTTTTCTTTCGCGAACGTGTCGCTACCGAAGGCTTTCAAACACGCGATGACTTGCGCGGCGAAGGCTTCGTTCAGTTCGATCAAGCCGATGTCTTTCATCGTGAGGCCCGCGCGCTTCAGCGCGAGCGGCGATGCGTACGCGGGGCCGAGGCCCATGCGCTCGGGCTCAAGGCCGGCGAACGCGTACCCGCGGATCGAGGCGATCGGTTTGTGGCCGAGCTCTTTCGCTTTCGCGCGGCTCATCATCAAGACGGCACCCGCGCCGTCGGTCAGCGGGCAAGCGTTACCGACCGTGATCGTTCCGTACTTGCGGTCGAAAAACGGTTTCAGTTTAGCGAGTTGCTCCTCGGTTAGCTCGGCACGGAAGCCGATGTCCTGCGCCACGAACTCTTTGAAGTTCGGGGGCAAGAAAACGGGCGTCATCTCTTCGGCTAAGCGCCCGCTCGCGGTCGCGGCGGCGGCTTTCTTGTGCGAGGCGAGGGCGAAGCGATCTTGTTCTTCGCGCGAAATCTCCCACTCTTTGGCGAGGATCTCGGCCGTTTGCCCCATGTTGATGCCGACGAAAGGATCCGTCAGGCCCTCGACGATGGAAACGCGCGGTTTGTGCGCGGTCGCGGCCATGGGGCCGGTCGTCACTAATTCGATCACTTGTTTCATGTCGGCTTTAAGTAATCCACCGAGCGCCGCCAACTTTTGACCCGTGCTGCGCGCGCCCATTAGACTTTGAAATGCTTTAACGAAAGGCCGGCTCATGATGAGCGGCATCTGCGACATGTTCTCCGTACCGCCGGAAATGACGACGTCAAGCGTGCCCGCTTTGATCCGCTCGTAGCCCGTTGTGATACTTTCTAACGCCGAAGCGCAGTTACGATGAACCGAAACCGCCGGCACGCTCTGCGGAATGCCCGCGCGTAAGGCAACGACCCGCGAAATATTGACCGCGTCGCTGGGCGTGCCCGTATTTCCCATGATCACTTCTTCGACCATTTTCACGTCAAGGTTCGAGCGCTCGATCAACTCGTGCACCGCCACCCGGCCGAGTTCGGCGGGATGGACCTCTTTGAATTTAGATTCGGATTTTACGAAGGGAGTGCGTACCCCTTCGACAAGGACGACGTCGCGGTCGTTGGCCATGGTGATTCTCCTCTAGAAGCGCGTTGATTAAAGTTGCGGCGGTCGGTTTCAAATGTCAATGGGTAGACGTTGTGGGCCGCAGGCAGGCGTTGACTTTACGGGGGCCTATTTCTAATCTCGTTTGCAAATACAGGAGCACTATATGAGCGAAACTTCGGACCGGGAAGCCCTCGAATATCACGCGAAACCCAAGCCGGGTAAGGTCGAGGTCATTTCGAGCAAAGAGTGCAGCACCGAGCATTCACTCTCGTTAGCTTACTCACCGGGCGTAGCCGCCCCGTGCAAAGAAATCGCGAAAGATCCTTCGAAAGTTTACGAATACACGACCAAGGGCAATTTGGTCGCCGTCATTACGAACGGTACCGCGGTGTTGGGTTTAGGCAACATCGGGCCGCTCGCCGGCAAACCCGTAATGGAAGGAAAAGGCGTACTCTTTAAGCAGTTCGCCGGGATCAACGTTTTCGACATCGAGTTGAACGCCAATTCGATCGATGAGTTTTGCACCGCCGTTAAGGCAATGGAACCGACCTTCGGCGGGATCAATCTCGAGGACATCGCCGCGCCAGAGTGTTTCGTAATCGAAGAACGTTTGAAAAAAGAGATGAACATCCCCGTCTTCCACGACGATCAACACGGCACCGCGATCATTTGCGGCGCCGCCTTGCTAAACGCCCTGCTCGTGACCAAGCGCAAACCCGAAACGGTGCGCGTGGTTTTCAACGGCGCGGGCGCGGCGGCCATCTCTTGCGCTAAAATTTTTAAAGCGCTCGGCGTTCGTCAAGAAAACTTAATGATGTGTGATTCGCAAGGTGTCGTCTACCGCGGGCGCACTAAGGGCATGAACAAATACAAAGAAGAATTTTTGGTCGATACCGAAGCCCGCACTTTGCTCGACGCCCTACAAGGCGCCGACGTCTTCATCGGCTTGAGCGTGGCTAACGTCATGACCAAAGAAATGCTTTTGGCGATGAACAAAAGCCCGATCGTCTTCGCGATGGCCAATCCCGATCCCGAGATTGATCCCGCGTTCGCAAAATCGATCCGCCCCGACGTCATCATCGCCACGGGCCGCTCGGATTTTCCGAATCAGGTGAACAACGTTCTCGGCTTCCCGTCGATCTTCCGCGGCGCGCTCGATACCCGCTCGACTTCGATTAACGAAGAAATGAAAATGGCGGCGGTGTTTGCGTTGGCCGAGCTCGCGCGTGAAGACGTACCCGACTCGGTTTCGGCGGCCTACGCCAATCGCATCTTCCATTTTGGCCCTGAGTATCTCATCCCGAAACCGTTCGATAACCGCGTGCTGTTGAAAGTGGCGCCCGCGGTCGCGAAAGCCGCGATGGCGACGGGCGTTGCGCAGAAACCGATCGAAGATTTGACCGCGTACACGCACTCGCTCGAGATGCTGCAGTCAAAAACCCGCGGTTTCGTACGCACGGTCATGAATCGCGTGAAGACGGCCGCCGCCGCTAAGCAATCCAATTTGCCGCGTATTTATTTGCCCGAAGGCCGTTCCACCAAAGTTTTGAAAGCGATCAACTCGATCATCGACGAGGGAGTTTGCAAACCCGTTTTGATGGGCGACATCGAGCAAGTGCGCGCGAAAATCAAAGAACTCGAACTCGACCGTTTGAAAGACGTTGAAATCGTGCATCCCCGCAAAGACGAGCGCTACGCCGCTTACGCCCAAGCGTTCTTCGACATGCGCAAACGTAAAGGTGTCATGAAGGCCGAGGCCGAACGCCTCACCGTCGATCACAATTACTTCGCGGCCATGGCCGTTCACCGCGGCGACGCCGACGCCATGGTCACCGGCGCGACCATGAACTATTCCGATTGCGTGCGCCCCATCCTTGAGATCATCGGCAGCGGCCGCTCGAAGATCGCGTCGGGTCTGAATTTGGTTTTGGTGAAAGACAAAATGCTTTTGTTCGCCGACACGACGATGAACATCGAGCCGACCGCCGAGCAATTGTCGTCCATCGCCATCCACGCTTCAAAGGTCGCGAAGTATTTCGGCCTTACTCCGAAAATCGCGATGCTTTCGTACACCAACTTTTACGGCCGCATGCCTTCGCCAAAGAAGATGCAAGAGGCGGCCCGGTTAGTGAAGCAGCGTCACCCCGACCTTATTGTAGACGGAGAGATGCAGGCCGACACCGCCGTGAATCCCGAAATCGTCGAAAGAATTTTCCCTTTTTGCGAGATCGAAGACGGCGCGAACATCTTGATTTTCCCCACGATGGAAGCCGGCAATATCGCCTACAAATTGGTGCAACAATTAGGCGGCGGCGAGGTCCTGGGACCCTTCCTTATGGGAGTCAAAAAACCCGCGAATGTCCTCCAAAGAACTTGTACGGTCGACGATATTATCAATACAATGGTTATAACGGCGTTAGAGGCACAGGCTTACAAAGAGTAGTGCGTATTCCGACGGAAAATGCCGATACGAGATGTGGGTTGCGAGCGTGCAACCTGATATTACGGATTGCCGGCAAGCGATCCTTGTTTTGAACTGGACAGATTTACTTCAGATCTCATAATGAGATTTGAAACTTGAAGCCGGTGGCGCAATTAAGCCCGCCGTATATCAGGAGATTAGTAAACTGGGTAAGATCGAAGACAAAACGACGGGTAAAAATCAGGGTCACCACTCTCCGAAAAATCCTTACCGCGCCATCGTCGTCGGCGTCGGTTTAAAGACGGACAACTTCCTCGAAATAAAAGAAAGTCTCGCCGAGCTTGAAGATCTTTGTAGCGCCTGGGGCGGCGAAGTCGTCGGCAACGTCGTGCAAATCCTGACGCAGTACCAATCGGCCACGCTGATCGGTTCCGGTAAGGTGCAAGAGATTCGCGAAATGGTGGAAGAGAGCGCGGCCTCGGTCGTCATCGTCGATCACAACATCACGGGCGTGCAAGCGCGCAACTTACAAAAAGACATCGGCGTGCCGATCTTAGACCGCAACCAAGTGATCGTCGACATCTTCGCCCAGCGCGCGAAGACCCACGAAGGTAAACTACAAGTCGAACTCGCGCAGATGCTCGATCAATTGCCCCGCATGGTGGGCGCGTGGATGGGGTCGTTGTCCCGGCAGGGCGGCGGGATCGGTACTCGTGGGCCTGGTGAGACCGCGCTTGAAAACGATCGCCGGCGCATCCGTGAGCGCGTGAAGGCTATTCGCAAGCAGCTCGAGGGCGTTCGCAAACACCGCTCGCAGCAGCGCGCGTTCAGGAAGAAAAATAAAATTCCGACGTTTGCGTTGATCGGCTACACGAACACGGGCAAATCGACTTTGCTTAATCAGCTCACGAATTCGCAAGTCGAAGTGAAGAACCAAGTGTTCGCCACGCTCGATCCGACCACGCGCAAAGTTTTCTTGCCCGAAGTCGGCGATGCGCTTGTCACCGACACGGTTGGTTTCATCCGCAAACTCCCCGCGCATTTAATCGAAGCATTCAAAGCGACGCTCGAAGAGTCCGGCGAGGCCGAAGTGCTTCTTCACGTCATCGACTTGGCCAGTCCGCAAATGGATCAGCAAATTAAAGTCGTCGATGAATTGATCGCGGAATTTGGCTGGGAGAAGAAGCCTATTATTTATGTCTTCAATAAGATCGACAAGGCTCCGGTCGAACGTCAGTTTCAGGTTAAGGCTTTTCCGCGCGTGTTTGTTTCTGCGGCAAAAGGTGAAGCTATCGACAAGCTGCGTAAACAAATGACCGTCGCCGCGCAAGCGCTGAACGAATCAGTAGAGCTTTTCTTCTCGAAGGAAGAAGAGCATAAGATTTACGAGCTTAGCCGCGAATCAAGAATTGAGAAGACCGAAGCGGCGAGCACCGGCACCATTTGTTACGCTTCTTTGACTCCCGCACAGCTGTCGCGTTGGAGCTCATTCCTTGTGCAGAATAAGAAATACTAAAAAAGTTTAGTTACCGGAACATACCGAGCAACTTAGCTGTAACCTTTTCAGTTCGCATGTAAGTGCGTTGATAAAGTCCCACGGATTGCTTACTACGACCTCTCCAAAGACCCATAATAGAACCAGTTGCTCAGGAGAAATGTAATAATGAAAGCGATTCTTTTGCTCTCTGCCCTCGTCCTGTCTCATCAGTCCATGGCTCTGCCCGGCTCCATTAAACAACTCATCATCGATCCCCCGCGCGCTGCGCAAATGACGGCTTTTAGCATCGTCACTCCTAACGAAGGACCTGACTCCTCGGTTCAAAAACCCACTTTAGACGACCCGTTTCCCGGCCAAGCTTACATTCCCCCGACCACGACCGAAGACACGATCGTTCGCACGATGAAAGCCGCCGCTCACTCTGAGTTCGAGAACTACGAAGAAGACATCGGCGGCGAAGTTGACGGTGAAGAAGAGTACGATCCCGCCGATCCCGAAACCGAGGCTTACCTCGCGGCCGAAGATCAAGAGTACGAAGCCCAAACAGGCATGTCGGCTTACCCCACGGGTAAAACGGTAGACAACGGCAACATCGATCCCGCCGTCTTGCTTGGCCAAGGCACTTCGTTCGAAGGTCTGATTCACCGCACGGCGGGCTGCGTTCGCGGTTCGTGCTCGCTCTGGATTCACGTCAAGAAGAGCTCGCAAACTATTACTGTTTATGTCAACGGTTCGCCCGTCGGTTTGCCGAACAACCGTACCTCCACCGGTGGCCGTGGTCACACGACCCCGAATTTCGACAAGCACCCTGACGGTCGTATCTACACGAAGTACTCTTCGCGCAAATTCCCGGGCGGAGACTGGAAAGGTTTAGGCAACATGCCTTACGCCGTTTTCATCAGCGGTGGTTTCGCACTTCACGGTACGCCCTCGATCTGGTCGCTCGGTGCACCTCACTCGCACGGCTGCATCCGTTTGCACCCGTCGACCGGCAAGTACATCAACGCTTTGGTGCGTGAGTACGGCGTTTCGGACACTTGGGTCACTGTTAACTAAGGTTATTGAAATTGAGTTTCGAAGAAAGGCTGGGGCAACCCGGCCTTTTTTTTGGTTCGTTGCACGAGGGCCGGGCGAGAAGCGTTGATGAAAGCGCCTGATTGAACTCTGTGCGCGCAGAGTTCGGGCTTGGCTCGGTGGCTTCCTTTGGTCGTTGCCCGCGCCCTATACATACCGTCTTGCTTAAACGATACGGTACGTACAGGCCGGCAGTTGCGCGGTCCGATCACGAGTCGCCGCGCGGCGGACCGCTTCGAGGCTAGTCTTTCACCAACACGTGGTTTGGAAGTTCGTTTTTATCGCCCGGTTGGATCGGGAATTGTTTGTTTAAGAGTTCGCCGCAGCGGCGGATCGCCAGCTCTAAGTTTTCGCGCAAAGTATTTTGCCGGAAACCATCGAGGATGTGCGCGATGACTTCGTCCCATACTGTGCGGTCTAATTTCCCGGCGATGCCTTTGTCGGCGAGGACCACGGCCTGACGTTCGAACACCGAGAGGAAAATCAAAATGCCCGTGCCGTCGGCGGTGGCGCTTAGACCTTCGCGGTGGAATTCAAGCTCGGCCCGGGTCATGACTTGTTGCTCGAGATCCGAAGGCCACGTTAACCGGCGCTGCAAGAGCGGCCAGCGCCCGAGCAACAAGGCTAATCCCGCCGCCACGACGAGCGCCACCGGCATTTGCCATGAAGTATCACCCAACATTAGGTAATGCCGCGAAGACCATAGGTACATCAAGAACAAGGTCGCCAAAATAAACGCCAGCAGCGGAACCACGTGACTGGTTGAACTCGAACGCCGGGCGATGATGAGTCTTAGCTCGCCCGAAGTTTTTAGTTCCACCTCGGTGATGGCGTTCGCGAGATAGTCGAGGTCGTCTTGGCTCAAGATTTTTTGTTTTACGTTTTTCATTACCAACTCCCCGACGATCCGCCGCCTGAAAAACCGCCGCCGCCGCCGCCCCAACTTCCGCCACCGCCGGAGCCACCGCCCCAGCCACCACCGCCGCCGCCCAACGCACGGCCAAGACCGTAACCGAGCAAAGCGCCGCCGAGCCCACTACGCCGGCCACGGCCGCCGATCGCGGGCATGAGGATGAACAAGAAGAAGAGTAAAAAGAAAATCCAATCGACGCGTTTGCCGCGCGCACGTTTCGGGACCGGTGCGGTCGCGCCCTCGCCGTCTAAGAATTTAGGATCGGTGTAGTGAACGATCGAGAGCACGCCGTCGATCACGCCTTGATCGATGTCCCCACCCTTAAGGCGCGGAACGATAACTTCGCGAATGATCCGGCTGGCCGTGAGATCGGGCAACGTTCCCTCAACGCCCTGCCCGACTTCGATGCGGACTTTGCGCTCGGCTTTGCTCAGCAACAGAATCACGCCGTTGTCGGCCTTCGCGTTGCCGGTGTCGCCGCGGTCGGCGATTTTTATACCGGCTTCTTCGATGCTGAGGCCGCCCAGATCGGGCAGCGTCACCACTTGGATCTCGGATCCTCCGGCATTTTTCAAACGCTGGAGGAAATCCGAAAGTTGAGTGATCGCGCCGTCGGAGAGCATGCCCCCGGCGTCGACTACGGGTTTGTCTAGCACGGGTGCGCGAAACTCGGCCTCCGCAAGCCCCGAAAATAAAATCGCGCTAGTGAACAGAGCGCTGAACATCAGCGACCGCACCGGGAGCAAGCTGCGTAGAAACGAAATCACGAATTAGAACTTCACTTCGGGCGCGGCTTCGATTTTTTCTTTCTCGCCGGCGGCGACGTCCCACTGAACTTTTTTGGGTTTGTGGTAGAAAATCGAATTCGTGAAGCTGGTCGGCGGCACGGTGATCAAGTTGTTGAAGGCTTGAATCGACTCGATCAAACGGCCGCGGGAAACGGTAATGCGATTTTCCGTGCCTTCGAGTTGCGCTTGTAAATCTCGGAAGCCGGTGTCGGCCTTCAGATCAGGATACTTTTCGCTGACGACCATCAGGCGGCCCAGCGCTTGCGAAAGTTGACCCTGCGCTTGTTGGTACTTTGCGACTTCTTCGGGTGAAGCTTTCGACGGATCGATGTTCATCGAAGTGGCTTTCGCGCGCGCTTCGGTCACGGCGGTCAGCGTCTCTTGTTCATGTTTGGCGTAACCGCTTACGGTCTTAACCAAATTCGGAACCAAATCGGCCCGGCGTTTGTATTGGTTAGTGACTTCGGCCGTTGCGGCGTCGACGGCATTTTCGGATTGGGGGATGCTCTGCACCCCACAAGCGGTCAGCGTGAGAGTAAGGGCGAACCAAATTGAAACAGAATGACGAATGGACATGAAGCCTCCTTAAAGCAAATCGTGAAAAATCATAACAAGATCCGGGGCGAACGTCGAGGTATGTCGGTAATGCTCAAAGCTTGCGCGTAACGTGCCGATATCTTTGGTATGAACGCAAAATTCGTCGTATCGCATCTTGATCAGCAAATCGGCCCGTTTACCGAGCTCGAACTTAAAACCAAATGGTCGAAGGGCGAACTGTTGCCGATCGATTACGTTTACGACGAAGCGAAGAAAGATTGGATCCTACTCGCCGAGCGTTTTGAGTGGGCCGCCGGCAAAGCCGAAGGTGCTCCTCCCCCGTTGAAACCCGTGCCCGAGCGCAAACTTCCGCCCGCACCGGCCATGACTAAAGCGTCACCGGCGGCGAGCGCGATGACGCAGCAAAAGCCTGCCGAGAGCACGATCGTTATCCACACGCCGATATTGAATCTCCCCGGCATCCAAGACGCCGCGCCTTTGTTCATTGAACCGCTTCCGGAAATCGTTGCGCCGGTCGTCGCGCCGGTCGCCGCGCCCGTTGCGGTTGCCGCGCCGGTCCTCGCGCCGGTCGCGCAAGTTTCCGTACCGGTCTCCGCTCCCGTTTCCGCACCTGTCTCCGCTCCCGCGCCTGCCCGCGTGGCCTCACGCCCCGCGAAAGTGAATCTCGTGAACGGCGTGGGTGAGATCGATCTTTCTCCCGAAAATCCGGGGCACGTAGAGCTCGTGCTGCAGGACTCCTCGGCCGGCCACTTGAAATTACAACAGCCGTTGAAGATTCAAGTGCTCCCGCTCGAACCCGAGATGGTCACTTGGAATTTCGCGGCGGAACAAACCGTCGGTCAGGATCTTGAAATAAAAATCAACGCGGTCGATGGCCGCGGCACGCTCTGCACTCATTTTGCCGATGAGTTTGCGGTGCAAATCGGTGGTTCCGAGCCCCGTACGATTCCGGTCATGATCAACGCCGGCACCGCGACGATACGTTTACAAAATACGAAAGCCGAAAAGTGGGAAGTAGCGATCACCTATAAAGGTAGCCGCAATTTGCGCCTCCCCGAAATCAAATTTGTCGATTGGAATCCCGGTCCCGCCGCGCGTCTTATATTAGATGGGCCGCCCGATTTGATCGCCGGCAACCCGCTCAAGGTGCAAGTGAAGGCCGTGGATCAATACGGCAATCTTGCGAGCACCTTCCAGGGCACCGTCGTCCTTGAAGTCAAAGCCAGCTAGTTAGCTACAAACCCGACAGTCCTGAATTCCATTCACTCTGTATGGTTTCCTAATCAATTTACGGCCCGGCCGCCTGGCACGGGACGTGTAATACCGTCCTTCCGTAAACAATTAACCGCATGGAAGGTGGTTATATGAATTCCAAAGGATGGAAAGTTAGTTTCTTCGCGCTCGCCGCAGTGGTTGCACTGTCGGCCTGCTCAGAGAAGAAGAAACAAAGAGCCGGCAATCCCTACGCCGGCATCTGGATCAGCCAAGAAAATCTTCAAGAGTATTCCAGTCACCGTGGTGAACTGAACGCGAACGATCGCCGTGGTTTTTGTGGCCGCGTTAGTCGTAATCAAGATCGCTACGGCGATAGCCAATACCGCATGCGCGCGATGCTCGTGCAAGCGAACGGCGAAGTGTTCCGTTACCGCGCCGGTGATTCGGTCACCGCGGTTGGTTTTCGCGAACGCAACTATATCGGTACCGTAAATGCGGCCGGCCAATTCTTGGCGGGTACGATCGGTCCCGACGGACGCGTCGTCGCCAACTGGGGTCAGCAAACGTATTCAAGATACGACATGCCGACGCAAACGACTTTGCGAATTCAAGGTAACGTTTTGACGGTCAATTCAGACCGCGAAGTTTTGGTGTTCGAGCGTCACAACCGCATCGTCGCCGAAGACTACGCGATCAACGTCACTCGTTGTTTGTCGGAACGTCGTCGTGTGTACGAAGAAGAAATCATTCACCGTCGTGGTGGTGGACGCCGCGGTCCTCGTGGCCCGGTTGGTCCCGGTCCCGAAGCTCGTGGTCCGTTGAATGAAGACGATAAGGACTTTGACCCGCGCTTGAACCGTTCGGGTGCACCGGCTCCCGGTCCCGTTGCCGGTCCCCCGCCCCCTCCGGCTCCTGCTCCCGCTCCCGAGCAGGACTTGGGCGAGCCCGACGATCTCGGCGGTTCCGCTTCCGAAGAGCAAGAGCTTCCGCCCCCGCCTCCCCGTCGTCGCCGCTAGTCTTTAGCGGCTTCGGCCTCAAGTCTCTGTTGTAATCTAAACTTCCGACGCCTTTCCGCCGCTTTGTAGCGGCGGATTTGCGTTTCGCCCTCCGTCTGAAGCGGCGGAATTTCGGCGGGCTTCCCGTCTTTTCCCAAAGCCACAAAAGTTAAATAAGCCGAGGCCGTGTGAAAGACTTCTTTCGTCATGGGATTTTCGGCATCGACGCGAACGCCGACCTCCATGCTGGTTTTGCCGGTGTAATTCACGCTCGCACGAATATTTACGATCCAGCCTTTATAAACGGGCGCGACGAAATTGAGCGCGTCGATGCTCGCGGTGACGACCGGCATGCTCGAGTGTCTTTGCGCCGCGATCGCCGCCGCGATATCAACCCAACTCACGATCACGCCGCCGAAAATGGAATCGAGCGCGTTGGTGTGCTGGGGCAAAACTAATTCGGTCATGGTGACGTGAGATTGGGAAACGGGAACGGGCTTCATTGGACACTACCTTCGAAAGACTTCGTTGAAGCCAAAGTGTAGCCCAAGCCCACAAATAGAAAAAGAGCCATTCCGGCTCCTTCTCTAAGCGATCTATTTACGCAAAACTTAAAACTTAAAACAATGACGCGCCACTACTGAATCCGCCCGTACTCCTGGGAGTGGGGGGCGCCTCCAGCAGTGGGGAGCGCCTGATATTAAGGGCTCCAAGCTTGGAGCCCGCGATCTTAGACTCCGGCGTCGTTGCCGAAATCGTTGCGGCGGCCGATGCCACCGATGTTGCCCGCGCCGGTGGCGAGGCTGGTCGTGCCCGAGGGAATCGACTGTCCGCCCATGTTAACGGCGTTGTTGTTGTCGATAGCGGGTTTTTCTTCTTTTTCGACGAAGCCGAGATGGGGCAAGCACCATACGATCAACTGGGCGCGCGACTTCACGTTCATTTTTTTGTAGATGTTCGTCAAATGGAACTTTACGGTCTTTTCCGTAACGAACAATTGATTGGCAACTTCCTTGTTGGAAAGTCCTTTGGTGACCAGTTCAGCAACTTCTGCTTCTCTGTTCGACAAACCTTTTTGAATTAGGACATCTCTGAGCATCCTTGCTCCCCCTTGTATGGACCGAATACGTTCGATCTATTTAGTGTAGTTATTCTTCCCTAGACGATTCGCCAGTTTCCGTACCAGCACAGCCCGCCTATATGAAAGTCTACAGATGTTTGGATAGTCTGCAAGGGGGAATATTTCGACTCGACTAGCTTTAAGTTTAACCGGCCCGAAGACCGGAGTGAAGAGCTCGTTAGCATTGGATAATCCTTAGACCACGAAGCTAAAACTTGGACGCTTATGTTACGAAAAGTTTGTTTAAGCGGTCTAGTAACGCCGAAACATCGCCGTAAGGTCGGACCGAAAATACGTCTTCGACCTGATTTCCCCATGTGTGCGCACGCGCCCAACGGATGGAAAGTTGTTCTTTCGCCAACGCATCGGCCGCATTCACGAGCAAACCCCGCTGGTCACGGCCTTTGAAACTTAAAATCCATTCTTCTTCGTCTTGCGACATGACCGCCACCGATTGAAACTGCACCTTCGGCAAAGCTAATGACTGCGTTTGCGGCAGCGTTAGCCACTTCGCGATTTGCTTAGCCGGCTTTTCGGTTTTGAGCTGAAACCAATCGTAAACGCCGACGCCGTTAATCGTGTGGACGGAGGACATTTGCACGCTAAGGCCGAAGCCGAAGAGCTGTCGCATGAAAGTTAAGAACAGGCCCGGCTGATCCACCTTGCGATGAAATCTTACCCAAAGTTTTCCGTTCTTCGCCTTCCAAGTTTTGACCGGCAAATCTGTTTTCGCGGCGGCGGCCTCTTTGAGATCGCCCGCTAACAAACGCGGCGGCAGCATTTGCAGCAGCAGCGGATCTATCTGCGTGAGCCAATCTTCCAGCTCGGTCGCGGCTTTGTCTTTGCGCGCGAAGGCCAAATGTTCGTTCAGGCTTTGCGCTTCTTCGGAGCGCATGTTGTTCACCAAGTTGAGCAGCAGCTGCGCTTTCCACGGAGTCCAGGCTTCGGGGTTCGTCGCGCGAATATCGATCGCGGTAAACAGGGCGAGTAAGACTAGTCTTCGGCCCTCAACGCCGCGTGCGAAAAGTCTTTTCCAAGTGGATTGCGCCTGCGGGTTTTGCCGAAAGGCCGCCGTCGACATCAGCAAATGACTCTCGACCAACCATCTTACGTCGAGCCGTAAATTTTCGGGATAACCCCACGCTTCGAAATATTTATCGACGAGTTTCGCGCCCTCGGTCGAGTGGTCACCCTTGCGGCCTTTGGCTAAGTCGTGGAAGAGCGCGGTCAGTTTAAGCGTCCACCAATCTTGCGCGCTGAGGTCTTTGTTCAAGCGGCTGATCACGCCGAAGATGCGCGGTTTGGATTTTGCGCGCTGCACTTCGCGGAGCGTTTGCACCAGGTGCGCGTCGGCCGTGAAGCGGTGGTAATGGTCGTGTTGTACAAGACCTTTGAGCTTTTTTAAGTCGGGAATAAGGACTTCGAGAAGTCTTGTGCGATGTAAAGCGACGAGCAAGGCATCCGGTTGATCATTGTAGATCGCTTTATGCAAAGCCCTACCCGCGTCTTGCGGACTGAGTTTCTTGATCCAAGAATCAACGAGGCGGCGAATTTGGTACTGCCTTAGCAAGTTGTTCGGATCTTGCCTCAACGAGTGGACGGCCGAGTCGATCCCGTTCGAACCTTTTTGACTGCGTGAACGCTTTTGTTTCGTACTCGAACAATTGGCGACGACCCAGTCGGCGTAAAAGCTTGCGCGCTCAAGTTCGGCCTGCACGAACTTCATCAACGCTTGCGCCGAATCCATTTTTAGATGCTTCGCTACTTCGAGTTGGTCGTGCGCCGACATCACGTCGCCTGAGCCCATGAGATGAAGAAGGTTCCTTAAAAAAAGCAGCTCGTCTTTAATTTGACCGAGGACTTCGAACGGGTAAGCGTCGCCCGCCGGTTCGCGTAGCTGCGCGGGCGAGTTTTTGCTGAGATTTTCCGGCGGGTTCTTCGGGTTGTTTTCCGGAAAGTTTTCGGGGAATAAATCTTTAAGCGCCAGCGCTTGCTCGATATCGCGCAGCCCGCCCGCGCCGAACTTTAGATTTGGCTCGAGGTGGTTCGCGATCGAATCTTGTCTCTTGCGGCGCTCTTCGCGTTCGAGCTTGATGGCCTTCAGAATGGTGCGCCGTTGTTTGCGCGCGTGACCGGCCTGCGTAAGCAAAAGATTTTCGTCTCGTTCGAACATCGGTACGGCCGAACTCAACGCCAGCACGTCGAACGGTTCGACCCCGGCGCTCCAATCGGCCGTATCTTCGGGCACGCGCGCACGAAGTTTGAGCCCATCCTTAAAAGCCTTCGCGACGAACTCTTGCACTTGCGTTTCGTTGCCCAAGAAAAGCAGATCGATGTCGGACTTCGGGCTGAGCTCGTGCCGTGACCACGATCCGATCAAGATCGGCTTTACCTCGCGCAGATCGCCGTAGGTTGCCAGCCGCGCGATTAATTTTTGTTCAAGCCACTCGGCGAACGCGGCCCGCGTCTTTCGGATCTTAGGAAAATCCGAACCGTCGAGGAGCCGTTTCAGCCCTTCGGGTTGGTCGTCGTTAAGGAGGAAGCTTCTCGTTGCCACACGGAAAGCTTATTCAATGCTTCGAGCGGAGTCATGCGCGAAAGATCCATTGCCGCGACTTCTTCGATCCAGGGCGGAAGCTCGGCCGGCGGTACGGGTTCGGGCTTAGCGGTGAGACTGCTAAGCGAGAGCTGCACGCCCCCTCCCGAACTTTGGCTTTCGAATCCGCTGAGGATATTTTGGGCCCGTGACGTCACGCCGGCCGGGATGCCCGCGAGTTTCGCGACGTGAACTCCGTACGAACCGCTTGCCGCGCCTTCTTGAAGCGTGTGCAAGAAATGAATGTGCCCGCCTTTTTCCTGCACGCTCATGTGTTTGTTGTGCAGTTGCGGGTGGATGGTCGAGAGCGCGGTCAACTCGTGGTAGTGGGTCGCGAAAAGTAAGTAAGGCTTTTTTAAACCGACCATGTGTTCAAGAATCGCCTGCGCAAGGCTCATACCGTCGTAAGTGCTGGTGCCGCGGCCGATTTCGTCCATGATGACGAGCGATTGCGGGCCCACCCGTTTCAGGATCTGCGCGGTCTCGGTCATTTCGACCATGAAAGTGGAAAGACCTTCGTTGAGCGCATCGTTCGCGCCGATCCGCGTGAAGATTTCGGTGAACAAAGGCAGCTCTGCTTTTTCGGCCGGTACGAACGAGCCGGCCTGCGCGAGAATCGCGATCAATGCCGCCTGCCGCATCAACGTACTTTTACCGGCCATGTTAGGACCGGTCAGGAGCATGCATTCGCCCGGGATCAGTTTGATCGTGTTGGGCACGAAACCTTTACCGAGCGTTTGTTCGACGACGGGGTGACGGCTAAGCTCAAGATTGAGCACGCCGTCTTTGCTGAATACAGGACGTTTATACCCGCGTTCGAGCGCCAACCACGCGAGGCCCGCGAGTACATCCCACCGGGTCCACGTTCGCGCGAGCGAAAGCAGCGTTGTGGTGAACGCGATCACTTCCTGGCGCAAGTTACTGAAGATTTCGAATTCAAGTTGGTCGCGTTTGGCGCGTGCCGAAAGCACTTTTTCTTCGAGACGATCGAGTTCGTCGGTCGTGTAGCGTTCGGCGTTGGTTAATGTTTGTTTGCGACGGTAATGCTCGGGGGCTTTGTGCGCGTGCGTTTTGGTCACCTCGATGTAGAAACCAAAGACGCTGTTGTAGCGGACTTTGAGATTCGCGATGCCGGTGGCTTGCTTTTCACGGGTCTCGAGTTCGAGCAGCAGCTTCTGTGTATTTTGCGTCAAGGCGATGAGTTCATCGAGTTCGGGGTGCACGCCCTGCTTGATGAGGCCGCCCTCTTTCACGAGCATCGGCAATTCGTCATTGAGGGTTGCTTCGATTTTGCGCGCGAGTTTTACGACATCAAGTAGGCCGCTTAAGTTGGCCTCCGCCTGCTGCGGATGTGATTGACTGAGCGCTTCGCCGACCACGATCGATTGCGAAATGGCCGCGAGATCGCGGGCGTTGAATGTCGTGCTGTGTACTTTACCGAGCCGGCGCTCGACGTCGCCGAGTTGGTTTAAGGTTTGGCGGAAGCGTTTGAGCTCGGCGGTGCGCCCCGTCCACATTTCTATTTCGTTGTGGCGCTTGTGTAATTCTTCTTCGTTCAAGAGCGGCGCGGACAACCAGTTTTTCAACAAGCGTGCGCCCGCCGAAGTTTGCGTGCGATTCACCGCCGCGAGTAGCGTGCCTTCCCGCTCGCCTTTCGACCCTTCGAAGAGTTCCAGGTGGCGGATCGCGGTCGCACTAAGGCGCAGGTGCGATTGGCGCCGGCGAATTTCGAATTCGCCGAGGGATTTTAGAATTTCGTCGCCTTGCATGTGCGCGATGTATTTTCTGAGCAAGTCGGCGCAGCCGCATTTGTGGTCGCCGAATTCGGAAACCACGCCGTGCGTGCCGTGATCGGCCTTGCGCCGGTCGGTCCAGCGCGGGGCCGGCAACACGAGTTCGGCGGGCGAAAGCATCGCGAGCAATTCTTCGCGCTCGTTCGGATCGGTGACTTCGTAGCAAAACGCTTCACCGGTCGTAAGGTCGGCGAAGGCTAACTGCCCGTCGTCGTACGAGGCGAGGTAATTGGCGCTCAGTTGATCGAGCGTGTCGGGATCGTAAACCATCCCGGGCGTAAGCACCCGCGTGACCGCGCGTTTAACGATGCCTTTGGCGAGCGCGGGATCTTCGATCTGATCGGCCATCGCGATTTTTTTACCGGCCGCGAGTAATTTGGCGATCGGGCCCGCGATGCTGTGATGGGGAACCCCGCACATCTTGGCCGAGTCGGCGGCCTTTTTGTTCCGTTGGGTCAGCGCGATGTTCAGAATGGGCGCCGCCACTTCGGCGTCGTTGTGAAACATCTCGTAAAAATCGCCCATCCGGAAGAGGACGACTTTATCGTTATGTTGGGATTTGATATCCCAGTATTGTTGCATGAGCGGGGTCATTTTTGGTTGCATGGCCCGACCCTATCGCAAATGAATCGGGGGTCAACGGGGGACGCTTAGCTTCCTCAAGTTCCGCACCTGGAGCGATAGAGAGTCCATCTGGTCGCGGTTGAGTGGCCGGTTGGAGAAACGGGCTTCGATCAGACCTTCTAAAATTGGTTCGACGTGGACCGCCATTTTCGGTTGAATCGCGCGCACTTTGTCCATGAGGGTGAGCGGGCCGTCCGCGGGCTTGCGCTCGATCTTCCATTTGTTCAGCGTGGATAACAGATCGCGGTAAAGGCGGTCTTCGGGACTGAGTTTTTCCCGCTTCTGCGCTTCGAGGAAGTACAATACGGCCAAGATGAGTACCAGTGCCAGCAACAGGAACACCGGCAGCGCGCGGAACAACGTCTCTTCCATACCGAATTTCGCCAGTAATTCTTTTTGGCGCGCCAAATCGAAGCGCACCAAGAAGCCGATCCAAGACGCCTCGAATTCGTCGATCACCGCGCGCGCCCGGAAATAGGCGTTGTTCGAGTCCATTATCCAATTGGGCAACCAGCTTTCGCCGTTTTGCATATACGTTTGACTGCCCAACGCCAAACGCGCGGGATTGACCTGCGCGGTCGGATCGATGCGCCGCCAGCGTTTGCCGGCCTCGTCAAAATATTCAACCCAGGCGTGCGCGTCTTGCCCCCGTACCGACATGTAGTTTTCCAGAAAACTCGGATTGCCGCCCTGAAAGCCAACGACCACGCGGGCCGGAATATTCGAGTAACGTAGCATCGTCGCCGTGCTGGCCGCGTAGTGTTCGCAGAAACCGATTTTGGTTTTAAAAAGGAAATGGTCGAGGCTTTTCGCCGCCGGGGGTTCCATGGAGTATTCGAACCCATTGCCACGGAAGTGACTTAAGATATTCGACACCGTCTGCCCTTGTTCTTTGCCTTTCAGCGTTTGCAAGAGCTTCTTCATTTCCGCTGACGGAGCTTCGTTGGTTTGCAGGTAGCGGGCGAGGTCACCCTGTTCGAGCAAAGCCTCGCCTTCTTTAGCGGTGTCTAGAAAATAGCGCTCACGGTTTTGGATGGGGGCCAGCAGTTCGAATGTGCCGCCCGGTTTTTTGGTGATCCGCGAACGGTTGAAGTCATTCGGAAACGAAATCGAGCGGGTTGAATCCAAGGAGAACAAGAATTTTTCGAAGCCGGGTTCCAGGAATATTTCGATCTGATCGCCGCCGTTGGCGCCGTAGCCCGGGTTGATTCGTTCGGTCGTTTTTTCTCTCGTCCAATCTAGGCCGTTCGAGCGGTCGAGAATCGCGCCGCGCCAGTAAAGCGAACGCCGCAACGGCACATCGCCTTTCAGGAAATTAGCTCGAAACACGAGCTCTTCGGAGCTTATGAGTTGGCTGATCGAACCGGGTTTGAGTTCGTCGGTGATGCCCGTTTTGCCCACCGTCTGCTGGCCGGAGCCGAAGCCCGTCGAGAACCGTGGGAAGAGGACGAAGCAAACGACCAGGATCGGAACCGCTTTGAACGTCAGCATGAAAGTGGGTTGCAGGTAACCGCGCATCGCCTTCCAGCTAAACGTTTCGCTCTCGAGCGCGTAGAGGAACGCCATGATAAGGACGACGTCGGCGATGACGTAGATGGTTAAGATCAGCGACTGATCTAAGAGCATATTGCTCATCAAGACCAGGTAACAAAGCATGCTGTTTACGAAGTAGTCGCGCTTGTTCCTGAGTTCGTAAGTTTTTAAGCAGGTCAGCAAAGTCAGCAGCGTGCCGGCGGCTTCGTCGCCGAAGATCGAGTGGTAATGTTGCCAGATCGCTACGCCTACGACCACTTGCGCGAGCCAAATGACCCAACGGGGTGGCACCGGCAAATTGGCGTAAACGAGGAACGTGCGGTACGACAGAAATATAAAACAAAGTACCGACGACCACGCCGGCCGCAGCGCCAACTGCGGAAGCAAGTTGAACGCGACGAGCGCGATCAGCGGAAGGGTCAGCGCGCGAAGATCGGCTTTCACTGTACGCCTTTCTTCATGATGCACCCTTGGATTTTCGACCCGCGGACGGCGGCGGCACCATCGCAAGCGCGCGCCAGCAAAGGCGGGCGTGTTCGCCGCCTCTTCCCGGGTGAATGCTCGTGAGCGCGGTTTCCATTTCGAACGATGCGTTCTCATCGACGGCTTTTCGAATCCAGCCGCTCATGTACTCGAGATAGGTTTCAACGTCCTGCTTGTTCGCGACCGCCCACGGGATAACGTAGTGCCGGTCCTCGGCGCCCCAATGAACTTTCGTGTAAAGCTCGTGCGTACGGGCGTAATGCTTCCACGCGATCTGGTGATAACTTTCGCCGGGAAAATAATTTTTCAGTTCACCGAAGTCCCCGTCCGGGCTCGTTCGCAAACCCTGATCTTGTTCACCTTGATCAAACGCGCGCGGCGATAGCGCCGGTCCCGATTGCGGGGCCGGGTAAACGATGATCTCGCCTTCGGGACGATAAACTTTCCACGCGCGGAACAGACCTAACGGATACTGGGTCTCTAAAATCACGGGCGGCGTCTTATGCACCCCGCGGCGGAACGCCCGCACTTCTACGCGCACGGCCTTCATCATTTCTTGCGGGCGCATGTCTTCGCGCGCTTGCTTAAGCGTTACGAAAGTCTTCGAGCGCGAACGAACTTGTAAGGATTTTTTCGTGCGCGGCCGCTTTTGAACGATGTAATAGTTGAGACCGATCCGGTCCCCGTGAAAACCTTCTTCGGCGCCGATGTACTGTAGCCTTACGCCCTTCAGGTTGTAGTGCGTTTGCAACATCGAGACGAAAAAAACCGCGAACAGGAAAAACGCTAAGATAAAGATGAGGTTGTTGTTGTACGTGCTCGCCGTCAAGATCAACACGACGATACCCGCGAGGTAAAGCCCGCCGTTCGACGTGGGCATAATATAAATTCGGTTTTCGCGCATGATCCAGCGGTCGAGGTCGGCCATGTGACTTACTCCACCGCGATGCCGGCCAAAAATTCCCTAGTTTTATCGTAAGCACTGACGGTCGGTAAACGCATGCGATGATTGACGACCCACAAGCCCACGGCCTGCACATCTTCCGGCAACACGAAATCACGCCCGGCCAAGTAAGCCCAAGCGCGGGCGGCGTTCAACAGCGCCAATCCCGACCGCGGCGACAAACCGGTGAAGTCCGCGCGCATCGCGCGGCTTTGCACCAAAATTCTTTGCACGTACTTCACGACGAGGTCGGAGCAGTGAAGCTTTTCGACCTGATCTTGAATGCTCACCACGTCCGCCGGGCTCAGCAAAGCCGGGATATCGCCTTCCATTTTGCGATTCCCTTTGAGCAATTCAATTTCAAATTCCGGACTGGGAAAACCCATTTGTACACGCATCAAAAAACGGTCTAATTGCGATTCGGGCAACGGAAACGTACCGATCTGCTCGCGCGGATTTTGCGTAGCGACGACGAAGAAAGGATTCGGCAAATCGCGGGTGACACCGTCTAAACTCACGCGACGCTCTTCCATTGCCTGCAAGAACGCGCTTTGCGTGCGCGGCGTTCCGCGGTTGAGTTCGTCCGCGATCAAAGCATTCGTGAAAACGGGGCCGGGATGAAATTGAAAAGTTTGGTTCGCGGCATCGAAAATTGCCGTACCAAGAATATCCGAAGGTAACAAATCGTTCGTAAATTGCACACGCTTAGTCTCGAGGCCGAGGACCTTCGAGAGCGACTTAACGAGCGTGGTCTTCCCCACTCCCGGTACGTCTTCCACCAGCAAGTGCCCGCGCGCGAGCACGCAGCTCAGGGCGAGTCTTACTTGTTCGGGCTTGCCGAGAATCACGGAATCAAGCGCATCGAGGACATTCTGAAGAGGCGACACAGCGGTGGTTTTTTTAAGTGAAAACATGCTTAACTCCTCGGAATTTATCGCTGCGCGGGTAAGTCTAGGCGTTCAACTCCGTGAAGAGTTTTTGGTAAATCCCGTCGAAGCCGCCGTTACTCATAATCAGGATCACGTCTTTCGGCCGGGCGAGCGAAGTCATCCTGGACAAGAGTCCCGGCACATCGGCGGCCGTCTCGGCGATTTTACCCGAACCATTCAGAGACGCAACGAGACGGTCCGTAGAAAACCGGTCATCTTCCTGAATTTTCGATTGATCAAAAGGTTGCGCGACAAAAATAACGTCGGCCGACATGAACGCTTTGTAATAGTCGTCTTGAAAAACACTTCGCCGTGAAGTCGCCGAGCGGGGCTCGAATACCGCAAGAATCCGCCGCCCCGGAAACCTTTCGCGCATCGACTTCAAAGTTAAATCCACCGCGGTCGGATGGTGCGCAAAATCTTCGATCACCGTGATGCCGTTGACGTCGCCCAGCAACTCTTGCCGGCGTTTTACACCTTTGAAATCAGCAAGGGCTTGCAAAACTTTTTGGCGCGGCCATTTCAAGGTGTCGGCCAGCGCGAAAACGCTGAGTGCGTTAAGCGAGTTGTGTTCGCCAAAAATTTTGAGCGCGAGATCGGCCGTCGCTTCCCCGTTCTTGACTACGGCGAACTGGTTTCTGCCGACGATCACCTGGCGGTCCGACATGTGGTAGTCGCCCTTGGTGTCGCCGTAACTAACTTTGTTCTTGGCTTTACAGAACGGCAGGAGCTCGGCGATGTTTTTGTCTTGCGCGTGGTAAACGAGCGTTCCGTCTTCGGGGATCAGCTCCATGAGTGTGCGGAACGCTTTTTTAACGTCGTCGAGGTCTTTGTAGATATCGGCGTGATCAAACTCGACCGACGTTAGGATCACGTGTTTCGGGCGATAATGCGTGAACTTCGGGACTTTATCGAAGAAGGCCGTGTCGTATTCGTCACCCTCGATCACGAATGCGTTACCCTTCGGCGCGCGAAAGGATTGGCCGTAATTTAAGGGGATCCCACCGATCAAAAAGCCGGCTTCTAAATTCATCGCGTCGCTGACCCACGCCATGATCGAGGTCGTCGTGGTTTTACCGTGCGTACCCGCGACCACGAAACTCTCGCGTGAGCCGATCGCGAATTCGCCAAGCGCCTTCGGCAAACTGGTGTAGGGAATGTCGCTCGCGAGGAGAGCTTCGGCTTCGGGATTCGTTTTCGACACGACGTTACCCACGATCACGAGATCCGGTCGCGGCGTTAAGTTTTGTTTCTTAAACCCCTGCATGATCGGGATTTTTAATGCTTCGAGCTGCGTGGACATCGGTGGGTATACATTTTGATCGCTCCCCGTCACTTTGTAACCGAGATCTTTCAATATTCCCGCGAGCGAGGCCATGGCCGTGCCGCAGATGCCGATCAAATGAATGTGCGAACCAGGATTTAAACTTTTCATTCTCAAAGTTTAGACCCACGCGTGCAGCAGGGCAACCCGATCGTGGTCGAGTTGCGATGAGTTCCCGGCGAGCCCGGGGCTGAACTTAAGACGTAGGCCAGTAACGCTTCATCTTTTTCTTGCCGAAGTGGCGTTCGGCCATCAGTAAGTTGTGATTGCGGCAGAGGCAGCGTAGGTTTTCGAGTTCGTCGCCGCCGCCCTTCGCACGTGGGATGATGTGATCTACCTCAACCCGGTAACGGGATCGGCAAACGCGTTTCGTGACCGGGTCTTGAAATTCGCAACCGCGGGCGCGCACTTCGCGGCGAATGGCCGCTTTCGATTTTGCGCCGTGCGCTGCCGTCGCGGCAGCAGGCCGCGTCGAAGTTTTGTCCTTAGCTTTTACGACGAAGCGAAGCGCGTAGCCTACGACATCGGCCCAAGTCGCGTTCGGGTGCGAATGGGAAATCAGGTCTTTGACCCGTTCGAGCGCGGCGCGATCTTCGTTAGAGATGACGAACGTTAACCGCGAATCCTCATGACCGACGTGACGGAGCGATTCTTTATGAACGACCGAGTCCGGGAAGGTCTCGGCCAGAACCTTCTGCGTTTCGTTCGCCGATAAATCTTTGACCTGCGTGAAGACCGACCGTTTTTGCTTTACGGGAATACGCTTACCGTGGCGCTCGGAGTTGCGAAATGCCGAATCGAGCTGCGACAGCGTCGCGAGACTCACTTCGCCGGATTCGATTTTGGCCGCGACCTCGGGCACGTCTTTTTGCACACGCGAGGCCTGGATACGGCGGTAGGCGGATGAATGCGAATAGCTATACGTTTTCTGAAACCAGTCGAACAAAGTTTGGTGCCCACGCTCGAGATACAGCCGGCGAAAATCCGCCTCACGGATCAAGGTTACAATCTCGGAAGTGATTTTGCGTTCACTCTTTATGAGTACGTGGATGCGTTGCTCTAATTCTAAATTCGTCATGGTTTCTCCTCAACGAACCACGACTTTGCAAACGTGCGCGAATACCCTCACCGCAATTAACCCGGAATCACGCCCCGCGCGCATCGATCGGCGGACGAGGCCACCGTTAATCGGCCAAACTTTCGCAAACCCAATCGTGAATCATGGGCCGCAACTGCACAAACTTCGCGTTTTCGCGCGTGGGATGAACGCGGTTACTTAATATAACGACGAGCAAATCCTTGACCGGATCGAACCACAATGAGGTGCCAGTAAATCCGGTATGCCCGAACGAACGCAGCGAAAAATACCGGCCGCACGAAGTTTTCGGCCGCGAGGGCTTCATGAAGCAAAGTCCCCAGTCCCCTTGCCGGCGCGGCAAACGGCGCCCGGTGAAATGCTTTACCATTTTCGCGGAGCCAAACCCGTCGTATTCACCGAGCGAAGCGGCGCGAAGCTTCAAACCCCAGTCGCTCACCGATTCAACATCACCGAAAAGCCCCGCGTGCGGAGCGACCCCGCCCAGCGCCCAACAATTCTCATCGTGCACTTCACCCTGCATCGCTCGTTTGCGGCCTGGGTAATGTTCCGTCGGTGCGTACTGCGCGCGCGGTTTCACCGGTTTATTACCCGGATGAAAAAAGAGCTCACCTAATTCGAGGCGCTCGGCGACGTCATCCCACAACTCGAGCAACGAACCCTCGAGCCTAGCTTCGAGATACGCGCCCATCATCCATAGGTCGATGTCGGAATAAACCGCCTTCGCGCGACGGGCGGGCTTCACCTTCGCCAACTGCCGCTTCATCTGTTCCCAGCGGGGGCCGGGCCGCACGGGCCCGCGAAGTTTTTTGTAAACCGGCAGCCACCATTCCAGACCGGCCTGATGTGACATCAACCCGAACGGAGTCGTTGATCGCTGCTTCCACCAAGGAAGGACACTCCGCACGGGCTCGTGCAGTTCCGAGGGGTGGTTGGAAAAATGCATCATCGCGCGCGAGCCGGTGAATAAAATTTTAGTGAGCGAGGCGAGATCGTAATAGGGATACGTTTTCCCCGCGCGCACAAGCCCCACGCGGCGCCCGCGCAAATGCACGTCGACGACCACGCCGGGCGTGATTCCCGCCAGCGGTCCCAAAGCCGAAGACTCAAGCGCGGCAAAACGCTTCGCTAATTTCTTTTCGAAGGCGTTCATGCGGAAACGATTCCCGATTTCACCAGCAAATGCGGTGCGCGGCCGAGCGACAACACCGCCGGCGTGTTGAACGGCATCGTGTACTGTCGCTTAGGATCGTGACCGACCGGCAGCCCACGCAAAACGGGTATTTTCATCGAGGCCGCAAACCTGGGCATCACATCGTTCCACAACCCGCGACGGTCTTTAGCGTCGGCAAGTTGGAAGTGACCGAACACCACCGCCCGCGCGGATTTGAAAAGACCACTTTGGGCAAACTGCGAGAGCATGCGGTCCACGCGATGAGGCCTTTCGCCCGTATCCTCTAAAAACAATATATGTTTACCCGCTCGCAATGAAGATTTTGTGCCCAGACCCGATTGCAAAACCGTAAGGTTTCCACCGACCACGGGGCCACGAACGGAACCGCTCTTCTTCGCGGCGGCGTTCATCGGCTCGAGTTCGGAAAACTCGGTCACCGCCACTTCGCCGAACAGCATCCCGAAAAGCTGCCGGTGCTCACCAGCCGACATCGCCTGACGGCCTAGCCGGTCCAGCAGCGGCCCGTGCAGCGTGGGCCAGCCCCATTTTTGATTAAAGAAAGCGTGCAACGTCGTGATGTCACTGTAGCCTAGAAAAATCTTCGCGCGTGAAGGCCGCCGCCAGCGTTCGAGTCCGGGCATCAAGCGCAAGGCCCCGTAACCGCCGCGCGCGCACCAGATCATCGATGAATCGGAAGCGTATACGGCTTCGCGGAGTTGCGCTAACCGCACTTCATCGCTGTTTGAAAACAGCAGGCTTTTGGCGAACATATTTTTAGGCACACGCGGGCGCAGCCCCATGTTCTTGAGTATGCGAACGGCGCTTTGCAGATCCGACGATGCGCAACGGCTGGCCGGAGCGACCACGTCTACGATATCGCCTTGGCGTACGGGTTCTAGCAGCACAATTCCCCCTTAGTAGAGGCTAGAATAAAGTGCTTTCGTGTTGTTGCCAAGGCCGCGCGCTGGTAACTTTCCCTAAGCCCAAGGAGCACCTCTAAATGGACAAAGTTATTTGCGTCGGCAAAAATTATTTGAAACACGCCCTCGAACTCGGCGACGCCGTACCCGAGGAAGCGACATACTTCTTCAAACCGCCGAGCGTGATCCACACCGTGACCAAGAATAATCAATTCGTGGACTTGCCCGCGAGAGGCGAAGTTCACCATGAGATCGAACTTGTCTTCCGCATCGCGAATACCGCCGGCAAGCTCTCGATCACGCACTACACACTTGGACTAGACCTTACGCTCCGTTCCCTGCAAGCGACTTTAAAAAAGGCCGGGCAACCGTGGGAAAAAGCTAAGGTCTTCCCGAACTCGTGCATTGTCGGCGAGTGGCGCGAATGCACTTCGCTCGACGAGGTTCTCGAGATTCCGTTTCAGCTCAGCGTTAACGGCAAGCTGAAGCAACACGCGATGGGTCTGGATATGCGCTGGAAACCAGATGACGTGCTCGAAGACTTGCCGAATTTCTTTCCTGTTTGTGACGGAGACGTCTTGTTCACCGGCACGCCCGAAGGCGTCGGCCCGCTCGTGAAGGGCGACGTGGTCGAGGTTCGTGGCGGAGAAATCAATTATTCTTTCAAGTGTGGTCCCCGTGGCTAAGCAAGAGCGCAAAAAAGTAATCGTGGTGGGCGGCGGATTCGGCGGTTTGAATTGCGCACGCCGTATCGCTAAGAACAAAAATTGCGACGTTCTCGTTCTAGACCGCCGCAATCATCATTTATTCCAACCTCTGCTCTACCAAATCGCGATGGCGGGTTTAAGTCCCGCCGATATCTCGACACCGATCCGTAGCGTTTTTCGCAAGAAAGATAACGTGCGGGTGCTGATGGCCGAGGTCGAGTCGATCAACCCAGAAACTAAAATCGTCGGCACTTCGGCGGGCGAATTTCCGTTTGATTATTTGGTATTGGCCTGCGGCAGTGAACACAGTTATTTCGGACACGAGGATTGGGAAGATTTCGCGCCCGGCCTCAAGACCGTCGAACAAGCGATCGAGATTCGAAGACGAGTGTTGACCGCATTCGAGAAGGCCGAAGCCTCGACGGATCCCGATGAGCTGCGCCAGTGGCTGACTTTCATAGTGATCGGCGGCGGCCCGACGGGCGTTGAGCTCGCCGGTGCGCTCGGTGAAATTACGCGATTCACTTTGTCGCATGACTTTCGTAGCATCGATCCATCGGCCGCGCGCGTGATCTTGGTCGAAGCGGGCCCGCGCGTGCTCGCGGCGTTTCACGAAGATTTAGGCAAGCGCGCGAAGCGTGATCTCGAAAACTTAGGTGTGCAACTTTGGACAAATTGCCGCGTGACCGACGTGAATGCCGAAGGTGTTAAGATCGGCGCCGAGTGGGTTCAGGCGAAGACCGTGATCTGGGCCGCGGGCGTGAAACCTTCGCCGCTCAACAAGCAGTTGGGCGCGCCGACCGATCGCCAAGGGCGAGTGCACGTCACCGGGGATTGTTCGCTCGCGAACGCGAAAAATATTTTTGTGATCGGTGATCAAGCTCACTTCGAAGACGCGAAGGGGGAAACGCTCCCCGGCCTCGCGCCCGTCGCGATTCAACAAGGTAAGTTCGTAGCGGACTTGATCTCGCGCGAAATCAAAAATAAACCGCGTGAGCAATTTGCGTATCTCGACAAAGGGCAAATGGCGACGATCGGCCGCCGGCGCGCGGTGGTTGAAGTCGGTAAGTTGCACTTCGGCGGGATGATCGCTTGGTACCTTTGGCTTCTCATTCATATTTATTTTTTGATCGGATTTAAAAACCGCATCTTTGTGATGTGGCAGTGGTTCTACTCGTACGTAACGTACAAGCGCGGCGCACGTTTGATCACCGAGCGTGATTGGCACTCGCATGCGCCACGAACGTAAATAAATATTTTAATTTTTTCACGTTACTAAACGGCCGGTTATCACCAAAATGGAACCGGTTCGCTGCACACATCTTCAGCGTTTTCTTTTTCTTCATAAATAGATATTATATACTATGACGCACGCCGATTTACAGCCTGTATCTGTTGTGACATATTGCCGCTGCAAAACATCCGAATAAACCCCCGGCCACTCAACATTGTCGGCCAACACAAATCCTTACCGGAGGTAATTGATGAAGGTAGTCTATTTTTTAATGCTCGCTTGCTCACTGCAAACGGCCGCTTCGACGGGTCCGCTCAACGAAGTTCCCGTCTCCCCGTCGGCTCAGATCTCGCCGCCGATTTTTATGAACGTCGGCTTACGCCTCAACGGTATCTACCGCTTCCAAAATGCGACCGAACTCTTACCGAAAGTTGAATACATCAACGGCGAGCGAATTGTTTCGCCCGATCGTGAGACGATGTCTTTCAACGCCGGAGAGCCCGTCGCGGTTAAATTTCGCGCCAACGGCGATGCGCTGATTCAAGCCGTCTTGCCCGAGGAAGAGGTCGGAAATATCCCTGAAGCCATCGTCGTGAGCGCGGAGGATTTCGAAAAATCCTTAACGCAAATGATGAGCAACGGCGGCTTGAAGGATCTGGCTGATAAATATTCTGCGTACGACGAAGTCCAAGTCGCCGGCCGTCACTACGGACGCCGTCGTGGACGCGCTCACTACCGTAACGCACGCGGCGGAAGCTACTTCGGTTGCGTCGCTTCGGTTTGCCGCTCGATCGGCGGCTGCAGCGGTTCCACCGGCAGCGGTCGCGGAATGACAAATTACTTACGCCGCCAAGGCTGGAGAACCGCAAGCTGTAGCAATCCCCCGATCGGCGCCGTCGCGTCGTGGACCGGTGGCCGTCACGGCAGCGGCCACACCGGCCGTTGGAACGGACGCGGTTGGTGCTACGACCTAGGCTGCGGCAACCCCGGCCCGAGCTACCGCATGAAAGACTGCGTCGCCCGCCATTAATTAAAAAAGGCGAAAACCTTCGCCTTTTTCCTAGAACCAGGGGCGAAAACCTTCGCCTTTTCTCAGAATTAGAGGCGAAAGCGTTCGCCTTTACTTAGAAGCAGGGGCGAAAACCTTCGCCTCTTCCTAAAGCCAGACGCGAGTTCCTCGCCTTTTAGATTTCGAATTATTTTTTATCTACGCTGTCGCGGGAGGATTCTTTTGGGTCCTCATCGATTTTGGTGGGATAGTTGCCGTCGAAGCAGGCTGAGCAGAATTCTTCCGAACTTCCCCTTACCGCTTTCATCATGCCTTCGACCGATAGGTACGCGAGTGAATCGGCGTCGATGAATTCGCGGATTTGGTCCAAAGAATTTTGCGCGGCGATCAGTTGCGATTTTCCGGGCGTGTCCACGCCGTAGTAGCAGGGGCCCGTCGTGGGCGGCGATGCGATTCGGAAGTGAACTTCTTTCGCGCCCGCCGCGCGAACCAAGCGGATAATTTTTTGCGAGGTCGTACCGCGCACGATGGAATCGTCGATGACCACGACCCGTTTGCCCTTGAGCAACTCGCTCTGCGCGTTCAATTTAATTTTCACCCCGAAGCTGCGAATCGATTGCGAAGGCTGGATGAAAGTCCGGCCGATGTAATGGTTGCGGATGATGCCGAGTTCAAACGGAATCCCGCTTTCGCGGGCGTAACCGATCGCCGCGGGCGTTCCGCTGTCGGGTACGGGAATGACCAAGTCGGCTTCCACTTTGTTCTCGCGCGCCAAGGCTTCGCCCATCCGCTTGCGGGAATCGTAGACGCTCAAGCCGAAAACTTGGCTATCGGGCCGGGCGAAGTAAACGTGTTCGAACACGCACTTGGCCAACCGCGGGGCCTGCTGCGGAATTTTATCGCGATGCTCGCCCGAGTTATCGAACCAGACGATCTCGCCGGGCTCAATCTCGCGTACGAGTTTCGCGCCGATCAAATCGAACGCGCAAGTTTCGCTGGCGACGACCCATGAAAAACTACCGTCGCCGATGGGACGCTTGCCGAGCACCAGGGGCCGGAAACCAAACGGATCCCGCGCGGCGATCAGCCGGTCGTTGGTCATCAAGACCATCGAGTACGCACCCACGAGGCGCGGCAATGATTCTTTTAAGCAGGTAACGATGTCGTTCGATTTATTACGCGCGAGCATGTGCAGAAGGCACTCGGTATCGTTCGTCCCTTGGAAGATCGCGCCTGATTGTTTGAGTTCTTCGCGCATTTCATCGGCGTTGACGAAGTTGCCGTTGTGCGCGAGCGCGACGGGGCCGTTCAACAAATGCGCGGAGAGCGGCTGAATATTGAATTGCAAAGACGCGCCCGTGGTCGAGTAGCGATTATGCCCAACCGCCGCTTTGCCCGAGAGGCGCATGAGGTCGGCTTCTTTGAACACGTCGCCGACCAGACCCATGCCACGGTGAACATTGTGTTGGCCGTCTTGCAAAGACACGATGCCGGAGGATTCTTGTCCGCGATGTTGTTGCGCATACAAACCAAGATACGTCATGCGGCTGGCCTCGGGATCGCCCCAAGCGCCGAATACCGCGCATTCTTCACGCCAACTGTGCAAAGTGATTCCTCCAACCATTAACGTAAGCGTCCGATAGTCCTTTAAGATTCTTCGATTCCCCGTCGATGATAAGATCACCGGCGGTCACCTTGCCGAGCGTCCAAACTTTCGCGCCCGACGAGTTCGCGCGCAACGCCACTTCAAGGTTCGCGGGGCCGCACACGAGCACTTCGTACATGTGCTCGTCGCTCCAGGGCGCAGGGGTTTTGGCCCATTCACCCTTCTCCACGGTCGCGCCGAGAGTTTCGCCGCACATTCTGAATAACGTATAGCCCAACCCGAACTTACCCACCACGCGTGTGCTGTGCACATCACGGTGATTTCCGAGGAGCTGCAGATCGGTCATAAACTTCGCGATGGAGTCGGGATCGAGGTCGCCGGCGTACGCGGTTTTGCGCCCGAGCTGATCGCCGGTGAAACTGACGCCTGGCAAGCGCAACAGGAAGATCGAATCCCCGGCGGTCGTGAATTCAGAGCGGGGAATATGATCGACGTTGTCGCGCAAGCCCACGAGGCCCGTGGCCGGGGTCGAGGTAATGTTTTGGTTTAACGTTTCGTTGTAGAAGCTGACGTTACCGCTGATGACGGGCGCGTCGAGCACGCGGGCGGCGTGGGCCAACGCTTCGACGGAGGCTACGAACTCGGTCATGATCTCGGGCTTTTCGGGGTTACCGAAGTTCAAGCAATCCGTCATCGCCAAAGGCTGGAAACCTTTCGCGCTGAGCTCAAGTGAAGGATAAAAGGCGGCGTCGTAACCGCCGAGACGAGCGTCCATTCGCATGACGTAAGGACGGCAACCGAGCACGAGGCCGAGCCCGCGCCCGCTTTCGAGCAACTTGACGACCGAAACGCTGTCGTCGCAATCACGCACGGTGCGCCCGCCGACCCGCTGGTCATATTGTTGATAGACCCAGCGGCGCGAAGTGCCTTCGACCGAAGCCGCGGCCTTTTCAACCGCCAAAGGTTGCGCGGATAACGTTTCGCTTTTGTGCTTTGGCTTCCAAGCTTCGAACGGCCGGTCGTACATGGGCGCGTTGTCGGTCAGAAGCTTGGGATCGATTTTGCTGATGAGTTCTTTTTTCCAGTAAAGCTCGACCTCTTTGCCGGCGGTAATTTCGCCGAGCACGGAAGCGTCGAGGCCCCAGCGGTGGAAAACTTTTTGGATCGCTTCAAACTTGCCCGGTTCGCACACGAGCAACATGCGCTCTTGGCTTTCGCTGAGCAGGATTTCTTCGGGCCCGATCGTCGAATCACGCAACGGCACTTGGTCGAGGTGAATCTTAAAGCCGACGTTGCCCTTGGCCGCCATTTCGAAACACGACGAAGTCAAACCCGCCGCGCCCATATCCTGGATCGCGACGACCAAATTTTCTTTCATCACTTCGATGCAGCTCTCGATCAACAACTTCTCGAGGAAGGGATCGCCGATCTGGATGGTGGGACGTTTCGAAGCGCTATCGGCCGCGAAAGATTCGCTGGCCATGCTCGCGCCGTGCACGCCGTCGCGGCCTGTTTTAGCGCCTACGTAAACGACCCAGTTGCCGACACCACTGGCTTGCGAGGTAACGACGGGATCATCCTTGGTGAATAAACCGACCGCGAGCGCGTTGACCAAAACGTTCGTGTTGTACGAAGAGTGAAACTCGGTTTGCCCGGTGATCGTGGGCACGCCCACGCAATTGCCGTAACCGCTAATCCCCGCCACGACACCCTCGACGATCGATTGCATGCGCTCGGCCTTAGGGTCGCCGAAACACAAGAAATTCGCCAGAGCGATCGGCCGCGCGCCCATCGTAAAGATGTCGCGCAAGATTCCGCCGACGCCGGTGGCGGCACCTTGGTACGGTTCGATGAAACTGGGGTGATTGTGGCTCTCCATTTTGAAAGCGACTTTCTCACCCTGGCCGAGGTCGATGACGCCCGCGTTCTCGCCCATGCTTTGCAAGACGCGCTTCGATTTTTGCGCGAATTTCTTTAATTGAACGCGCGAGCTTTTGTACGAGCAGTGCTCGCTCCAGAGCGCCGAGAACAGCGCGAATTCAACGCCTTCGGGATCGCGCCCGAGCAACTTTTGAATCTGCTCGTACTCGGAAACGGAGAGCCGGTATTTTTTAAGTTTGTCTTTTAACTCGTTCATTTCACTCACCATTCGTTCGAAAAACTGTTTTTACGCTTCGCGCTGCCGACTCGGTAACGCGGGCCGCTGCCGCTCGCTTCGTTGTGCCGGTCACTCTCCACCGCATCGCCCGCTACCTCGACGAGCCCGCTTAGCTCAGCAAAGTCCCTAAAATCGCGCGGCCATCTTCGCCGCCCATCCAGTCGTGGATCGCGCGCTCCGGGTGCGGCATTAGTCCCGCGACGTTGCCTTTTTCGTTGGTCACGCCGGCGATGTCTTCCAAAGATCCGTTCGGATTGTCTTTATACTTGAGCCAGATCTGCCCTTGATCATTCAACTTTTTCAAAGCCTCGGCGTCGGAATGAAAGCGACCTTCGCCGTGCGCGACCGGTAGCCGCAACGGCCCGCCCGAAGGCTTCAGCCACGGCGTTTTGCCGGCGGGAGCTAGGGTCACCCACTTGTCGATAAACTTACGCGATTCATTACGCACCAAAACTCCGGGCAACAAACGCGCTTCGCAAAGAATCTGAAAACCGTTGCAGATGCCCAAAACGGGCGCACCCTTAGCCGCGGCTTCGCTGACCGATTTCATCACGGGCGCTTTCGCGGCCAAGGCCCCGCAGCGCAAGTAATCACCGTGCGAAAAGCCGCCCGGCACGACCACCGCCGAATAATCACTAGGATCAAATTGGTCCTCGAACCAAAGCCATTTGGGCGCAAGTCCCAAGGCTTCCACCGCCTGCCACACGTCGCGGTCGCAGTTGGTGCCGAGGAAGCGTGTGATACCGACCGGCTTCATCCCACCACTTCCAATTCAAAAGTTTCGATCAACGGATTGTACAAAACGAATTCGGCGATCTCTTTGGCCTTGGCCAGCGCCTTCGCCTGGTCGGTTTCGGCCACGTCGAGCTGCACGTATTTACCGACGCGCGCTTGATTGACGGCACGGCCGTGCGCTTTCAAAGTTCCTTCGACGGCGCGGCCTTGGGTGTCCAAGACTTCATTGCGCGGGAGGATTTTTACTCCGATTTTCATGACTGCTCTCCTTTAAGACGGTGCAAAACGGCTTGGTATGATTCTTCAACTTTTCCGAGGTCGCGGCGAAAGCGGTCTTTGTCGAACTTCTCGCCGGTTTTGAAATCCCAGAGCCGGCAAGTGTCGGGCGAAACTTCGTCGGCCAACACGATTTCGTTTTTAGCGTTGCGGCCGAACTCCAGTTTGAAATCGATCAGCTCAAGGCCGGCTTTCTCAAATTCGGCACGCAGCACGCGGTTGATTTCTAATGCTTTCGTTTTCAAAATTTCGAGATCGGCGCGCGCGGGCACGGCTTTCATCATCAACGCTTGGTCATCGCTCAAGAATGGATCACCGAGCGCATCGTCTTTGTAATAGAACTCGACCAAGGGTTTCTCTAACGAAGTACCTTCATCCTTGCCTAATTTCTTCGCGGTCGAACCCGCCAAGCGGTTACGGGTGACGACTTCGAGCGGAATGATCGTTAGCTTTTCGCAGATCATCTCGGTGTCGGAAACATCCGCGATCAAGTGCGTGGGAATGCCCGCCTTCTTCAAACGCCCGTAAAGCAGCGAAGTGATCTTGGCGTTGATCATGCCTTTGCCCGCGAAGCTGCCCGTCTTTTGCGCGTTAAAGGCCGTGAGTGAATCTTTATACTCCACCCAGACTTCTTCGGGCCTCCCGACGACGGCGTACATCTTCTTAGCTTTTCCTTCGTACAGAAGTTCGGCTTTCACCTTTTCCATTTCCTTTACCTTTCAAAACTTTACCGATGATCGAATCGATACGTTGACGCTGGGACTCGCCGCTAAAAATGGGCTTGAGCGAAGCTTTCGTGACGAAACGGCTGGCCTCGGGGTCGGCGAGCAAACGTGCTTCTAAAGAATCGCCGGGCTCGAGATCGTGACACACACGCTGGACCAACTTGTAGGCCTCTTCGCGTGATAAACCTTTGTCGATCATCGCGAGCAAAACTTGGCTCGAGAATAAAACGCCCTGCGATTGGTCCATGTTGCGCTTCATGCGGTCTTCGTTAACGAACAAACCTTCAAGCAATTTAGCCAATCGGTCGAGCGCGTAGTCGGCCATGATGAACGAATCGGGAAAGATCACGCGCTCGACGCTGGAGTGTGAAATGTCGCGTTCGTGCCAGAGCGCCACGTTTTCTAAAGCGGCGCCGGCGTTGGCGCGGAGCAAACGCGCGATGCCCGTCAGATTCTCGGCGCTGATGGGATTCTTTTTATGCGGCATTGCCGACGAACCTTTTTGGCCGGGCGTAAAGCTTTCGATCACCTCGCCGACCTCGGTGCGCTGAAGGTGGCGCATCTCGACGCACAATCGTTCGATCGCGGCGCCCGTCATGGCTAATGACCAGATCATTTCGGCGTGGCGATCGCGAGGGATGACTTGCGTGGCGATGCTTTCTGGAACGAAGCCTAAAGTTTCGCCCACCAGCTTTTCGACTTCGGGCGGCTGCGTAGAGTACGTACCGACCGCGCCGCTCAGCTTAACGATTTTCATTTGCTCGACCGCGCGTTCGACCCGCGCGCGCGTACGCCGGAATTCCATCAGGAAACCGGCCATCTTATAACCGAACGAAGTCGCTTCGGCGTGCATGCCGTGCGTACGACCCGCCGACAAAGAATGCTTATGTTTCGAAGCCAGTTTTTCTAAGGCCGCTTCAACTTTATCGAAGCGCGTGAACAAAACCAAAGAGGCACGCGAAATTTGTAACGACAACGCGGTGTCGAGCACATCCGACGACGTCATGCCGTAATGCATGTACCGCCCCGAAGGGCCGACGTTCTCGGCGACGTTCGACACGAACGCGATGACGTCGTGCTTGGTGGTCTTCTCGATCTCGTCGATGCGCTTGACGGAAAATTTCGCCTTCGATTTTAAATCGCGATACGCTTTTTCGGGAATGATCTTGAGCGAGGCTTGCGCTTTGGCCACCGCGAGCTCGACGTCGAGCAAGCACTGGAAGCGCTCTTCTTGTGACCAGAGGTCACCCATTTCAGGGCGTGTGTAACGGCTGATCACGGCGGGCTCCTTGTTTTTTCATTTGGTCCGCGCGCCAACTCACCAAACGTTGGTAAGCGGCGGCTTCACGCTCGAGGCGTGCGGAAATATCTAAACGCGCCAAAGTTTCGGGCGCGATCCAATCCCAGTTTTTCCAACCGGGGATGCTGTCTTCTTGAACGGATAAATCGTAAACGCACGAATGCGGGCATACCGACCAAGCGGTATGTTCAAGGGTCCAACCGGCGAGCGGCAAACGTTTCACCAGATGCGCGCGGGCTTCTTCGGCCCACTCAAAGCGGCGCTCTTCTTTGAAGCAGGCGCTTGCCGGAACTTTCATCCAGACTTGAAAAACGTCGCTTTCGGTCCAGCGCAACACCATCATGTTGGCGTAGGCCCACGGCAAATGCAGATCGTTAAGCATGACGGTGTACTCAGGAAAACCCGAAGACCACGGCCCGCGATCGCAACGGCCCTGGAAGGAAATCCAGCGCCACTCGGGCCGGCGGATTTTATCGTGGAACAGGCTTTGCGCCACTTCGACGCCGACGCGGTCGGTTTCGTCGGAAGACAAACACCAGATCCATTGCGGCGAACGGTAAGCCTCGCGGCGTCCGCTTTCGACTTCTAATTCGAGGATGCGTGAATTTTCAAACTGCACATCACGCAAGATCGCCGCGCCGAAATATTTATTTCCTAGAGTCTGGAAACGCTCGAAACCCATCACGCGCGCTTCTTTGGTGGGGGGCACTAAGCCGATTTTATCGGCGTAAGGAAAAGTCACCGGCGGGACCGAAGCTTGCCAGGCGTCCCAGTGGTAAGGTGAGGTCCACATCTTCATGAAGCGGCGAAGCCAGTCGGAAGCAAAATCAGGCCCCGGCGAAGTGCGCAGATGCTTAATCGCGGGATCGCGGCCGGCGAAGAAATCACTCATTGGACCGGATAATTCCAGCGGTCCGTCGGGAAGCCAGAAGGTGATGCCGCGCTTTAACGGCCGGACTTCGCTTAAAAACGATTCTTGTTTAGGGATGAACGCCGTCGAAGCGACCGGAAAAGGCCCGACCCCGCGCTCAAACTCCGGCCCGAGGGCTTCGGTGAAATCCATAATCTGAACGTCGAAGCCGATGTCCTGCAACGCGAGGGCGAGGGTCTCGCCCCGGCCGTACGCGCTGATCATGTTGACGGACCACGTATCGCTCAAGTGTCGAGACCTTCCCACTTCGGATCGGCGAGGTGCCACGAGGACTCACCCTCGCCGGCCAGAACGTCGCCTAATTCCCAAGCGCGGTGGCCCTGCTCGCCCGCGACGCGAATCAATTGTTCGACCGCGGATTCGTCAACGACCCAAACCATGCCGACGCCGCAGTTCAATGTCGTGAGCATCGAAGCCCAGCTCATGCCGCTGCGTTTTTTAACTTCAAGAAATTGCGGGGGCACGGGCCAAGCGTTCAAACGTGCGGCGCAACCTTCGGGTAACGCGCGGGGTACGTTGTCCATGCCGCCGCCGGTAATGTGCGCGATCGCGTTGACGCCGCCGGCTTTGACCGCCGCGTGCACCAATTTGACGTAGAGGGCGGTGGGCTTGAGTAATTGCTCGCGCCAAGCGTCCATGTCTTCGGCAAATACTTTTCTGAGAAGAGAAAAACCATTCGAATGAAATCCCGAGGCCGCAATGGCCAGCAACTTCATGCCTGGCTTCACGCGCTGGCGGCCCAGAACTTCGGGACGATCGACCACGCCGACCGAAAAGCCCGCGCAGTCGAAGTCATTGCCGTCGTAAACGCCGGGCATCTCGGCGGTTTCGCCTCCGATGAGCGCGCAATCACTCTCGATGCAGGCGGCCTGGACCCCGGCTAAGAAATCCTTCGCGGCGTCCAAGCGAAGACGGCCCGATGCGTAATAATCCAAAAAGAACAAAGGTTTAGCGCCGGAGCAAACCATGTCGTTGACGCACATCGCGACCAGATCTTGCGCGACTTCGCGGTAACTTTCGAAATGAACGGCCACTTTGATTTTAGTGCCCACACCGTCGGTGCAACTAACCAGGCAAGGCTCGCGGTATTCTTTGAAGTCGGCGCGGAAAAGGGCGGCGAAACCACCGATGCCCTCGACCAATTTGTCTTGGTGGGGCCAGCGGGCCGGCGCGGTCGCTTTGAGCCAATCTACGAGGGCGTCACCCGCCTCGACGTCAACGCCCGATTGCTTATAATCGATGGCCAAACTGGCCTCCTAAAATTGGAAAGCGTGAGGGATAAGTTCGAATGAGGTCTAACTACCAAAGCGAGGAGGAGAATTCAACGTAATGTGCCCCGTCTCAGGACGATACGCCGACGTTTCCATTTGGAACTCAGGGGCAAAGTATGGCTTAATTTAAGATCGGGCCGAGGGTGAAAAACATGAATGTAAGTCTGCTTAATAAAATCGCAAGCTTTGTAGTCCTTTTAGGCCTGACCGCGGCCCTGCCCGCGCGTGCCGGCGAGTTCAATCTTAGCGGCCCTTCGGAGCCGCCCGATTCGCAATACCGCTTGGCGCAGTTTGATGCCGATGACACTTACGATCCCTTCGCGGACTACTCGGAGTTCGACGAGGCTCAGGAGGAAGAAGCCGACATCAACTTCTTCCGTAACGGTCGCTTCGTCACCGTGGGTTTCATGGGTGGCTTACGTGGCTTCACCGGCGGAATGGGCTCGCTCTACCAAACTTCGCCCGGTTTTGGTTTATACCTCGCCTACTTCTTCGATCTGCGTTTCGCCCTGCAATTCAGCTTTTTAACGAGTGATCATAAATTCCAAATCAAGTCGGCCTCGAGCGGTATTCGCCAAACCGGAAACGTGGGCATTACGTCGTTCGGCATCGACATGAAGTACTACCTGAACACGCAAAACGTAACGAAGGGTCTCGCTAAATTTAATCCGTACATCATCGCGGGCTTCACGCGCGTGGACCGCACGACGAATCTCGCGGGCGTTCAGGGTTTTGGTAAAGAAGGCGCGATGGGCTTCGACGCCGGCGTGGGCATCGAGCTTCCACTGCTCAGAAACAAGATGTATTTCGGCGGCCAGCTCATGTACCAGATGGTCAATTTCCAAAATGAGAACACCCAAATCCGGTTTAAAGACAACGAAGCCACGGGCAAATACCCGAACGGCGATACGTACACGATGCTCGGCGTGCTCGGGGTCAATTTTTAGACTGTCTAGCCCGCCATACACTGTCTGTTAGTTCGCCATTTTCACGCACATACTTCAGTAACTTAGCCCGTGTTTCAACGGGCGTGCCTTTGCACTACTCAAAGGTATGCGTGAACTTGAAACTCGTCTCAATTCGATACCGGCTTTTTGCTCGGCCGTACCGTTCCGAACGCGCTTCATCACGCTATTCGCCGCTCTTTCCGCCGCTCTGTTTACCGTGCAAGTCCACGCCAACGTCGACGCCGGGAAAGACAAGAGCCGCCGCAAACCCGCCGGCGTGATACAACGTGAAGTCCGCCTGGATCACGCCCGTGAACTGTTGGGCAAATACTATCCGACGAGCGCCGTTCGTTCCGGCGAAAAAGTAAAGAAGATCAACGCACGCGTTTACGAGTGGACGAAGACCCGCCTGCCGAAGAAATTCCGTAAAAAGCACGAACAACTCGCGCAGGCCATCATCGACGAAAGCCAACGCTACGGCTTCGATCCCGTGTTCATCATGTCGGTCATCCAGGGCGAGAGCAGTTTCAATCCCGCGATGCTCGGCAAACTAGACGAAATCGGTTTAATGCAGATCCGTCCCGCAACGGGAGAATGGATCGCCAAGATGTACGGCTTGAAATATAAGGGCGACAAATCGCTGCTCGATCCGGTCCAAAACGTACGTATCGGAACCGCGTTCTTACACCACTTGCGCGGCAAATTTGATTCGCACGCGCAGCTTTACCTCGCCGCCTACAATATGGGCGCGCGCAACGTGAACGAAGCGCTGGCGGAAAAGATTTGGCCGAAGGATTACCCGAGCCACGTCATGAAGTACTACGTCGAATTTTATTCTGAGATCGACGCCGAAGCCAAAGCGGCGAAAAAAGCCGAGCAGAAGCGCCCGAGCCGCATCCCCGCTACTTCTTAAAAAAATCTGAAGCTAAAATAAAGCGATGAATTGCAACAGCAGCGCGATCGCGACGATCGGGCCCGCGAGGTAACGCAAAATAAAAAGCCAATGCCGGTAGATCTTTTCGCTGCCGGGTGAATTCGGATCGACGAATTCGGCCATGACTAAATCTTTTTTCAAAAGCCAACAGACGACCTGCGTGATCAATAAGGCCGAGATCGGCAAAAACCAATTGATGAGCGCGCCGTCCAGAAATTCGAGCAGGCCGCGCTTGCCGATCTTCACGTCGCTGAGCACGCTACTCGAGAGCGCCGGGCCGACCGCGATGACGAAGCAAAGAAGGGCCGCCAGCGCGGCCCCGCGCGCCCGCGGGATCCGGCGCACTTCGCGCATATTAGCCACGACCGTTTCGAATAAACCGATGCTCGCGCCGAGCGAAGCCAGGTAAAGACAAAGAAAAAAGCCGACGCCGAACCAATTTCCGTTCGGAAGCTCTTTCACCAAGCGCGGAACCGTTTGGAACAACAACTGCGGCCCGTTAAAACCCGCACTACCGTAAATCACGAGCGGGAAAATCATGACACCCGCCCAAAGCGAGATCATCGAATCGAGCGTACAAACCCGGAAGCCCGCCATCGGGATAAAAGCTTTTTCGCGCAGGTACGAACCGAAGGTCACCATGCTGCCGAACCCGACCGAGAGCGTGAAGAACACATGCCCGAGCGCTTGACCCGGCGAAGCTAACGTTAACTTAGAAAAGTCAGGGTAAAATAAAAAGCGTAAGGCCTCGGGGCTCGACGGCAGTTGCACGCTTTGCACGGCGAGCGCCAGCAACAAAAGCACGAAGGCCGGCATACAGTAGCCGACCCACTTTTCCAAACCAAGTTCAAGATCCTTAGCGACGATCACGGCCACGACCAGCAAGTGAACGCTGGTCAACGCCACCTGCAGCCAACCGTTTTTTAAAAGCACGCGCAAAGCGTTCTCGGGTTGGAACGACGCCGGGTCGACCAACGCCACCAACAGCTGCATGAAAAAATGCAGCACCCAGCCGCTGATCACCGCGTAGTACGCAAGCACGACGACCGTGATCAAGAGACTCATCCAACTCAAGTGACGCAAACACCAACTGACCCAACCGGGAATGACGGCGACCTCTCGCATCTCGCGCACTTGATAGCGATTGCCGGCGAGCTTGGCCAACGCGGGACTTAAAGAAGATCGTGAGATTTTACCGAGCGTAAGCTCTGCGATAAGGAACGGCATGCCGAGCAGGAACACGAAAAATAAATAAAGCAGAACGAACGCGCCGCCCCCGTTGTCGGTCACGACGTAGGGAAAGCGCCAAAGATTACCGAGTCCGAAGGCCGAGCCGATCGCCGCGAGATAAAAACCTAAACGCGTGCCGAAGACCGGGACCTTCTGGTGGGGCATGGACTTAGTGCTTCTCCATCACGAAAATTCTTAACGGGATCCCCTTGAGGTTCCAGTTTTCCTGGATCTTCTTCGTTAGGAACCGGCGGTACGCGGGCGTCACACCTTCGGGGTGATTGGCGAACGCGATGAAGCTGGGCGGCGATTGCTGCGTTTGCGTGAGGTAGTAAAACTTCACGTCGTGCACGCCGTAAACCGGGGCCGGCGCCATCTTGATGACGTCGGTAAAGAACTTGTTGAGCTTTGAAGTTGAGATGCGAATCGCGAGTTTTTCGCGCACGTCTTCGATCATGCTGAACAAACTGTCGAGCCCCGCGCCGGTCTTGGCGCTGGTGAAGACCGTCGGGATATCGGCGAAAAAGTGGAACTCGAACGCGACGCGCTCGCGAAACCAGGCGCGGAAATCTTCGTGTTGTTTCTTGGCTAGATCGGATTTGTTCGCCACCAAGATGATGGCTTTGTGACGATCGACGCAAAATTCGATGAGTCGCGAATCTTGGTTCGACGGGCCCACTTCGGAATCGATGACGAGGAGAACCAGGTCGGCCTCGTGAATTGCGTCGCGCGATTTGAAGCCCGAGAGAATCTCGACCCCGTCTTTTTGCAAACCTTTACGGCGCAAACCGGCGGTATCGACCAAGATGTACTGCTGGCCGTTTAGGTCGAACGGCGTTTCGATCGAATCGACGGTCGTGCCCGCGGTGGGCGAAACGAGCATGCGGTCTTGCCCGAGCAGACGGTTGATGATCGAGCTTTTACCGGCGTTGGGTTTTCCGATGACGCAAATACGGAAACCTTCGCGTGGCGTAACTTCTTCGTCGCCCATGTTGGCGATGATCCATTCGACTAAGGTATCGATGCCGAAATCCTGTTCGAACGCGGCGGGCATGGGTGAATCATCTAGTTCGTAAAAATCCGGAAGGTAATTAGACGCCTCGATCGTGCGGTCGCATTTATTAACGACAAGCAAATGCGGTTTACCCGAAGCCTTCACGATGCGGAAAGCGTCGCGGTCTTCGTGTAAAATTCCGTCACGGCCATCGACGATAAAGATCACCATGTCGGTTGAACCTAAAAAGTCGACCACTTGCTGACGGATGAGCGGGGTAAAACCTTCTTTGTCGTCGCTTAGGCCCCCGGTGTCGACGACTTCAAACGACTTGCCCCACCACTCGGTGGTTTCCATTTGAATATCGCGCGTGACTCCCCGTTCATCTTTGACGACAGCCTTGCGGCTGCGGGTCAGGCGGTTAAAAAGCGTCGATTTACCGACGTTCGGGCGGCCGACCAGCGCGACCCGTTTAATTCTTGAGGACATACCCGAGCTCCTTCATGATGCCGCGATTTCTTTGCCAGTCGAGTTTGCTCTGCACCTGGAGATCCAAATAAACTTTTTCGCCCAGTAACTTTTCAATTTCTTTGCGGGCTTCGCTGCCGATCTTTTTGATCGCCGCGCCCCCCGCCCCGATGACGATCGGGCGATGATTTTCTTTGGAAACTAAAATCTCGGAATGGATTTTGATTACCGGGGACTCTTCGTCGAATTTCAAAATTTTTACGGCCAAACCGAAGGGAACTTCTTGATGCAAAGTCTCGAAGCATTTTTCGCGAATAATTTCCGCGCAGAGTTCACGCGTGGTGCTGAGCGTGTACAACTCTTCGTCGTACATCGGACCCTTCGCCTCGGGCAAAAGCGGCTTTAGAGTTTTGAGCAAAGTTTCTTTTAAACCTTCGGCCTCGGTCAGCGCGGAGCCTTGGATCACGGGCACGTTCAGCAGCGAGAGCTTATCGCGCAAGATTTGCGGGCGGTGCAATTCGGGCAAATCTACCTTGTGGATCAAGCCGATCCAGGGTTTGCCGCTCTCTTTGACGAGGGTCAGAATTTGTTCGAGTTGTTCGGGCGATTTTTCGTCGATGTTTAAGACCGCGACCAAAACGTCGCTTTCGGAAATCACGTCGCGAGCTTCTTCGGCCAGGAACATGTTCAAACCCGACTTCGCGTTCACCACCCCGGGTGCGTCAACGAACACGACTTGGAAATCTTCGCCGCTGACGAGGCCGAGCACGCGGCGCCGGGTCGTTTGCGGTTTTGCGGTGACGATCGAAACTTTTTCGCCGACGAGCGAGTTCATCAGCGTGCTTTTACCCGAATTCGGGAGCCCGATCAGGCCGACGAAGCCGGCGCGGTAATTTTTGGGGGATCCCGATGTCATTGCAATTCTCCTGATCTATCCGAGGGCGTGGTGCCCGGGGCGTATGATGTTTTTTTGCTGCCGGACTTATTGTCGATCGCGCCAAGGGTGCGATTGTCGATCGAGCCTAGGGCGCTGCGAGCGGCATCTTGTTCGGCGGCTTTGCGGGAATTGCCTTCACCGCAGCCCATTTTTTTACCGGACAATAGGACTTCGTAACGAAAGATTTTAGCGTGTTCGGGACCTTGGCTTGAAAGCAAACGGTACTCCGGAACGGTGTGCAGGTTTTTTTGTGACCACTCTTGTAAGCGGGTTTTAAAATCGGTGGCGTACTGATTGGTGCCGTCGAGCTGGCTTAGGCGACCGGCGAACAAACGCCCGATCATGCTGCGCGCGGGATCGAGCCCACCGTCGAGGTAAACCGCGGCGAGCAAAGCTTCGAGCGCGCTGGCGAGCAAACGCGGGCGCGCGTTTTCGCGACCCAGCTCTTCGCTTTTACCGAGGTACAGATATTTGCCGAGGTTCATGTCGCGCGCGATTTCGCCGAGCGTAGATTCATTCACCAACGACGCACGCCATTTGGACAAGCTGCCCTCGTCGACGTCGGGGAAACGGCTCATTAAAGCTTCACTTAAAACTAAATCGAGAACGGCGTCGCCTAAGAATTCCAGGCGTTCGAAGTGACCGCCGCTTTTCGTGCGGTTTTCGAAGTGATAACTGCGATGGGTCAGCGCCGTACGCAAGAGATCGGTTTGAATGAATTGATGCCCAAGCTGGGCTTCAAGATCTTTAAACATTTATTAGGTCATCCCGGGCTTCTAAGCCCAACAAGGCCGAAGCTATAGCCCTAAAGCGGCGATGCGTCAACGGCGAAGGCCTTAAGAAATGAGCCCTCAACGCCTTCAATGCGTATTTGGTGCTCTTGATTTGCTTTCGCGGGCGTAGCCAGCGGCGCGATCGTCCAATAGTCGCGGGTCAAAAGCCGTCCGTCGTTCAGCGCAAGCCCCGTCTTGAGCGTTCCGATTTGCGCCCGCGCCTGCTCCGCCCAGCGCTGTTCACTAAGCTCGCGCAACATCTGGGCGCGTTTCTTAATCAACAATGCGTCCGTTTGGTCCGAGCGGCGGGTCGCGAAAGTGCCCGGCCGTTGGCTGTAGGGAAAGACGTGTAGCCGTGTCCACGGCGTGCGCTTCAAGCGCTCAAGCGAATCGAGAAATTCATCTTCACTCTCGCCGGGAAAGCCGGCGATGACGTCCATGCCCACGAAACTCCCGGGAACCTTTGCCGCGATCTCGTGCAACGAACGCTCGACCGCTTCCGCGTCGTATTGCCGCTTCATTTCGAGGAGCACCTTGCTATTCGCGGACTGGATGCTCATGTGAAAATGCGGGCACATGCGCGGGTTTTCATAAAGTTTGAGTAAGCGTTCGGAAACTTCGCCGGGCTCTAAGCTTGAGAGCCGAATGCGCTCCATACCGGTTTCAATAAGAATGCTTTCGACCAAATCTTCGAGCACCGATTGACCATCGCGGTAATCGGCGATGTGCACGCCCGTGAGCACGACTTCTTTGTGCCCCGAACTTGAGAGCTCCTGAACCCGGCGGACGATCTGCGCGACGGGCAAACTGCGCGATTTCCCGCGCGCGAAAGGGATCACGCAAAACGTGCAAAAAGAATTGCAACCGTCTTGAATTTTTAAAAACGAGCGCGTGTGTCCCGCTTCGACGCCGCCGCCCGCTTCGAGATCTTCTTTTTTAAAGATATTCGACTTGTGGATACGTTCGCGAAGTTCGCCGCGGTAATATTTGTGGATCAATTCCTCGAGCTGGCCTTTATGCGAATTCGCGACGACCAGATCGATGCCCGGCACGTGCGTGAATTCTTCGGTGTCGACCTGGGCGGCGCAGCCCGTAACGACCACGAGCGCGTGCGGGTCTTTCGTTTTCAAACGGCGCGACATCTTTACGGCTTCGCGCGTGGCCTCTTTGGTCACCGCGCAGGTGTTCAGAATATGAATGCGCGGATCGCTTGAAAGTTTAAAGCCTTGCCCCGTCAGCCGTTGCTGTAACAGGCCCGAGTCGTAGGTGTTCACCTTACAACCGTACGTGTGAATCTTAAAAGACAGAGGATTTAAACGATCCATCCGCCCCCGACGAGCTGTTTTTCGCGATAAAAAACGGCGGCTTGCCCGGGCGTGATCGCGCGTTGCGGTTCGGTGAATTCAAGCTCGACCGAGTCCCCGTCGTGCGACATGACCTTGGCCGCGGCGCCTTTGTGTTGGAAGCGGATTTTGACCGAGTATTCCTCGCCCGTTTTAACGTCCGACAACCAGTTGCTACGCTTGAGCGTCAAAGTTTTTGAATACAAAGCCCGCTCGTCGCCGAGCCAAACGGTATTGGTGGCGGCGTCGATCTTCACCACGTAAAGCGGCGAGCCGGTCGCGATGCCCAAACCTTTACGTTGACCGTAAGTAAAGTGATGGATGCCCTCGTGGCGGCCCAGCGACTCACCGTTCGGATACATGCGCAATTCACCGGGGCGGAGCAAATCTTTAGCGACGCGGTCCTCGATGAATTGCGAGTAGCCGCCCTTGCCGATGAAGCAAATGCCGGTCGAATCTTTTTTCTTCGCGACGCCGAGGCCGCGCGATTCGGCGATTTGCCGAACTTCGGGTTTTTTCAAGTGCCCGACGGGAAACAGAATGTGATTCAGGATTTCGCGGTTCAACGTGAACAGGAAATAAGTTTGATCTTTCCAATCGTCGGTCGAAGAAATTAACTGCGGTTCGCCGCCCGATTGTTCGATGCGGGCGTAGTGGCCCGTCGCGATGTAGTCGCAATTCAGCTCTTTCATTTTTTGCACTAAGTGATCGAACTTCAAGTACGTGTTGCAGTTCGAGCACGGGATGGGCGTGCGGCCTTCGAGGTATGAACCGACGAAATCGTCGATGACGTAGGCCTGAAACTTCGCTTCGCAATTGATGACGTAAAAGGGAATGCCGAGCTTGTCCGCCACGGCGCGCGCGTCGTCGACGTCGGTCGATGAACAGCAGGTGCCGTTGCCTTCCTGAATATCGCAGGCGTCTTGCGAGTAATCCCAGACTTGCATCGTCGCGCCGATGACGTCGTAGCCTTGTTCCACCAGCAAAGCCGCCGCGACGGAAGAATCAACGCCGCCGCTCATCGCGACGAGAACGCGGCCTTTTTTACTAGATCCAAAATTATATTCCATAACCAACCTTCTGCTCAAAACTTCTCAAACGCGCGACGACCTTAATCAACTCATCAACGAAACGATCGACGTCCTCTTTAGTGTTTTCCCAACCTAAACTTAAACGCAGGGAAGATTGCGCTTCTTCGCGGCTAAGGCCCATGGCCAACAACGTGGGCGAGGGTTCGGGATTACCCGAGCTGCAAGCCGCGCCGGTGCTGACGCCGAAACCGCCGACGTCCAAATTCATCAACAGGGTTTCGCCGTCGACGCCGGCCAAACACATGGACGACGTATTCGGTAAACGTTCGCTGCGTGGACCGGTGACTTCGCTGCCCGCAATCTCGGCGAGGATGCGCTTTTCCATGTGATCGCGCAACTCCCGCGTGCGTGCGGCTTGCTGAGGGATCTCCGATTTTTTGCCGCACATGTAACCGAACGAGGCGACGCTGAGCAAATTCTCGGTACCGGCGCGACGGCCCCGCTCCTGCGCGCCGCCGTGGATCAGCGGATCTACGGTGACGCCCTTACGTGCGTAAAGAACGCCGCAGCCCTTGAGCGCGTAAAATTTGTGACCCGAAAACGAAGCGAGGTCGACGCCGAGTTCGCGTAAATTGAATTCTATTTTTCCGACCGCCTGCACGGCATCGCAATGCATGAGCGCGCCCTTCGCGTGAGCCAGCTCCGCAATTTTTTTGATCGGAAAAATGTGACCCGTTTCGTTGTTCGCGAGCATGACGGAAACCAGCGCTGTTTCTTCGGTGATGAGCGTTTCGAGTTGCGCTAAATCGATCTGCCCTTCGCGGTTAACGTTTACGAAGTCGACGCGGCAACCTTGCGCACGCAACCACAGGGCCGTTTTGATCACGCTCGGATGTTCGACGGCCGAGACGACAAAGTGTTTCCGTTTAGTCGTCAAACCTTTGAACGCAAGATTGTTGGCCTCACTGCCGCCGGCGGTCAGTATCAATTCGAGAGGCTGCACGCCCGCGAGATCCGCGATTTTTTGCCGCGCCTCGCGCAATACGGACTTTGGTCCGCGGCCGAACGCGTGGATGGAGCTCGGGTTACCCCAAGACGTAAGCCATTCCGGCACCTTAGCTAGGATTTCGGGATGCACCGGTGTGGTGGCGTTGTGATCAAAGTAGACGGCGCTAGACATAGGCCGGGTCATAACACACATGACGCCCAGCCTCAATGCCCGCCTGGCCGCTGGCTTAAGGTCCAGGTTCAGCTCGCTCCGCTCAATCAAGCGGGGATAAATACCGAGAAGTAGAGACACAAATGGATGATCAGCAGACCTGGGTGGAAGCCCTTAATATTAATCCCGATTTGCTCTCCGAGTGGAGTTCGCAAGCCCCCGAGCTTACGCCCATCTTGGTTTTTTGCTTAGAGCGAGGCCTCGTCGACTACGGCGAATACATGCGTTTTGCGCAAAGCCGATTCGAGCTACCGATCCTCCAGGCTAACTTCTTCCAAAGTGCTTTTGATCCCGCGCAACTCGAGCAAGATAAATTGACCGGTGATTGGCAACCGTGGTTTTTCCCCGTCGGTCGTTGGGAAAACGTCACGTACATCGCGTGCGTTGAGCCACCCCAAGAACCCGAGTCGCCCGAAGTCCGCTACGTTCTCGCCGATCCCCGCGCGATGCGCGAAGTCTTCAGCGGCCCTGGTGCGGAAGGCTCGTCGGAGCAACACGACGGACCACCCCCGGTCCCCGGTGTAGAGAGTGAACTGCCGAACGGCTTCGCGGTTTCACCGGCACCTTTCGTTTTGGATTTAGATAATCTGACCTTCAATATCGGCCCCGAAACGGTAGTCAAAACTTTTGCCGCCGGAGCCGCCGCGGAAGAGGAAGACCCGTTCGCACGGCCCGCGCCGAGCCCGACGCCTGCGCCCGCGCCCGTTCAAAAAAACGCGCCGAAGCCGGAACTTAAAATTGTTCCGCCCGTTGTCGCCGCACCCGTCCGGGCCCAAACGCCGGTCGTACCGGTCGTGCCCGTCGTGGCCCAAGCCCCCGTCGCGCCCGCGCCGGTGGCAAGCCCGATTCCCGCGCCGGCACCCGTTCCCGTTTACACGCCCCCGCCCCCGTCGTCTTTTCCGAGACCCGAGCCGCTGGCCATCAAGAAAAATCCGAATCCGGCTAAGGCGGAAGCGCTCCAGCCCGACGAAGCCCGTGAAATACAAAACTTGTTTACCAGTTTGCGAACACGCTACTCGGCTTCTTTGATCATGAGATTCGACGGTCAGAACGCGCAACTCTTCCAATGGGACAGCGATCTAAGCCCGAACGCCGACGCTTCAAAAACGACGGTCAACCTTTCGTACCCCACGTTCATGCGCATCGTCGCCAAAACGACTTTGCCGTACCACGGTTATTTAGTGGACTCGCCCGCGCACCACGAATTCTTTTTGCATTTAGGCCTGGAGCATCTGCCGGTCTGCGTGACCGCGGTGCCCGTACGCTTCGACAATTTTTTGTGGGGCATCGTGGTTGCCTTCGGTAGCGAAGAAAACCAGAAGATGGACTCATTGAACTTTGCGCTCGAAATGACCGAGCGGCTCATGAATACCATGGGCCCCGCCTGGTCTAAGACTTCGTAACGGCCTTCAATAAATTCCAGGACAAACTACGCTCTTCTTCCGTACCGGTTTTTTCAAGCCTGATACGCACGCGCGTCCATTCCGCCGGCCAGACATCCTCGGGTAACCGGTCGGCCCACTCGACAAACAATAGAGCCTGCGGCTTCGAAAGCAGATCCCAAAAACCGCTCGCTTCTAAGTCATCATCGGACTTCACGCGGTAGAGATCGACGTGATCGACGGGACCGTTCGCGGTCGCGTATTCATTATGAATCGTAAAGGTGGGCGAGGCCGCATCTTCAATGCCGAGTTCTTCGCAGAACCAGCGCACCATTTGCGTTTTGCCCGCGCCTAAATTTCCGTCGAGCAACACCAGACAGGGCCGGCGCAACTCCGAGGCGCGCGCTTTAGTCCACGCTTCAAGCTCGGCGCGACTCGTGAAGGTCAGGTCCATCTTAAATCCATTTGTTACTCATCGTCGTTAGAAGATTTTTATCGCTTGTCGCTCAGGGAAAGCTTTCTCACACTCTACCGGCGCGACGGGCGACAAGTCATGCACGACGCGCGATGAATGGCCCCCTACCGAGAGCCGCAAGCTTTTGTCTTCGTTAGATGAAATGTCGAAGGGTCCGGCGACGACCTTCATCCGGTCGCCATCGAAAAGAACGCGGACCTGCCCGCCGTCGTCGCTTAGCGTGCAACGGTAAGGCGGCTTAACCGTGCAGTTTAAATCCGAGACCGCTTTGACTCCTGAGGACGACACTTCGATCTGGTCCATGACGTCATCGACGCCGCTCCAAAGTACGGTGATCTCGAAATTCGCGGCGGTGCCGCCGGCGTTCGTGCGGTAACAGGTACCGGCCGACGCCGTTAGCGGCGCGATCGCAAGAGCAATTGCGATCATGCTAAACATAAACAAACTTTTAACGGCGGCGTGCACGGCTACTCCTGCGTTTAAGTTTCTTCTTCACTACCGGGGCTTCTTTTAGCTCCCCGTCTTTGTAAGAGCAAATCAAACCTCCGCCCCCGATGCTATCGATGAACTCGCCTAAGTCCTCGGGTTTAACGGCCGGGCAACCCCAGCTGGCCCCGGGCGTGCCCCCGGCGTAATCGGCGCCGTGAACGACGACCGAGCGATTGCACATGTTGTCGTTCGTCTTTTCAAAACCATGCAGCATCAAAGACTTTCGGGTGCCGCGTTTGCCGCCGTAGTACTCCCCGGCCGCGAGCGCGCAGCCGACCGACGAAGCGTGCGTGTTGTCGCGATTTGAAAAGTGGGTCATCTTGCCATCGCGGTTCGGGTCGGAACCGGCGCCGCCGGTAACGTGAAATTTGCGAACCGTACCGTCCGATAAATCAATAGTGTAGAGCCGCTTTTCTTTCGAAGCTTTATTGAAATCAATAACGGAGATAAACCTTTGGTTCGGAATGGCGTCCCGGTTCGCCAGGTAGGTCGCGAGCGTTCGCTTGATGTGCTCGGCTTTGATACCGGCGCGTAAGGCTTTAGCGACGATCACCGCGCTCGAGGCCGCCGGCCGTCTTTGGACCGTCGCCCGGCGAAGTGCGCCGAACACTTTGCGACACGCCTTAGTTCCGCCTTTGTTGGCGTAAATCTTTTCGCCGTCCGAAATTTTCGGGATCGGCCCGTTGAACAATTGGGTGTAGTCCATGGTGGCCTCCGGCGAGGGGCCACCGCCCTGCACGATTTCGGACCTGGGCGCCGCGTAGACCTGGGAAGCCGCGAGGCCCAAGAGTAGCGATGATATATAGAGAAGCCGGGGAAAACTCATGGTCTCTACCATTGCAACCTCCGGCCCCGCTCAACCGGCCTTAAAATGAGGGCCCGCCGCCTAGGTTAAGAACACCCGTATCAAATCGAGACAGCCTTTCTGATACGCAGCTGTTCAAAGAATGCATAGCTTGGGCGGGCCTCGGTGTCCCGCGGCTGGAATGCCGTATGCAAAATCATCTTTGTATACGGAGGCACTTTGCAAAAACTAACGATCACCGCTCTTTCGATCTCGCTCGCTCTTTCCATCACCGCGTGCGGCAAATCATCTAATTCTTCAAAGGCAGCCGCGAGTCAATCCGCCGCTTCCACGGGCGGCGGTACGGGTGGTGGCGGAGCTTTGCCGCAGCTAAGCGCCGCGCAGGCCGGCGCGATCGCGAATCTTTTAGGTCAGGTCGTATCGGATCTATTTAATAGTTTGAGCGGACTTCCCATCGGCGACTTCAGCGCGGGCCAACAATCATCGGCGAGTTTGTTGAACTGTCCCGTCGGCGGTACGGCGAATTTAAGCGGCGCCGGAAACTTAGGCATCGGCGGCACGATCGGCGCGCCGACCGCCAACCTGCAAACCGGTTCAGGCTCGGTCACGCTGACCAATTGTGAAATCTCGGTTGCGGGGACGACCATTAAATTAAACGGAACGGTTTCGCTCGCTTCGGTCACCGGCACGGGCGCCGCCAACATCAATTTGGCTCTGCAAAAAGTTTCGTTCACCACGCAAGGTGCGGGCAATACCGTAGGCAACTTGTCCGTCGCGGTCGGAACCAATTCGGTCAACTGCGCGATCGCCACCGCGAGCACTTTGACCGCCAACGGCGTTTTCAATACGGCCAATTTCGTAACCACGGGCGTGGTTAGCGCAACTACCGCCGGCACCATCTGCGGTTTGCCGGTCAATCAGCCGATTCAGTTTTCCTTTTAATCACGCAAGCGCTTGAGCGCTCGCGGCAAAAGCTCTTTGAGATCCGAAGCCGTTAACCCGGCTTTGTCTTTTCCGTCGCGAATCCAATCGTCGGCCATTCGCCCGTGCAGGTAGGCCCCGGCCGCCGCGGCTTTCAATGGCTTAAGCCCTTGCGCAAGGAATCCACCGATTATCCCCGTGAGTACATCGCCGGTTCCGGCCTTAGCCAGGGCTGAATTGCCAGAGTGAATAACGACGCAACGATCTTTATACGCGAGCACGCTGCGAAATCCTTTAAGCAAAACGTGGCAGCCGGCGATCCGTGCGCCCAGCTTCGCGGCGTGGAAACGATCGCCCTCAATTTCCGCCGCGCTGATCTTAAGCACCCGCGCCAGTTCGCCCGCGTGGGGCGTGAGAATCCAATGCGCGGGTAACGGAAATAATTTGTGTTCAACGCACGCGGTGATGGCGTCGGCGTCGACGACCACCGGGAGATCTTTAATCCTACGCAGCCTCTCGATGACTTGCGCGGTCGCGGCGCCGACACCCAAGCCCGGGCCCACGCACGCCGCGGTAAATGATGTACGCCAAAGATTCTCATCGGCGATGTTACCGGTGAGAACTTCGGGCAGCTCTTTGAGCATGGCGTAGGGCGCTTCGAAACCGGCCCAGTAAACGTAACCTGCGCCGGCGCGAAATCCCGACGCGCTCGCGAGGAGACCGGCACCCCAATACCCTTCGCGGCCCGCGAGCACGAGCAGTTTCCCGTGATCGGACTTATTTGAAAGGTCCGCGCGCGGAAGTAGATTGCGCCGCGCGAGTTTCTCACCGAAAAGATAATGCGTGCGGGCCTCCTCGAGCAGCACTTTCCGCGGTTGCCCGATGGCTAACGTTCTTAAACGGCCCACGTGCGCCGGCCCCTCGCTCACGAAGAAGCCCGGTTTGGCTAAGCTGAAAGTGAGCGTCATGCCGGCGCGCACGGCGCGGCCCATCGTCATTCCCGTGTCACAATTTAGGCCAGACGGAGTATCTAAACTTAGTTTAGGCGCAACCGCTTCGTTCATTACGTCGATGATAGCGGCGAAGGGCGCCGTCACTTCGCGGTTCAATCCCACACCGAAGATCGCGTCGACGATCAGCGCGGCTCCCTTTATTTTCGGGAGTTCTGAAGGATCGGTAATGAGATCGGTAACCGGAATGCCTTGCCGAACAACGCGTTCAAGCTGCGTGCTAAAGGCCTCGGACCTCGCGGCTCCGGGCGCGACCATAAAAACGCGCAAGCGTCGGTGACCGGCCGAGTGAAGATGGCGGGCCACGACCAAACCATCAGCGCCGTTGTGCCCGGGACCGCAGACGACGGCCACGCCGCCCCTAGAAAGTTCGGGTAAGAAGGTCTGCATGATTTCGCGGGCCGCCGAGACGCCGGCGGCTTCCATCATGAGGTCGTCGCTTAGTCCGTAATCCTGCCGGCACAACTCATCGATCCGCGCGGTTTGCTTCGCGGTGGCGAGACGCACGGCTTAGGCCAATTCCGATTGTAGGAATTTAGAAATTTCTTCGGCTAATTGCCCGATTTGAACTTTATCGCGGCCTTCCACTAACACGCGGATCAAGGGTTCCGTACCGGAGAAACGCACGAATAAGCGGCCTTCGCCGTTGAGCTTGCCTTCGGCGGCCTTGATAAGTTTGTCGTAACCGGTGATGGTCGAAAGTTCTTTGCGCTGCCCGACCCGCGTGTTGATGAGAACTTGCGGGACGTCTTCCATCGTGTTTTTCAACTCCGAAAGTTTCTTTTGTTCATCACGCATCACCGCCAAAACATTGAGCGCGGCAACGCAGCCGTCACCGGTCGTTGAGTGATCGAGGTGAATGATGTGGCCGCTTTGCTCACCGCCGAGCGTGTAGCCTTGCAGGCGCATCGCTTCGACGACGTTTTTATCGCCGACGTCGGTGCGCACGACGTAGATGCCGTGCTTCTTCATCGCGTGATCTAGACCGACGTTGCTCATTTGGGTCGCGACGATCGTGTTTTGCTTAAGCATTTTCTTTTTCGAAAGATGGATCGCGCACACGGCGAGGATGTGGTCACCGTTCACGATCGAGCCGCGTTCGTCGGCCATGATGACCCGGTCGGCGTCGCCGTCGAGCGAGATCCCGACGTCGGCCCGGTAGCGAACGACGGCCTCGGCCAAGTTTTCGGGATGCAGGGCGCCGCACTTGTCGTTCACGTTGTAACCGTTCGGTTCATCCCCGATGACGACCAAATCCGCGCCGAGTTCCGAAAAGATGGCGGGCGCGACTTTATAGGCCGCGCCGTTCGCGCAATCCAAAACGATGCGCATGCCTTCGAGCGAAAGGTTCAGCGGAAAAGAATTTTTAGCGTAAACGATGTAGCGGCCGGCGGCGTCGTCGATCCTTCGCGTGCGGCCGATGGCGTCGCCTTTGGCCAAATGCTGATTGATATCTTCTTCCTCGACGATGCGCTCGATCTCACGCTCCATCGAATCGGGAATTTTAAAGCCGTCGGCGCCGAAGATTTTGATGCCGTTGTCGTCGTAAGGATTATGCGAAGCCGAGATGATCACGCCCGCGTCGACGCGCATGTTGCGCGCTAAAAAACCGATGCCCGGCGTGGGCAACGGGCCCGTCAGCTGAACGCCGACGCCCATCGAGTTGAGCGCCGAAGCCAAAGCTTGTTCAACCATGTAGCCCGATAGACGCGTGTCTTTACCGATCAACACCATCGGCTTGTGATTTGAACGACGGGGGATCTTGCGCAAAATCAAACCCAGCGCCTGGCCGACCTTCAACACAATTTCGGGAGTCATCGGGAACTTGTTGGCGGTACCGCGAATGCCGTCGGTACCAAAAAGTCGGCGTGCCATTATCTAGCCTCCTGCGCTCCGTTGTGTCTGAGCACCACGGTGAATTCACTCGGGTCGATGGTTAATATGCGCGCGCCAATCGGAAGATTCAAGCCTTCCCGGCTGAGTTTTATGACCTGGCGGCCCGCGCGGGCGTTGGCGAGATCGACGGTGAACACGGGACTAATCTGATTGATCTTCTTAAGCGCAACCCGGGGGCCCGCGACTTCCACGCGAACGAGTTGCGGAATCTGCGTTTCTAATTCGAGGCTCGGCGACATGATCACCTGCAGTTCGAAATCTTTCATCAACGTCGAATCTTTGCGGCCGAGCATCGACATCCACAGGATGACCGCCACGCCGAAGGCGACGAATTTGTAACTGAGATTGTCCGTGTATTTGCCGGTGCTCACGCGTGCGCCCTCTCAAAACTCTTGGATAGACCGTAGAGTTCGTAAAGCGTTTGGCGAATAAAGTGATGATCGACGTCCATTTGCAATTTGCCCGAGTGGGCCATGCCCACGAAGCGATTCTCTTCGCTGACGACGAAAACGTACGCGTCGGTTTCTTCGGTTAAACCGATGGCCGCGCGGTGGCGGGTGCCTAAATTTTTATCGAGCGAAGAATTCTTCGAAAGCGGCAAGAAACAGCCGGCCGAAACGAGTTTGCCGTTGCGAACGAGCATCGCACCGTCGTGCAGCGGTGCCGAGGGGTGGAAGATACTTACGATCAACTCGGAGGAAACCTCGGCGTTAATCGCGTGCCCTTCCTCGATAAAATAATCTAAGGAGATCTCGCGTTCTAAAACGATAAGCGCGCCGTACCCGCGCTGGGCGCAGGCGATCAGCCCCTTCGCCAACTCCTCAATCATGTGAGTCTCTTCGACGCGCGAAGCGCCGGATAAAAATGGATTGCTGCCGATTTGCGCGAGCGCGCGGCGGATCTCGCCCTGGAACAAGATCACGACGATTACGAAAAGGTTCGAAAAGAATTTTTCTAAGATGTAGTTGAACGTAATCAGCTCGAAAAAAATCGAGAGCATGTACGCGATGGCGAGGATCCCGAGACCGGAAAGAATCTGCACCGCGCCGGATTTTTTAATGAGCAACAGAATGCGGTACACCACCAACCACACCAAAAACAAATCGACGAAGTCATGTACGCGCAATTGCGTAAATAGACCACTCCAATTCGCCCACAGGGTGTTGAACATACGTACCGCCTAAATTCCCAAAATAATAATGTACTACGCCGGAGCGGGTTGACCTACGGGATCGTTGCCGCCGCCGGCTTTTTTACGATCCTTCGCGTCTTTCTCGGCACGCTCGGAGCTTTCGCGAACTTGTTTGCGATTGCTCTCGATCGCCTCTTTCTTAGAGTCGTGAAGCTTCTTCACTTCTTCAAGCGATCCGCCCTGAACCATGAGGTTCACTTCGTCCGAATCGATCGTTTCGTATTCGAGAAGTGCGCCCGCCATATTATGAAGCGCCGTCATGTTGGCCTTCAAAATTTCGACGGCTTTGTCATGGCCACCTTGCACGAGATCGAAAACTTCTTTGTCGATCTCTTGCGCTTTCGAATCAGAGTAATCACGCGGTTGCGCTTGGTTCATGCCCAAGAACACGGGACCTTCGTGCTTGTGGTACGACAACGGCCCGAGCTTATCGCTCATCCCCCACTCGCAAACCATGCGGCGTGCGAGATCGGTCGCGCGCTCGATATCGTTACCGGCGCCGGTCGTGTAATCTTCGAACACGATTTCTTCCGCCGCGCGGCCGCCGAACAAGAAGGCGATCATGTTGGTCGCTTTCGACTTCGACAGATTCAGCGTGTCTTCTTCGGGCAAGGTTTGCGTCAAACCCAGCGCCATGCCGCGCGGGATAATCGTGACCTTATGGATCGGATCGAGACCCGCGAGCGAGCGGCCGACGATGGCGTGACCCGCCTCGTGGTATGCCGTCAAGCGCTTGTCTTTTTCGCTGATGACCATGCTCTTACGTTCCGAACCCATGATGACTTTGTCTTTCGCTTTTTCGAAATCTTCCATTTCGAGGCGCGCTTTATTGTCGCGGGCCGCTTGCAAAGCACCTTCGTTAACTAAGTTCTCGAGATCGGCACCCGAGAAACCGGGCGTGCCGCGCGCGATCTTTTCGAGATCGACGTCGGTCGCCAAGGGCGTTTTGCGGGTGTGAACTTTCAAGATTTCTTCCCGGCCTTTGAGATCGGGCTTATTGACCACCACGCGGCGATCGAAACGGCCCGGGCGCAACAACGCGGGATCGAGAACGTCGGGACGATTCGTCGCGGCGATCAGGATAACGCCGTCGTTCGATTCGAATCCATCCATCTCAACGAGCAATTGGTTGAGCGTTTGTTCGCGCTCGTCATGACCGCCGCCCATACCGGCGCCGCGATGACGTCCGACCGCATCGATCTCATCGATGAAGATCAAACAGGGCGCGCTTTTCTTACCTTGTTCGAACAAATCGCGGACCCGGCTAGCACCCACGCCCACGAACATTTCGACGAAATCGGAGCCGGAGATCGTGAAGAACGGAACGTTGGCTTCGCCGGCAATTGCGCGGGCGAGCAAGGTTTTACCGGTACCGGGGTGACCGACAAGCAAAACGCCTTTCGGGATACGGCCACCGAGCTTCGTGAACTTTTTAGGATCTTTTAGGAAATCAACGATCTCACGCAGATCTTGTTTGGCTTCTTCGACGCCGGCGACGTCTTTGAACGTCACTTTGTTTTTGTTTTCGGTGAGAAGACGCGCGCGGCTTTTACCGAACTGCATCGCTTTGCCACCGCCGACTTGGATCTGGCGCATGAAGAACATGAACATGCCGACGATAATGATCAACGGCAGCCAGTTTAACAACAGCCCCGCCATGAACGAGTTGTCGGAGCTTACGGCCGAGGGCACGATTCCACGCTCGTCGAGTTTTTTCAGCGAACCTTCGTCGGTGAAGCCGGTAAACTTAAAGTGTTTGCCGCCGAAAGCTTTTTGCCCGGCGTCGTTCAGCTGGCCTTCGTATTCGGCGTTGCTTTGATTGATTTTAACCGATTCCTTAACCACTTGGCCGTCGGTCGCCGCCTGAAGAAATTTGGGCCAATTGAAATCGCGCACCATTTGATTCGCTTGCCGTTCGTACATCTGGAAAAAGAGTACGGCGAGCACGATCAACAGTGCCCAGAGAGTCATCGTTTTTGAGGGAGAGCGCATCGGGCGTCCTTTCCGAAAGCGGATTTAGAAAAAAAGAATATCACGCCAGGCTTTGGCACTCAAACTCGACTCGCCCAGAAAAGGTCTGGTGTGACCTGAAAGACAACGCCTAGCATTCGAAATGTGGGATTTTTTCGGGGGCTGTCCATGCGTTTAAGGATTTCGCGCACGTGGGCACGACCGTAGTTCTTCAGGCCTAGCGATCTTAAATATTCCGCCACTTTTTTCTCGGCCGCCGCGGCCGGAAGAGAAATAATATCTTCGCGCCGCAGGCCGACATTGGCGAGCGGCTCGACCACCGCGTTTTTCTCTTCTCGGCAAAGCAGTTCGAGCGAACGGGCCATCGCCCGGCCCGCGCCCGGATTTTTCGCTTCGAGCAGCGGTAGCCAAGTTTGCCTCAACCAGTTGCGAAGCGCGCCCGTCTCTTTGTTCGAAGGATCTTCGCAGAACGGAACGGCGCGAAGCGCTGCGTAGCTTTCGATCTCGGCGCGCGAACATTCCAGCAACGGGCGCATTTTTCCGGCATGCGCCAACTGCATACTCCGCAAACCGAACGGGCCCGTGCCGCGGATCAAGCGCAACAGCCGGGTCTCGAGCAGGTCGTCGAGGTGGTGCGCGTACACGATGAAGTGAGCGCCGGCGCGCGCCGCAAACTCCTTCAAGTGCTTTTGCCGGTATTCCCGCAAAGCCGCCTCGGACTTGAGTTCCACGTCTTCGGGCTCATTCGTCATGAACGAAACGGAACGTGCCGAGCACCACTCCGCGACCGTCTTCTGCGCGTGATCACGAAAGCGTTTTTGCGGCGCCGGGGCTTTGCGACCATGATGGACGTGACCGACGTGCAACCGCACCTTGAGCAACCGGCTCCAGCGAAAGATGACCTCGGCCAAGACCATGGAATCCACTCCGCCGGAGACGGCCAGCAGCCAAATTTGGCCCGCGTGCGCCTTGAGCGGCTGAATCACTTTGTGTTCGAAGGCGAGATCCTGTTTGGCCATGGTTGATCTCATCGCCTTTTTTGGAGCGCTCGTCCAGCACCTCGGCGTGCGCTGTCTAGAAGTACGACAATTCACGGCTCGGGGCGCGAAGATCGATACCGCTAAGTGGTTGAAATACCTGAGCAATTATATCCTCGACCTTGGCCTCGGTCTTGCTCTTTATTGTACTGAGGGAAATTATGAACCGCGTTTGCCGAATCCTAAGCTTAATCTTCACCCTAGCGCTCCTCGCGCCGGTGGGATTTTGCCCGTCGCTTTGGGCGAAGGAATCACGCCCGTCGGACGTGAAGGCAAACGCGCTCGGCTACCTTAAAGATTTACGTTCGCAAAACGTGAAGCGCTTGGTGGATATCGATCAAGCTTTGCGTTCACGTATCGAAGACTCAAATCCCGGCGTCGTTGAATTTGAGGTTAGCCGTCTTAAGCTGGCCAAGCGCGAACATATTCTGCGCCAGGAATTTCTCGACCGTCTGATTTTCCAGATCGATGTCAAATTCAACGGCGGGGAACTCCGCCCGTTTCTCGAGCGCGCTTTGACGGAAATGGCCAAGACCGACGCCACCTCGAACGACTCGAGAGTTGCGCCCGACGCCGGGCTTTGGAAGTTTTTAAAATTCGCCGCCGATGCCGTTCGCCGCTTGCCCGAAAAACGCGAGAACGTTCTGATTTTTCTGGAAGGCTACATGAACCGCTCGGTCGCCGATCCGATCCGTCCCGAAGATTACCTGAACACGCGCAATTATTCGAACGGCCTCGAGAGTGAATCCGGCAAACAACTCAGCCGTGATGAAGTCGGCGCCGTTGCCGACGGACGCATCCGCGGCTTGCGGGAAGAAATTCCCGCGAAAGCTCCGGCGCCGGCCACGCTTGAGCCCGTTGCACCAATGACGCCCGTCGCCCCGGCGGTAGAAACCCCGGCCGGCGCAAACGAATCCGTTGCCGAACCGGCGATCAATTAATCTTTGATTTTTACGTTTGTTTTGAGCGCGAGGCCGGGCTCGCCCGTTTCTTTACGCACGATTTCTATCTCGGCGTTAATCTTGAACTTGTGCTCTTCGACGAAGCGCGAAGCTTCTTTCACAAAATCAATTTTCGAGACGAGCTTTACGACTTCATTCCCAACCCGGTTCAACATCTCTTCCTTCGAACGCGTAGCGCCCTGAAGGATGGACGTCAGCACGTCCTTCGGTACGTTCAAACCGCCGAGCGCCGAGCGCACCGACTCTTCCGTCATGAACGCGGCGCCGAGGCCCACGCTCATCACGCGCTTCAAGACTTCGCCCCACTTGGGCAGTGATTCTTCTTCGGAATTTCCGTCTTCTTTTTCTTTATTTTTGTCCATATTTGCTCCTTACCCGCTCTTGGTAAGCTTTCATCATGTTGGGGAGATTCACGTTCACGAGCGCCTTCGCCACCATTCCGGGGACAAAGACTTTAAAAGTCGCATCGACCGAATAGACGGCCTTCGTTTTACCGCCCAGATCTTCGAGCACCCACGAGCCGGTCGACGTTTTAAAGATGTCTCCGGAATCAAGCACCCAGGACACTTTTTTGCCCGGAACTTCGCTCATCCATAACCGGTAACTAAAGGACTTGATGACCGAAACGGTGAACTCACCTAGCTTGCGCTCACCTTCCGTCTTAAGCATTTTGACGTCTTTCACTTCGGTGAGAAACTCCGGGTACTTCTCGTAGTCGGTAAGTATCGAAAAGAGCTGATCCGGCGTGCAGGGGAAGATTTCGGTCGTGGTTGCGGCGGCCATGCTGTTTACCTCTTATTGTTTCGGCGCGGCGGAACTCGTCCGGCACGCGCGCATCGAGACGATAATACGATCGAGCTCCGAAGCCAACAACGCGCTGTTGTCGTAACTGTAATCGACCACCAAAGACATCTTCTCGGCCCCTGAGCGAACCGGCTCAAAAGTTCCCGCGGTCACCGGCTTCTTGCCGTTTTCGAAGGGCAGGAGGGTCTCGTACCAACCGTTTATTTTATCGACCGCTTGGCTCAAGAATCCTGAAACGCTGTCTTCGTGTTGGCGGTTCATGTCTTTGTACTTCAGCAAGGCATCGAGAACTTCGTCACACGGAATTTGCGGCGCGCTCACGTCGATGGGCAAAAGCGTTTGCGGCGGATCGCCCAATTCCTCGAGCGTGGCGGCGCGCGTGGCTCCCGCAAAAGAACACACCAATAGGCACATCAATATAGATAGCTGAAATTTCACCGGCTCCCCCATTCGTTAAAATCTTGTGTAGGGCGGGGCCGCGGGCGAAGTCAAGATTCGTCGGATTTTGGGCAGGGCGGAGCCGTGATTCGTCACCACCATGGCGAACATTCAGGGCGCGCGCGATTTTAAGGGCTCGCGGGCCTGGCCGAGCTTCGGTCAACGGTTTGCAATTTGCCATCTCCAGGGCTGAGAAAGCCGAACAGACAGAGGGTAGGACTATGGTTCAAATATTATTTGGTTTGGTGATGGGGACTGTGTTGCTGACGGGGTGTCAGCAGACGAAGATCTCCAGCAAAGCTCCAAAGGCTGCGGCGCCGCAAGCGGCGCCCGCACCCGGTCCGGGAATGCCCGGCGCTTACGTGCCCGTTGCGCCCGGTGGTTATCCGAACCCGAATACGCCCGGATACATTCCGCCGTCTCCTGGTCCGGGCCCCGGTCCGGGCCCTGGCCCGGGCTATCCGCCGCCGCCGGTGAATCCCAATCCGCCGATCGTTTACGTTCCGCCCACGCCGGGTCCGTCGGCTCCGATTGCCGTTGAGCCGCCCGTCCGTTATCCGGAAACCGAACCCGGCCGCAACACGAATCCGCCGAACTTTCCGCCGATCAATCCGACGAACGACAATATTCCGGTTAATCCGCCGATCACGCAAACTCCCGTGACGCCGGTTTTCACGCCGCCGTCGATCCGTGATCCGGAAGTCGTTGTTCCGCCTCCGACAAATCCGAATCCCGGACCGGGCACGCAGGTTTTTGAACAACCTCCGCAACCGATTCCCGTTCCCGTACAAACGCCCGTGCAGCCGCCCGTTCAACCGCAAGGCCCCGTAAATCCGGGAACTCCGGTTACGCCGGTCGTGACGCCGCAAACTCCGGTCGTCACTCCGCAAACGCCCGTCGTGACGAACCAGCAGCCGCCGATTCCGACGCAGCCGCAAACGCCCGTGGTGAACACGCAGTCGCCTCCGCTTCCGATTCCCGGACAGCACGGTGGTGGCGTGCCTCCCCGTGGTGGTGGAACCGTATTCCCGAACGGCCAAGTTCCGACTCCGCCCGTACGTCCCGCAGGCTTAGGTGCCGCGCCCGTTCAAGTAGCCGGACCCATTCCGAACGGAACCGTGTTTACGAATGGTCAATCCCCGCTACCGCCGACTCGTCCGGCCGGTTTGGGCGGCTTGCCCTTGCCCGCGTCGCAAAAAACGACCGGTCCGGTTGCCGGAAGTAATGGTGGTTCGCGTATTAACAATCCGCCGATGCCGCCCGCTCGTCCGGCCGGTATCGATCAACCGCCCGCGCCCGTTGATCCGGGTCAACCCGTTCAGTCGGTCGCCGGACAATGTGGTCCCGTGGCTTTGGACGCGAAAGAGAAAATTGACGAAGCTAAGCTCGACGTTCTTTTCATGCTCGATACTTCCGCATCATTACGCGGTGGTGTTGTTCGCGGTAAAGAAGGCGAATTGGCTCAGCTCGCCGCACAGATCGGCAAATACGTAGATGCGTTTCCGGATAAAACCGACATCCGCATCGCCGTCATGCTCGGTCACGGAACCGGCCGTCACGTCGGAACGCTGTACTCTTCGGGCAAAGGCGATCCCGCCGTCCTTAAAGTTAGCGACTTCGGTCGTGACCGTAACCGTCTCGTTCGCTTGTTGAAGCAAAAGATGGAAAGCATTCCGAACGAAAGCGGCGGCGCGCAAGGTGAAGCCTTGATGTACAGCCTTTATCAGTCGATCAACAAAGCGAACTTACGTAACCAAGCTTCGCAAGACTTCTACCGCAAAGACGCTGCCCTGGCCGTGATCTTCATGACGGATGAACAAGACGTTTGTTACGACTACGCTTCGGGTAACTACAAGCCCGTCGGTAAAGTCGTGAAGAACAAAAAAGGCGAAGTGATCTCGAAGATCGATCCGATCGAAGAAGCTTTCTTCAACGGAACTTGTAAAACCGCGGGCCCCGGCAAAACTTTGCTTACCCCCGGCGTCGTTTACTCGGCACTCGAATCGCTTAAGCAAAAAGAGAAAGTCATCTTGATGGGTGTTGTGTACACCGACGAGAAACTGACTCCCAAGCCGGGCCGCGAAGACGAGAACGAAATGGGTCACGGGATCATCGAACTCGTCGGTCTTTCGGGACGTAACAACTTGGCGGACCTCAATACGGTTCAAGAAGGTCCCGATAAGTTCGGTCCCGAAGTGAAGTACTTTGCCGAGTTGACCAAGTCTGAATTGCAATCGAGCGGTAAGATCCGTTGCCAACCCGATTTGAACATCCTGTCGATCGATACTCGCACCATCAAGGCGCAAGTGTTGAACGAAAAAGGTGAGACCATCGGCGTGTTCAGCGAAGACTGCAGCGGCAAATCATGCGGCGCGGGTAAAGGCGGCATGAACTTACGTACGCAAAAAGACAGCCGCAGCGCCGGCTACTTGCAAGCGACATTGGATCAGAAAGTACTGAACGGCTTGTTGAACGCCCACAAAGCTTCGACGGTTAAAGTTCTGTTCACGTACATGACCCGTACCGATCGTGACGTAAAAACCGGCGAAGCCGTTGATCCTAAGACCGGCAAGCCGGTCGGCACGACCTCGCGTTCGTCGGCCAAAACGGTTCGCGGTAAACGCCGTTAGTCTCCACCGCCTCACCGCGGTTTAAATTTTGTCTTTGTTTAGGGCTGCTTAAGGATTAGCGGCCCTTTTTTTTGCCGGTTGTCGATTCGTCTTCTTATGTTTGCCGTTGATACTACACGTAGCAGGCGCACTAACAATAATCTCACTTACGAAACGTACTCAGCGTTCTATGTCCAAAATCCGACATAGTAACGAGAGTGCCTGACTTGCGGCTCATCTCGCTTCGTAACGCGGCTTTTCTTTTCTGGAATTTAAACGGTGCGTTCGTCCGGATGTTTTGGTTCCGTCCAAAACTCCTTCATATTGGCTTTTCTGTGCGCGCAGAAAAATGCTCCGATGGCCTCATCTGTTCGGTGCTTTGATCTTCCGTCCTTGCGAGTGGCTTCTCGTCGCCTTCCGGGCGACGAGATTTGAATATTTGGGCGGTTGATTTGAGAGAGGAGGGAGAAAGCAATGCGTTTTACTCTGTTTGTGCAGAGTTCTTTTGTACAGGGTCGATTTCGACCACTCTGTTTGGACAGATTTCCGCGTAGGTTCGCGGAAGGCCGACCTTAACGAATGATTTCCGTACTCCGCGCACGGCGGACTTTGAATTCGACCCGGCGGTTGATCGCGCGGCCCTGGAAGTTTCCGTTGTCGGCGATGGGGCGGCTTTCGCCGAAGCCGACGGCGCGGACTTTTACGGCCGGGATGCCCATGCTGATCATGGCCGTGCGAACCGTGTCGGAGCGGCGTTGGCTTAAGTCTAAATTGTAGAGTGCGCTGCCGACCGAATCGGTGTGGCCTTCGACGGTAACCGTGTCGAATCCGGGCGGTTTGCGCAAGTAATTGACGAGCTTTTGTAAGACGGCGCGGGCGCCGGGCTGCAAGCGATCGGAGTTGTGATCGAAGAGAACGTCACGTGCGATAAAAGCTTCGGAAACTTGCGGCGTGCCGACGTAGGGATCTTCGGGCTCCATGTCCTCCATCGATCGTATTTCTTGGTCATGCACGCGCACCATCACTTCGCGCGGTTTCGAGAACAACGGGCCGATGACCCAGTTTAATCCGCCGTACACGCGCCAGTCGGGACTCGAAGTGCCGTGCACGATTTCCGTTCCCGCGCCGGCGTGAAGGGCGATGTTGCGGTTAAGATCGTGTTTAGCGCCCAACAAAAATTCGGCGGAGCTGGCGTCACGGTCCGAAATGTACGTGCCCGATTCCGTGGGAATGTTTCCGAAAACTTCGGCGATGATCTTCGTATCGAGGCTCGTGACGAGATAGCTTGCCGCGGCCGAGGCGATGAATTGATTGCCGATGGGCTCGATCGGCACGCCGAGGATTTGCGTACCCGGTTGGCGTATGCGGTAACCCGCGTTCACCCCGACGGCGAAAAGGCCGAACGTGCGGTCGGCCGCGAGTTCGAGATTGATCGTGGGGCCGGCGCCCTGCCCGAGAAACGCGTTGTCTTCAATTTGGTTGAAGTTGACCGAACCGATCGCGGCGACGCCCGATTCATTATTTCCGAGCAGCCGGTACTTACTCATCGCGCGAATTTCGGTCAGGCCGGTGTTGGCGAATTCACCGCGGTAAGCGGTGGCGTCGCTCGTCACGCTTTGCGAGAGCAGAACCGGAAAGCTGAAGCCCGCTTCCCAATCCTTCGCCAAGCCGATCCCGAAGTTAAAATCGGCGGAGAACAAACTATCGGTAAAGTTGGTGCGCGTTTGCGTCGTCGTGTCTTCATAATTAGGCAAACTGTTGACCGCGTAGTTAAAAAACAAACCGAAGTTCAGCAATCCCGGCGTGAGCGTTTCACTGGAGTGGACGGTGACGAAATCGAGACCGTCGTTGGTGGGATTGAAATTTTGGGTGTCCGCGCCGACCACATTCGCGCGAGCTTGCGTGGTGGCGATCACGAGAAGTGCGAGGACGACGAGCTGTTTCTTCATGACTTCCGCCTGTATTACAAAAGCATGGAAGCATCGGCCAATCACGTCAAGCGTAAACTACGGAACGGCACCGATCAGACTTTCGATCAACTGCCTGCGGTCGATCGGCTTGGTCAGGTGTCCCGTGCAACCGGTGCGCAGACACTTGTCCCGTTCCTCGATTAAAGCGTGCGCCGTCAGAGCAATGATGGGTTTGCTGTAGCCGGCGGCCCGAAGCTGCGTCGTTGCCTCGTAGCCGTCGACGAGCGGCATCTGGATATCCATGAGCACGACTTCGTAATCGTTGGCGAGCGCCATGCGAACGCCTTCTTCCCCGTCGCCCGCGAATTCGAGCACCGCGCCCGTGCGGCTGAGGTATTGTTGAATGAGAAGCTGATTGTCCTCGGCATCTTCAATCAATAGTATTCGTTTACCCGCTAAGCAGGCGGCGTCGGGCATATCGAAGGGTTTGGACATTTCATTTTCGGGCGTAACCCGGCCGGGCGCGATCAATTTCGAATCGGCGACTAGGCCTACATCAACGGTGATGAGAAACGTAGAGCCTTGGCCGGGCGCGCTTTTCGTTAAAGATAAATCCCCGCCCATCGCCCGCGCTAAGCGCCGCGACAAAGCCAGACCAAGCCCCGTGCCGCCGAAAATCCGGGTGGTCGAACTATCGGCTTGCGAGAAAGCCTGAAAGATTTTGTCGGCGTGGCGTTCGTCGATGCCGACGCCGGTATCGGTGACCGCGATGTGGAGCATCGCGCGCGCCTCCGCCCCGGTTTCTACGTGAGTGTCGACCCGAATCGATCCTGCTTGAGTAAATTTCAGCGCGTTACTCACGACGTTCAGGATGATTTGTCGCAACCGGGTTGAATCGGTTAACACTCGGGCGGGCACGGCTGAGATTGTTTCAAGAACGAGATCAATCCCCTTCTTCCGGGCTTGCACCATCAATAGCATTCGCACTTCGTTCAACAGATCGATGACGGGGGTCTCGATGCTTTCGGTAACTAACTCGCCGGCTTCAACCTTCGAGATGTCTAGAATCTCGTCCACGATCTTCATAAGTTGGTGGCAATTGCGGCGCACGATCGAGACGCCTTTCAACTGTTCTTCGGGCGAAATCTTCGGGTCCATCAACAATTCGGTGAAACCCATGATCGCGTTCAGCGGCGTGCGAATTTCGTGGCTCATGTTCGCGAGGAAGTGGGTTTTCGCTTCGTTCGCGGCTTGCGCTTGGGTCTTCGCATCGCGCATTTGTGCCTCGAAAGATTTGCGGTCTTCGATGTCGGTGCAGGTGCCGAGCCACGCGATGATGTTGCCGTCGGTATCAAACTCAGGGTCGGCTTTGATCCAATGCCAGCGGTACGCGCCGTCGGCACGTCGCAAGCGGCACTCGGTTTCGTAACGGCAGCCCTTCTCCATCGCTTCTTGCCATACGGCCATCGCCTTCGGTAAGTCGGCCGAAAGAATAGCGGATTGCCAACCGAGCCCGGCACTGTTGCCGATGGTCAGGCCGGTGTACGTACTCCAAAGCTCATTGTGATATTCAAGTTCGCCCGTGGGGGTCGCCCGCAACACGATGTGCGGCATGCTCTCGGCCAAATTGCGGTAGCGGCGCAAACCTTCGAGTTCGCGGGTCTGCATGGCGGCCCGCTGCTTAAGAAGTTCGCGGTCGCTCAACTGTTTACTTTGCTCGCGCAAAAGCCGGTTCTTCAGATGCAGATCGGCAAACACGCCGACCTTCGATTGCAAAATCACCGGATCGAGCGGCTTAAACATGTAATCCACCGCGCCCGCTTCGTAACCGCGGTAGAGGTAGCGCTCTTCTTTGTTGATGGCCGTTACGAATATGATCGGGATTGAACGATGCCGCGGCCGCCGGCGGATGATCGCCGCCGTCTCGAAACCGTCGAGCTCGGGCATTTGGACGTCGAGCAAAATCACGGCAAAGTCATAGTCGTCGAGCATGCCGATGGCTTCGTGACCCGACATGGCTTTCACCAGGCGATAATTTTTGAAGGAACCAAGTAGCGCCTCGAGCGCGATCAGATTGTCCTCCCGGTCGTCGACCAGGAGGATATCCGCGATTTCGTCAGTTCGCGTGAGCATCGTCGTTCTTACGGATAACTAGCCATTCGTAAATCGCCGAGAGCAACGTATCTTCATCCACGGGTTTAGTGATGTAATCGGATGCGCCCGCCTCGAGACACTTCTCGCGGTCGCCCTTCATCGCCTTCGCCGTTAACGACACGATCGGGATGCTATGGTGGATGGGATTCTCGCGAATGCGGCGGGTGGCTTCCAATCCGTCCATCTCGGGCATCATCGTGTCCATCAAGATCAACTCGATGTCGCTGTGCTTTTCCAAAGTTTCGAGGGCGAGGCGTCCGTTTTCGGCGTGAAGCACGTGCATGCCTTTTTCCTTCAGCACGCTGTTCAACGCAAAGATGTTGCGGACGTCATCGTCCACGACCAGGATCTTGTGCCCTCGCAGATCCACGTCGGGCGGTAGCTTCGGTCGTGGCGGCAACAACTCACGTTCATCCCTAACGACCGTGACGTCGGGGCCCATGTATTTTTCGGGCAAGTGCAACTTGAACACCGAGCCACGCCCCGGTTCGGATTCGACGTCGATAATACCGCCGAGCAAACGCGCGATCTCGCGCGAGATCGTAAGTCCTAAGCCCGTGCCGCCGTATTTGCGGCTGGTGGTACCGTCGGCTTGCTGGAAAGCCTCAAAGATAAGTTTTTGCTTATCCGAAGGAATACCGATGCCCGTGTCGGTGACCGAGAACACGATCATGTTCTGATCGGTGATCGATTGGCCGCGCGAGATCTGCAACTTTACGATGCCTTTCTCGGTGAACTTGAACGCGTTCGAGAGCAAGTTTTTGAGAATCTGTTGCAAGCGGCTTTCGTCGGTGAACATATGCCGAGGAACGTTGCGATCGGCTTCAACTTGGAAATCCAACCCTTTGTGTTCGGCCACCGGCTTGAAGGTTTGCTCGAGATACGAAACGATCTCGGTCACTTCGATCGCCTTCGGATTCACGGGCATTTTGCCGGCTTCCACCTTCGAGAGATCGAGGATTTCGTTGATCAACGCGAGCAAATCGTTACCCGCGCTGTGCACGGTACGCGCGTACTTCACTTGGTCTTGGCTGAGGTTGCGGTCTTTGTTGTCGGCCAGCGTTTTCGACAAGATTAATAAGCTGTTGAGCGGCGTGCGCAACTCGTGCGACATATTCGCCAAAAATTCCGACTTATATTTGGAGATCAGCGAAAGCTGTTCGGCTTTTTCTTCGAGACTTCGCGAGGCCAACTCAACTTCGTTGTTTTTAACTTCCAGTAGCTTCGCTTTGTCTTCGAGTTCGGTCGCCTGCGCTTCGAGTTCGGCGTTGGATCGTTTGAGCTCTTGCAGCAGCTCTTCCGTACGCATCGAGCTCGAAATCATGTTCAGAATAACGCCGACGGAATCCATCAGCTGATCCAAGAACGTGATGTAGTTCTGCGTGAACGGTTTAAGCGAAGCGAGTTCGATGACGGCTTTCAATTCACCTTCGAACATGACGGGCAAAACGATAACGTTACGCGGAGTGATCTCGAGCAACGACGAAGTGATGCGCACGTAGCTGTCATCGGGTTGCGTGATCAAAATGCGCTTCTTCTCGAACGCGCATTGGCCGACGAGGCCCTCTTTCAATCTATACTTGTTCGAAACCCCGCGGCGCTCGGTAAAAGCGTACGAAGCGATGAGCATCAAACTGCTTTCGAGATCGTCGCCTTCGGACATGAAAAAGGCGCCGTGCCGGGCGTCGACCAGCGGCGTGAGCTCGGACATGATCAGTTGCGCGACCGCGGTAATCGATCGCTGCCCTTGCATCATTCCCGAAAAACGCGCCAGGTTAGTTTTTAGCCAATCTTGCTCGGTATTCTTCGACGTCGTGTCTTTTAAGTTCGAAATCATCTGGTTGATGTTTTCCGAGAGCGCCGCGACCTCGCCTTGCGCTTCGACCGTGATCGAGCGGGTTAGATCACCCTTCGTCACCGCGGTCGAGACTTCGGCGATCGCGCGAACCTGACTGGTCAAGTTGCCCGCGAGCTGGTTAACGTTGTCGGTCAAATCTTTCCACGTACCGGCGGCGCCGGGTACCTTCGCTTGGCCGCCGAGTTTTCCTTCAATCCCCACTTCGCGCGCAACCGAAGTCACTTGATCGGCGAACGTGCGGAGCGTGTCGGTCATGCTATTGATGGTCTCGGCGAGCGCCGCGACTTCACCCTTCGCTTCGATGACGAACTTTTGCGACAAGTCGCCGTTCGCGACCGCGGTCACGACCTTGACGATCCCGCGAACCTGCTTCGTTAAATTCGAAGCCATGAAATTCACGTTGTCGGTCAAATCTTTCCAAGTTCCTAGCGCGCCCGGCACTTTCGCTTGGCCGCCGAGCTTTCCTTCGATGCCCACCTCGCGCGCGACCGAAGTCACCTGATCGGCAAAAGTCTTGAGCGTGTCGGTCATGGTGTTGATCGTTTCGGCGAGCGCCGCGACTTCACCCTTCGCTTCGATGACGAACTTCTGTGACAAGTCGCCGTTCGCGACCGCGGTCACGACCTTCACGATCCCGCGAACCTGCTTCGTCAAATTAGAAGCCATGAAGTTCACGTTGTCGGTCAGATCTTTCCAAACGCCGGAAACGCCGCGGACTTCGGCCTGCCCGCCCAGCTTTCCTTCGGTACCGACCTCTTTCGCGACCCGCGTGACTTCCGCGGCGAAGGAGTTGAGTTGATCCACCATCGTGTTGATCGTGTTCTTCAATTCTAGAATTTCGCCGCGCGCATCGACCGTAATTTTTTGCGACAAATCGCCGTTCGCTACCGCGATGGTGACCTTCGCGATGTTACGCACCTGAGAGGTCAAGTTGCCGGCGAGTTGATTCACGTTGTCGGTCAAATCTTTCCACGTGCCGCTGACGCCTTGAACTTCGGCCTGACCGCCGAGTTTACCTTCGGTACCGACTTCCTTCGCGACCCGCGTAACTTCCGCCGCAAAGGAATTGAGCTGATCCACCATCGTGTTGATCGTGTTCTTTAGCTCGAGGATCTCACCTTTCGCGTCGACCGTAATCTTCGAAGACAAATCGCCCTTCGCGACCGCGGTCGTTACTTTCGCGATGTTACGAACCTGTGACGTTAAGTTGCCGGCGAGTTGGTTCACGTTGTCGGTCAAATCTTTCCAAACTCCGGAGACGCCTTTGACGTCGGCTTGCCCGCCGAGCTTGCCTTCGGTACCGACCTCTTTCGCGACTCGCGTAACTTCCGCGGCGAAGGAGTTGAGCTGATCCACCATCGTGTTGATCGTGTTCTTCAATTCGAAGATCTCACCGCGTGCATCGACCGTGATTTTTTGCGACAAATCGCCGTTCGCGACCGCGGTCGTCACCTTCGCGATGTTTCGAACTTGCGACGTTAAGTTTCCGGCAAGTTGGTTCACGTTATCCGTAAGATCTTTCCAAACTCCGGAGACGCCGCGAACTTCGGCCTGCCCGCCGAGCTTGCCCTCGGTACCGACTTCCTTCGCGACCCGCGTAACTTCGGAGGCGAAAGAGTTGAGCTGATCCACCATGACGTTGATGGTATTTTTTAGCTCGAAGATTTCGCCTTTGGCATCGACCGTGATTTTTTGCGACAAATCGCCCTTCGCCACGGCGGTCGTTACTTTTGCGATGTTACGAACTTGATCGGTCAAATTACCGGCGAGGACGTTCACGTTATCGGTCAAATCTTTCCAAGTGCCCGAAACACCTTTTACGTCGGCCTGCCCGCCCAGCTTGCCTTCGGTACCGACCTCCTTCGCGACCCGCGTCACTTCCGCCGCGAAGCTTGAGAGCTGATCGACCATCTTATTGATGACGTCTTTGATCTGAAGAATTTCACCCTTAACGTCGACCGTAATTTTTTGCGTTAAATCGCCGTTCGCGATGGCGCTAGAAACCTTCGAAACGTCGCGCAATTGAACCGTCAAGTTCGAGGCCATCGCGTTCACGTTGTCGGTCAAATCTTTCCAAGTTCCGGAAACGCCTTTCACATCGGCCTGACCACCGAGGCGGCCCTCGGTACCGACTTCTTTCGCGACCCGCGAAACTTCCGCCGCGAACGAACGTAGCGTATCGACCATCGTGTTGATGGTGTCTTTCAGCTCAAGGATCTCGCCCTTCGCATCGACCGTAATCTTTTGTGACAAATCGCCGTTCGCGACCGCGGTCGTCACCTTCGCGATGTTACGAACCTGCGCGGTCAAGTTGTTCGCGAGACCGTTCACGTTGTCCGTTAAATCTTTCCAAGTTCCGGTAACGCCTTTGACGTCGGCCTGACCACCCAAACGGCCTTCGGTACCGACCTCTTTCGCAACCCGCGTAACTTCGGCCGCGAAGGAACGAAGCTGATCCACCATCGTGTTGATCGTGTTCTTCAGTTCTAGAATCTCACCGCGCGCATCGACCGTAATTTTTTGCGACAAATCGCCGTTCGCGACCGCGGTCGTCACCTTCGCGATGTTACGAACCTGCGCGGTCAAGTTATCGGCAAGACCGTTCACGTTGTCGGTCAAATCTTTCCAAACTCCGGAAACACCTTTTACGTTCGCCTGACCGCCGAGCTTCCCTTCGGTACCGACGTCCTTCGCGACCCGGGTCACCTCCGCGGCAAAAGAGGAGAGCTGATCCACCATGGTGTTGATCGTGTTCTTCAATTCCAAAATCTCACCGCGGGCATCGACCGTAATCTTTTGCGACAAATCGCCCTTCGCCACCGCGGTCGTCACCTTACCGATGTTACGAACCTGATCGGTCAAGTTACCGGCAAGGACGTTCACGTTATCGGTCAGATCTTTCCAAACCCCGGAAACACCTTTTACGTTCGCCTGACCGCCGAGTTTCCCTTCGGTACCGACCTCTTTCGCGACCCGTGTCACTTCGGAGGCGAACGAATTAAGCTGATCCACCATCGCGTTGACGGTCGTACCGATGCGCAAAAATTCGCCCTTCACCGGGCGGGCATCGACTTCCAGATACATTTTTTGCGACAAATCGCCTTTGGCCACCGAGGTGATAACCCGCGCGACTTCCGTCGTCGGGTGCACGAGATCGGTGATCATCAAGTTGACCGAGTCGACCGAAGTCGCCCACGACCCCTTGACCGAGCCCATGTTCACCCGCTCGGTCATGCGCCCTTCGAGGCCGATGATGTTACGCACGCGCACGAATTCGTTCGCCATGTTTTCGTTCTGCTCGATGATGTCATTGAGCACTTCGCCGATTTCGGAAACGATACCTTCTTCTTCAAGCTTCATGCGCACCATGAAGTCACCGTTGCGGACGGCTTTGACGACTTGATAAAGTTGGCGCAATTGCGCGCGCAGGCTCTGCTGCTCGGGAATGGAGGTCGAATATTCGGTGTAAGCGATCGCGGCTTTCGTCGGCGTGGCGAGCGTCTCGGGGGAACTCGTGACGCCGGCCCCGCCCATCACTTTCGTTTTGATGACGTTTTGCTTCGACATCGCGGCCTTGGCGGGCGCGGCTTTAGATTTATTCTTGGCGCCTTTTTTGGCGATGAGATTACGGTCCATGCACCCTCCGTGCGAACAAAACGGATCTGATTTAGATCCCGAGGCCGTTACAATATTTTACGCTGCCCACATCTGATCGCGAACTCGCGCCAAAGTTAAGAAATTTTTCTGACCGCGTGTTCAAAAACCGACCGGCCGTCGAGTTGTCATGAACATTGCTTAGTGTGCTTTTTCGCCACGAAAGACTGACGACGCTGCGTTCGAGTCATCGCTCATTTTCTTCTAAACAGATTTGGGTGCCTGCGTTACCGCGCACCTTCGGTCCCAAACGCGAACCTAGACCTTGGGCGGTGAACGGTTCAGTCCAACCGAAACCGGTCGAAAGTTTGAGACTTATGTTTTCTTTTTAAAGAGAGCTTCGGCCGCGCTGAGTAACGCATCTTTATTGTTGCCGCTGACTTTACCACCCGGTCCCGCGGGCTGGAAATATTCGCAGCGGTTCGAGCGTTCTTTGTCGTGTACCACTTCGGCCTGCGGCTCGCGGCATTCGTTATACACTTTGGGATCGTAAAACTGACAGCATTTGCAAACGTGCAAATCCTCGCCGCATTTCGAACATTCGGCGCGCAGCGGGACGCGATCGGGAAACTCGTTCTTCTCTCCGCATTTGAAACAAAAAACGGCCGTCATCTAAACCTGATATTTGATATTGAAATTGTGTTCGGCTTCGATCCTGCGCACGGTCCCGGTGTGCGAGCGCATAACGATCGAATGAGTCGCGCCGCGGTTGCCGGGCAAAGAGCGTACACCTTTAAGCAACGGCCCGTCGGTCACTCCGGTCGCGCAAAACATGACGCTGCCCTTCGCTAAGTCGTCGAGTTTAAAAATTTGATCGGGATTTTTAATTCCCATTTTCAAAGCGCGTTCACGTTCACCGGCGTTGCGAAATTGCAGTTGGCCTTCGAAGTCGCCGCCTAAACATTTTAAACCCGCGGCCGCGATCACGCCCTCGGGCGCGCCGCCGGTTCCCATCAGTAAATCAATTCCGGATTCGTCCCAGCAAGGCGCGATGCCGGCCGAAACATCGCCGTCGCCGATCAAACGAATTCGCGCGCCTGACTTGCGCACGCGGGCGATCAATTCTTCGTGGCGGGGCCGCTCAAGGATGACGACCGTCACGTCGGAAATTTTCTTACCCAAGGCTTCGGCAACGATGCGGATGTTTTCTTCCGGAGCTTTATCTAGGCCGATCAAACCTTTAGCGCGTGGACCGCAGGCGATCTTCTTCATGTAGGTGTCGGGTGCGTGCAAGAAATTACCTTTTTCGGCCACCGCGATGACGGCGATCGCGCCTACGCCGCCGCTCGCGCAAATGGTCGTGCCTTCCAAGGGATCTAAAGCGATATCGATCGAGGGTGCACCCGGCCCGCGTTGACCGACCTTCTCACCGATGTAGAGCATCGGCGCTTCGTCGCGCTCACCCTCACCGATGACGACCGTGCCGTCGATGAAAACCGAGTCGAAGGCCTTCCGCATGGCATCGACGGCCGCTTGGTCGGCGGCTTTCTCGTCACCGCGACCCATGTGTTTGGCGCAGGCCAAGGCCGCGGCCTCGGTGATTCTTACGAATTCGAGAGCCAGGTTTCGGTCCATGTTTCCTTCTCCAAGTGAGTCAAAAGTTGCTGCGACGGACGCGCGGGTTTCAAATCTTTGTCGACCGGAATATGTAACGTTTCGGCCTCGGCGATGCGGACCTCGTCGCTTCCAACCTGCTTAAAGATCGCGTATTGGAAGTGGATTTTTAAACCCATGCGGTGCACTTGCAAATAGATTTTGATCAAATCGTCAAAGGTGCACGGCTTTAGATGCCAAACTTGATAATGCAGCACCGCCAACACTTTATCGCTGTGGGGATAATGCGTATTCGACAAACCAACTTCGCGCATCCATGCCACCCGGGCTTCTTCACAGAAACGCAAGTAGTTGGCGTGATGCACGACGCCCATCGCGTCCGTGTCGGAAAACGCCGCGCGGCGCTGGTATAAAAATTTTGGTTCTGACATCAGGCTCCCAGAAGTAAACTGCGGACGAATTCTTCCATAGGAAGACCTTCTTTGTCCATCTGCGAAAGCACCAATAAGGCCCGGCGCTGATCCTGCCCAAGCTCTAAGCGCGGCTGCCCGCGCACAAAATCGGAAACGCGCCCGTTCATATCGACGCGCACGCGCTCGACGGCGATTTCCGACTTCCAAATATAAACATTGGTGAGCCCCGGGCCCCGAAACCAAAACTGAAAGCCTTCTTGCGGATTCACGAACACGCTCTCAACCGGTTTTAAAGCGGTGCCCACTAATTTCGCGTCCAGGTATTCCGCCATCGCAACGTGACCGTCTGCGGAAAGAGCGGAGAACTCGAGACCGACCCAATCCGCGTTGCACCAGGCTATGCGTGCCGTCGTTAGAAACGGCGGCAGACGGCCGAGACTGATTTCAATCTCTGCCCGCTGTTGCACGCCGATGGGAAACATCCCGGGCCGGCGCACCGCCATGCCTTTGTAACTTAAGTCGGCGACTTCCGAAATCTCGTGGTTCGGCCACGCGATCTGCGCGTGAAGATCCGGCGATACGCCACCCAGTGTTTTCGACACCTGCGCGCGCGGAAACCGGCGTTTGTTCATCACTTGTGGCCTCCCTTCTTGAACTCTTCCTCGACGTAGGCGCGAAGCCGCGCGGCCATGCGCTGAAAGACCACTTCTAACCCAAATTCTAAGAAAACTTTCGGCGCGGGGAATTGATCGTAATTAAACTCGCAAGCGATGCCCACTTCGCTTTTTTTTGGCCCAAGATCGGTGAACGTGAACGTACCGCTAAGGCCTTGCATCGCGCCGCCCGCGACCATGAATTCGATTTGTTTGGGCACCGCTTCGGCCCGAATATTCATGTGCAACTTCATTTTGCCGTCGAATCCTAACGCACCGACGGAAAGATCAAGCATCTTCGTCGCCTCATCGTATTTTGCCGACTTAATATATCCGCTGACTTTGCCGAGTTGGTCGAACTCCAAGGCCTTCTTGAAAACAAAAGCGGCGGGCGCGGCGACGTGACCGCCGCCTTGGACCGTCATGCGGTTCTTCGGCTTGCCGGGTTCTTTCACCTCGGCGGACTTCACCGCCACGATGACTTCGCCGGCTTCGACGCGGGCGAAGACTTTCTCTTTCGCTTTCCAAAACGGGGGCGCGGGCTCGGCCTTGGTGTCGGCAAAAGCGGGACCGATCAGAAAGGTTGTAAGAAACATGAGTAATCCCGGCAACATTCTCGACATTCCCTCACTTTGTAAGTTACGATACTGCAAATGCACGCTCCGTGGAAAAAAAATCTTCCGATGGCCCTTACCTACTCACGCGCGGTGGCCGCGCCGGTGATCCTCGGCATATTGATGTCGGGCTGGTCATTTGCGGGTTGGGTTTCGGCAGTTCTTTTCGCTCTCGCGGCGCTCACCGATTGGCTCGACGGCATGCTCGCGCGCCGCTACGGGGTCGAAAGCAACATGGGCCGCTTCATGGATCCCATCGCCGATAAGATTTTAGTGCTAGGGGCGATCGTCATGCTTCTCGCCATGAATCGCGTCGATCCCATCATGGTTTTTTTGTTTCTCGCACGAGATATTTTTATCGGCGGGATTCGCTCGGTCGCGGCGGCGAACAATTTGATCATCGCGGCCAAGCCCTTCGGCAAATGGAAAACCGCGATTCAAATGATCGCGATCCCGTGCTTACTCATCTACGAACCGTTCTTCGGCATTCCGATCGCCGACATCGGCTACTACGGCTTGTGGATCAGCGTGGGACTAAGTTTGATCTCGGGCGCCGAATACACCATCGGTTATTACCGCACGGCAAAATAATACATTGCTTCAAGGGTTTACACACCCCCCGTATGTTGAAACAGTGATCCCCGGGCAACATGGAAATAATCAAATCGAATCTTTGGGAAATTAAGAAGTCGGGATCGCTGCGCACACTCGGCGGCTTACTGGCGTTGTTTCACCTACTGCAGTTTTACATGTGGTGGGACGGCGGCAATCTGCCGTTGAAGTACGTGCAGCAAGGTCTGCCCATGTGCTGGTCGCTCATGGAAAATTGCGATTGGTTGCGCGCGCTGCCTTTCGGCTTTCTCAGCTTCCTTTTTTATACGTACGGGGTGTTGGTCGCCCTTTCCGCACTTTGCTTTCTGTTGAGCGAACTCGTTGGTTTGGCTTTTTACCTTTTGCTGATGGGCATGGGCCTCAGCATGATTTTATATTTTCAAGATCTGCGCCTCAGCTCGAACGAAGGCTACTTCATCCTGTTCATGTCTTTCGCGTTTCTGTTCGTGCCTTCCAAGCACCGGCTGATGCGCTGGCTCGTCGTCTCGTTCTTCGCGGCGCGCGGCCTTTCGCAAGCTTCGCCCGACTGGCTGAGCGGCGCCTGGTATTTAGAGCATCAAGGTTGGCCGATCAAACTCGGTGAATGGCTGGCGGCGCTCAGCGTACTTGTACAGATGATCGGCGGCGCGGCGCTCCTCTTGCGTGATGGCCGTTATTTCTGGAGCGGCTGGGTTTCCCTTTTCCTTTTCGAATGTTTCAATCTTTACGCCGGCGAATTCATGTCGGCCTCCCTCGCGATGGGCGCCCTGCTTTACGTCGCGTTAGACGAGATTGAATTACGCAAGGCCGAGCGTGAGTACGTTTACCAGTCGTTCATCCGTCCCGAACCGTCGTTTTTGTGGGGCGGGATCTTACTCGCGTTCTTCTGGGCGGCGCAACTGACACCATTCGCGGGCCTCGACCGCAACTCGCGCACCAAAGCGTTCCTGGATATCTGGGCGCTGCACCCCGAAGCCGCGCACGAAGAGTGCGATCAACGAACGTTCGCGATTTTCAAAGACCGGGTTGAAGAGATCTCGAGTGATCCGCAAATTAGCCGCCAGCCCGCCATGATGTGCAACACCTACCTACGTTTCTTGGATCTCAAAGGTGTGTGCAAGGTCATGTCCGAGGCCGATCCCAACTTCGTTACGATCAGCAGCGTGTTGCAAGTGCGCAACTTTCGCGAAAAGACCAATTACCGCGCGTTCGAAATCAAAGACTTCTGCTCGGCCGAGCTGACATTTAAACGACTGGGTGAGGTGAGATGGAATACGAATCCAGGAAAGTAAAATGGTACCTGCTCGTGCTGTTCGTAATCTATTCGGCGGCGGCGGTTTACGTTCTTTTTCAGGGCAACCCTTATCTTTATTCGCATCTTGAACTTCGCGCGGCGCTCACCGCGGGCGCCGATGCGCAATTGCAAACGATCCCCTCCGTACCGGCCGCGGCTAAGCCCGGCGCGATCACTTATTTTTCGCGCTATAATTTTGACCGTACGGCGATCGATCCGCTCGGATCACCCCGCTCAAGAAATTACGAAGAGTTTGAAACGCATCCGGTCGAGAGCGGTCTCGAAAATTGGGAGCCGCAAAACATCGCTTTTGACGATCTCGGCTTTTACACCAGCGGCAAATCACAGTGGGTGGTCGCGCTCTCCCTCGACGGCAAAGCCCGCTGGAAATACAAATTCCTCGTGCCCGCCGGCGAAAAGGGCCTCTACCCGCCCATGATCGACGAAGCGAGCGTGTACGTCGTCCACCCGCAGGGTGAAGTCGCGGCGTTCGACAAAGTGACCGGCGAGATCCGCTGGCTCTTGCCGCTGAACTTCGAAGCCGTCGCCGCGCCTTTCTTATGGCAAACGAAGCTGATCATTCCCGTCAAAGCCGAAAAGGGCATTCAACTCATCGTCATCAACCGGGCCGACGGCATTAAAGAAGAAAAAAATCCGCGTTTAGAAATCAAACCGGGCTTCACGCTCGCGCGCGCCTCGACGCTCAATGATCTCATCGCGACGGTGGACAACAAAGTGATCGCGATCGACACCGAGACATGGACCATCGATTGGTCCCAAACGCTGACCGAGCCGGTTCGTGGGCCCGCCGTCGTCGTCGAAGGCAACATCTACGTTTCCACGCTCGGTAATAAGATCATGAAGTTGGACGGCAATAAAAAGGGCAAGCTCGAGTGGGAATCCGAGCTCGAGAAACCGCCCGCGACCGCGCCCTCGTATTTGCCGATCATGAACCGTTTAGCTTTCCTCGATACGAGCGGTGCGCTTAACGCGGTCGACGCAAAAACCGGTAAGGTCCTTTGGCGCTTCGGCATCGAAAACAAAAACGATCTGCTCGAGACATGGTCGGCGCGACTCAAAGGCAACAACATCGAAGAATTCAAGATGGATTGGCTCCACAAAGGTTGGACAATCTGGGCGCCGTGCAACGAAAAACGCTTTTGTATCTTCGCGCCGAACAAGGGCCAGATGATCGCGCGCATTCAACTCAACGGCGAACCTCTTTCGCTGCCGCTCGCGCACGGCCGGCGCTGGATTTTTATCACCCGCGTGAAGCCGGGTAAATTTTCGATCTCGCACGTTCTTGAAGAAGCCGAGATCAAATCGCTTCGTAAAGCCGCGGGCGACGGCGACGGCAAAGCCGGGTGAGCGCATCGAACAAGCACGCGTTGACTCTACGGCTCGTGCATTGGATCAACGTTCCTCTCATTTGCCTTATGATCTGGAGCGGGATCTTAATTTACTGGGCCAACGACATTTACCCCGGCTTCTTTCCGCAATGGTTTTACGATGCTTTTAAAATTCCCTACCGTTTGGCGGAGGGCATGGCTCTGCATTACCTGGTCGGTTGGGGTTTCGTGATTAACGGTTTGATCTACCTCGTTTGGTTTTTTTGCTCGGGTCACTGGCGTGAAGTCTTACCGACTCCCGTAGATTTAAAATACGCGCTCCCGACCGTACTTCATGATCTTGGTCTAAGGAAGAAGGCGCCGCCGCAAGCCAGGTTCAACGCGGTTCAAAAGCTGGCTTACACCGGCGCGATCGCGATGGGCGTGTTGGTCACGCTTTCCGGATTTGCGATTTACAAACCTGTCCAGCTAGCCTGGTTAACCTCGGTCTTCGGTGGTTACGAGGGCGCGCGCTTTATTCACTTCTTAATGACGGTTCTGCTCTCGGCTTTTATCATTGTTCACATCGTGCAAGTTGTACGCGCGGGCTGGAATAACTTTCGCGCGATGGTCGCCGGTTTCGAAATCGATGAGGCCGGGCGTGACTGATTCACTCCGCCGCCGTAGCCTGATCAGCTTTTTTGTCTTCGGCCTCGGGATGGCCGCGTTTGTCGCCGGCTTTTTTATTTTGCGCGCGCAGCCGTTGGTGCAGGGTACGCCCAAACCGTTTAGAGAGGTAATGGAACTCAACGGTAAGATCTGGAAGAAATTCGAGAAGGCTTCACGCCAAAATTTCGCCGAACCACCGCCTAAGGGTAAGATCCCGCGCGTGAACGGTGACGTCGGTTTAGCCAAGCAAGTCGATCCCGCCACTTGGAAAATGGAAGTCATCGCCGATGATGCCGACCCCGAAGCACGGCCCGTTTTCGTCACGCTTAAAGAGATAATGAAATTGCCCCGCACCGACACCGCGCTGAACTTTCGCTGCATCGAAGGCTGGAGTGAAGACATGGCTTTCGCGGGCGTTAAGTTTTCGGACTTTATGAAGGCCTACAATCTGAAAGGCAAAGCGTACGTCGGGCTCACGACCGTCGACGGAAAATACTACGTCTCGATCGATATCGAGAGCATGCTACACGACCAAACGCTTTTGGCTTACGAGATGAACGGCTTACCGCTGAAACACGGCAACGGCGCACCTTTACGTTTAGTAATCCCGAATAAGTACGGCATCAAAAACCTGAAGCAGATCGGAAAAATCTTTTTCTCGGACACCCGCCCGCCCGATTACTGGGCCGAGATCGGTTACGACTGGTACGCGGGTTTGTGAGGTGAGACTTTCACGTCAAGTCCCGGCGGCGCTTTTTACCATAGCCGTCTTCTTGTTGTGCTTAAGTCCTATTCGCCTCGATGACTTATTTTTATACCTTACCTTCGGGCGAAAACTGATCGGCGACGGGGGCTTCGGTCCGATCGATACGCTCATCTTTACGATTAAAGATTACCACTGGGAACTTTGGCACGAATGGCTGGCCTACCTCATCTACTACGGCACCCACTCTTTGGCCGGGTACGAGGGCCTTATCGTCTTGCGCGCGACGCTCGTCGCGGCAACGAGCTTTATCGTATGGAAGGCTTGCGCAAGGGCAAAGCTAAACCCGGCGGCGACTTTAGCGTTGTTAAGCCTCGCGCTCTTCGTGGCGTCACCAAGGCTTTTCCGTGATCGGTCTTCGGTATTCACGGACTTGTTTAATCTTTGCTTACTCTTTGCGCTGAGCGATTCCCGCCTCCAACAAGCTCAGCGAAAGTGGTTTTTGCCGGGCTTGTTTTTACTCTGGATCCAAGTTCACTCCGGTTATTTGATCGGCTGGTTTTTCGTCGGATTATTTTACCTCTCGAATTGGTTGCGCTGGAATAAAAAGGAGCGCTTAGAGTGGACCATCATCTTCAGCGGCTGCGTCCTGATCACGCTCGTCAACCCGGTTTTCTTGCACGGCGTGCTTTGGCCCGTTCGCGCGATCTTCGCTTCCGATTGGGGTATCCTCGGCCAAATTACCGAGTTCGCGCCGACCATGTCCGCCGACTTCTTGAGTGACACCTACAAAATCTTTTTCATTCTTTTGACTGCCGCCGGCTTGCTCAGCGCCGCATCTTCGCTCAAACGTGAAGGGCCTTTTTTATTTTTAGTTGCGCTGACATTGGCCGGGCTCGGTTTTAGGTACTCGCGTATGGCCGCGCTGACCGGATTCGGAATGTCATTGGTGATCGCGGCTTCGCTCGCGCGCTCACGGTTCGAATTGCTGAGGCGCGAATCTAAACTGCAATCGAGTCTGGTCTGCCTCTTGATCGTGGCGGCTTGTGTTTACCTTTCCTCGACGAGCGAGCGCGGCCTACGATTCCTGTTTGCGGGCAACCCGCTCCATAATTCCGTGCCCACGGAAGCCGTAAACTTTCTGAAAACGCTGCCGCCCGGAAACGTCTTTAACGAGTGGGTGCTCGGCGGCTATCTGGCGTGGGAACTCGACGGACGGCAAAAAATCGCCGCTCACGGTTTTGTGTCTGACCCTAAGTTAGTCGAGCACTATATCTACCGATTCTCCGTTAGCCGTGAAGGCTGGAACGATATCGTGCTCGCGAATGACGTGCGCTATTTTTTCTTACGCCGGCAAACGTTTGAGGAAAGCCGGCACGCCGCCTGGATCAAAGAACTCGAAGGCCCGGCCTGGCGCGCGATCTACAGTGACGGTGCCGCCATCCTATTTACCCGCGCGAACTGAGTTCCGGTTGTCTGTTTTCACCGTCTTAATTTGATACGCAAACCGCCACAATTCTAACAGCGTCGAAAAAATCATCATCGTGGGCCACGATGTTCGCGCTGATGCGGCTTCACGCTTGCAATTTCAGAGAGTTAATCCTGGAGGATGCTTGAGTACAAAGAACCATCTAAATTTGGCTTTGATCGTGATCGTTTCGCAAATGCTGATAGCTTGCGCGGAAGGCTTACCCGATAATTTGGATCAATCCAGCACCGGCTCGGCCCTTGAGACGGAACCTTTGAACGCCGCCGCACCTCTCGATTTTATCGCCACGTCTTACGTTCTCCAAGTCGGCAACCAAGCTTCGCTGGCCCCTAGCGGAGGAATCGCTCCGTACGCTTACTCCATGTCCGGCCCGGGCGCGGGCACGATCACGGCGAATGTGTTTACCGCCACCACGGCCGGCAACGTCACAATCACGGTGACCGATGCCGCGGGCGTCACCGATTCGCTCGATATCTTGATCAGCGTGGTGACCACGGGTACGGGAACCGGGTCAGGCACGGGAACCGGGACCGGCTCAGGGACAGGTACCACCGTCACCCCGCCCCTCACCACGATGTCGACCGACTACGTCGCGTTCGGCGCGGTTTCGAACCCGCTGCCCCGCTACAAATACTTGGTCAATCAAGAAGCGGATACGACGACGCTGTACCTTTGCACGATCGAATCGTCCGTCATTAACATCTTCAACGGAACCGCCGGCAACTGCCCGAACGGCTCGCTCGTCCTTGGCTACATCTACACCACGCAAAAGCCCGGCACCGTCGCGCTTCATCGCGTGAGGATGCAACGCATTTCGCCGAACCTCCAGTATTACACGATGAACGCCGAAGCCACTTCGGTGCCCACGGGCTGGACCGACGGCGGCATCTTAGGTTACGTCCCGCAGTAAGTGAAACCGGCCGTCTTAACGACGGCCGATTAAAAAACGTGTCTCATAGTGAAACGCAAATCGCCATCTTTCTGACAGCGTCGAAAATATCATCATCCACCACGACGACGTTCGCGCCCATGCGGCGCAACGTTTGCAAAATCATGTTTCTATAAATCCTGGAGGATTAGTGAATATAAAAAATCGCTTTGGACTGCTACTTGTCGTAATCGTCTCGCAAACGTTGATGGCCTGCGCGCAGAGCCTGCCCGATGATTTAGACCAATCCAGCAAGAGCGAAGTTTTACAAGCGGGCCCCGCGAACACCGCGCTGCCATTAGATCTAATGGCAACGTCCTACAATCTCCAGTTGGGGAACCAAGCGAGCTTATCCGCTAGCGGCGGAACTCCGCCTTACGCGTACTCGATGTCGGGCGCCGGCGCGGGCACCATTTCGGTGAATGTCTTTACCGCAACCGCCGCGGGAAACGTAACAATCACGGTGACCGACGCCGCCGGTTTAACGAAGTCCCTTGATATATTGGTGGCCCCGGCCGCCGGCCCCGGAGTCGTCGTCGTCGAACCCTTGCCGCCGATCGCTCCCGCAACTGTCATGTCCACCGACTTTTCTCAGCTCGGCGCAATTCCTAATACGCTTCCGCGCTATAAAATGCTCGCGAACGCAGAACCCGGGTCGATCCCGCTTTACTTGTGCAGCATAGACTACCCGGTGCTGCAGATCTTTAACGGTACGGCGGGCAATTGCGCGAACACCACCTTCGTCATAGGCCACATCTACACCACGCAAAAACCCGGCACCGTTCCGCTTTACCGCGTAAAAATGAACCGCATCTCCGGCAACGCGATCTCGGGTGGCATTAATATTTACGTAGTTAACGCCGAAGCGACCTCGATCCCCGCACCTTGGACCGACGGCGGGATTCTCGGTTACGTCCCGCAATAATCTCGGTGAATTGAAAAACTGATTTGGACAGCGGGCCCGGAATTTCCGGGCCTTTTCATTTTCGCTCTTCAATCATTCCGCGCGAGTGCTCTCTCAAAGCAAACGCTTGGCACGCCGCACTGACCCATTTGACCACAATAATTTTACACGATCCGCACTTCCGCCTTGCTTGCCCGCCGTGGAACTGGTTTTCAACGTTTGCACCACCTTCAAAGACTTCTAAGAACCGGAGACCCGATGAAATGCCTCATCGCCCTGGCGCTAGCATTGTTTAACTTCGCGCCCGCACACGCGCAGTTTAACGAGGCCATCGATGACCAAGGCGAATTCCGCGCGAGCTTCGTCGAGTACGCTAAGTCGACGCAAAGGCCACCCTACCCGGTCGACCCGCGCGAAGCCACTCGCTTGCTGGGGATGCCGATGGGCGACGCAATCAAGATTCTACCGATCCCATCCGTCCTTTCCGTGGATGAGTACGGTTTGATCCAGCGAGGTGCACAACTGCGCGCCCGCACGCTTCTCGCCTTTTTCGCCGATGTTATTTTCAACAACTCGGCAAAGGTCACCGCTTCGGGCCTACTCACCCATGCGCAAATTCACGCGATCGCGCAAAACGAAAGTGTGTCGTACAACATTGAATTCTTGCGTAAGGTTTGGGTCGGGCGTTCCGAGAAAGATCTAAGCATGATCTACGGCCCGGATATTGTTCGCAATACCGAGGGACGTTTCCGCGTGATCGAAGACAACGTCGGCCAAATCGGTGGGGTCGGCGACATTGCGGCGACTCACAATGCATTCTTCTCGCTTCAGGGAACCGCGGGCGAATTGAATCCACCCCTGCTCCAAGCCATCGAAGTCTTTCTAAAAGATATTCCGAGGAATGATTGGTCCAAGCGCGCGGTTATCCTTTACCGGGGCGGCACAAAATTAGAAGGCGTCAAACCGGTTGACGACGAGGACAATCGCCTCGATGACTTGGCCAAAAAATTAGGCATCGAAATTATCACGCCAAGCTCACTCCAACCGGAAAGTGAACAGCTTAAGCGTTTCATCGCGGGTGAATTTACGAAGGTCATCAATATCGCTTCGGTCTTCGATCTGCCCACGTTCACTTCGATTCAAAAAGTCTTGGATGCTTTTACGGCCCGCAAACTTGATTTCATGAACGGCCCCGGCATGGACATCCTCGGCAACAAAGGCCTTCTGCCCGTCATGGATAAGTTGACGGAGCTTTATTTGGTTCAACCTCCTTTACTGGAAACTCAAACCAGCGAATGGGTTTTGTCGAGCGCCGACCTCAAAGATTTAAATTCAGGCTGGGTCATAAAAAAGTCCGATGGGAATCAAGGAAACCAAGTCTTTATCCTCGACGATCTGACTTCGCAGGGTCGCGATAATCTGCGCCGGCACATCGATGACTGGGCCATCTCTGAAACTATTAAGAACAACCACGCCCCAGCGGTTTTCATAAAACAAAAACTAATCGACGTGTCGTACCTGCCGGCCGAAGCCACAAAAACCTGGATCAATTTCAACGTCGACTTCCGCCCCCATACTTTCGTCATTGCCGGCGAGCCTCTTAAACCCGCCATCTGGGGCCGCGCCAGCCCGAAAATCCCGGGCGTCCTCAACAACGTCAGCCAATCCGCGATGGAGCTCATCGTCACCACCCCAAGCCACTGCGAACGCTCACTCATGCTCCCAAAAATAACCGGCCCAAAACTCTAAAAACTGTTCTCGTGAATAAATAACGGTGCGCGGACCCTCGAAGCAAATACGCACCAAAACAGTTTTCTTTCCAAACAATCTCCCTCCTCTTCCTCATACCACTCCTATCCTTCAAAACAAAAAACCTCCCCAACATCAAAGTCTTCACGCCGCGGACGGCGTGAAGAAGGCCTTTGCACGGACGGACGAATCAACGCAAAACAAAAACAGCCTCCTCGAAGACGCAAATTGACAACCGACCCCACCCGCAATACCATCGGTCACCAATGAAGCAAATTCCCCTGCTCAAACCAGAAAAAAAGTTTTACGGAGGCCTTTACCGTAACAAAAGAAAAGGCCGGCAAGGGCACCGACCCCTCGCGGAAAAGAAATCAATCCACCTCGTGCTGCGTTCGACCCAAGCCAAAGGCGAAAAATCATTCCTGAAGCACCGGAAAACAGTTCGGGGAATCATTGATCGTTTCGCAAAAAAGAACGGCGTGCGTATTCATTCGGTCGCCAACGTGGGAAATCACCTCCACCTGCATATTCAACTCGCCAATAGGTTCACCTACCGGCCATTCATCCGGGCCATTACGGGAACGATTGCGTTGGTCATTACTAAGGCGAGTAAGCTTAAGAAGAACAAGAAAAGATTTTGGGATTACCGCCCGTTCACGCGAGTGGTGATTGGGTACCAAGCGTTTCTAAACGTGCGAGATTACGTCCTCGTCAATCAGCTCGAGGGACAAGGCCATGATCGTGACTACGCCGATATCATCGTGCGGGAGTTCGGGCCGCGAAGTTCGGCTTGAGGCCTCGCGCACAAATCTCGGGCATAGAACTTGCGATGATCAAACTCCGAATCTTCGTCGCGCCCACGAATGAGATCCGCTGAAACAATTACTTCAACGGCCAGGATCACGTTCCAAATTGGCGCCGCGAAAAACCATAAATCAGGAGTAGTTACGTGCAAAAATTCATTTTCCTTCTCGCAGGCTTTTTTAGTTCATCTGCTTTCGCGGGCCGGGCGATCGTTATGCAAGACATCGGATCCGAAAAAAAGGTAATCGTTCAGAGCGAACGCCAAGAGAACGGAATCTCCAGATTTACGTTCTTCAGTTGCTCGAGCGCGGGCGAATTAGAACAAATCGATCTACAACAATGCCGGCCCTTCGTCGGCGGCAGATCATTCACCATGGCGCAAACGGTGACTGCGCTTATGAACAACGGCGGCCGCCACGGAGTGACCCAGCTTATGACCGACGGAGCTTACGGTGTGAGAGCGATCAAGCGCTCAATTCGCGGTGAAAATTTCGATACGCTCAACGAGACAACTTACATGGGTTCGGGCAACGGCTATAATCTGGCGCAAAATTCGGATTGGCTGATGAATTCACTTGAGCGATCGCTCACGGGCACGGGCAACGAGCCCGGGATGAAACTCGGCTATGCGCAAGGTTCGAAGACTTTCAACGGCGACTACGAAGCCGGCGTCGAAGGTCTCACCGCCATTCTGCTCTACGCTCAACCGTAAAATCCAAGAGGCGGGACGCCCCGCCTGGTCCAACGCTTGCTCCTTTAAAAGACTCTGGTGAAACGGCGGAATCTGCCGGTGCCAGCGCTATTTGAGGAGCATGATCTGACGAAGTTATGGGCACGCGTAGGACAATTTTGGCTCGGTATCGTAGTGGCCGCCGCCACGGCGCTGCCCTTGCCCGTCCACGCCCAAGCCGGGCGCCAACCTGAGCTCCTACCGGTTCAGCAGGGCCCGGTCTTTAACGTCCAGACCGAGTTCCCGAACTACTTTCTCGCGCGGCAATGGCGTGGCAAACGCCCGGATGGAATCCCGCAGAATATCTTGAATGAAGCGCAACTTAATTTAGAAGCGGCCTTAGCTTCGATCTTCAACCGTCTGACCGTACCGGTGGTCACCGCCGGCGGCGAGCTACAGAACGCTCGTTACTTTGATTATTTACGAAGTCACTTGAATCCGAAAGTTAAAGTGATGCCCAGCGGGGGCGTGGTCCGTTCGGTCGTCAGTTACGTCTACGCGGTTCTTTACCGGCGCATGCAGGCGAACCCGAATCTTGACCCGAATCAAATCTTAAAAGAAATCGCGGACGAAAAAGGTGATCTGCTCGGCTTCACCGTTCGCGGCGTCGGCAGTGATTTTGATGTTCTCGTTGATGGGCCGGAGGATTTGACCGGCGAAGCGATCAACAAGATTACCGAAATCACGAATTCGGCGGAAACGAAGTACGACGCCCGCGCCATGAAAGGCGATCATAAACGAAGCATTTTTACCGTCGGCGATACGAAGCCTTACGATGAGCAGATCGGGCTCGCCACCCGTCAGGGCGGGTCGGTCGTCGATTTCCTCGCGTTCGATGTCGAAGCGGGACGCTTTCGCTTGCCGCAAACTCACTCGTACATCGTTCAAGAAATGCTGAGCGGTTGGTATCGCTACGTCGCGCCCGCGAGCGGGGAAAAACAAAAAGACAGCGACAAACAAACGGTGCGCGGCATTCGTCCGTTGCTGGAGCTCCCCTTCTTAAGCGTTTTAGATGACGAACAATTTAAGCAAGAACTGCTGGCTTTGATCGAGAAGGTCAATGGCGGCTCCGAAGTTTCCGAAAAAGCACTCGATCAATTCAACAAAATCGTTCGCAACGCGCGATTCTCGGGCGCGCACAACCGGCTTTACCGTGGCGGCAAGCAAAGCCTCGAAAGCTTGATTCTACAGCTCAACGATCTGATCTACGCAAAATATAGGAAAACGGTTATTCCGGAGTTCGTTGATTCCTCACTGCTCGAAATTCGCAGCGCCAGACTAAAAAGCGAGCTTAACGGTTTCCCGCGAGAACTACTCGTGCCGGTAAACCAATTTATCAAAGAACATACCGCTCACGGCTTTCTCTACCATGGCACCAGGACGCTCACGAACGCGATGTCCATTCTTAGGGGCGGCCTGATCGTCAGCGGAGGTCACAACCTTCAGGGCGGTTACGCCCAAGGCACCGGGGGATATTCTTCACCGTCGGAAGACGTCGCACGATCATACGCGGCTTCCGAAGGCTTCGTGTTTCAACTGGCAGTAAAACGCGACGCCCGCATCAATATTCTACGCGCCGACACGGCTCACCCGTTTATGGACCAGGTCCGCGCCGAGGCGAAAAAACTTAAAATTGATTTTCACCAATACCTAGCCCGACACTACGGGATTGATCTTCTGCTCAACACAAACGGCGTCGTCCTTATTCTTAACGTCGAAGCCTTCGATATGAAGAACGACGTGGGAAGTTTGATCGCCGCACTAAAATCTCGATTGACCGCAAATCTAGATAAGACTGAACCACGCGAGATGTTCATCGCTTACAAAGAATACCAAATGGTCTACTCGTACGCGAAGGCCTTGGGCATGGCCAACGTTCCCGAAGCGGAACCCATCGGTGTTTTCATCGCCCGGCTAAAAAACGCGATGGAAGCGAACAAGCCCGCCCCGTACGCACGCGAAGAAGAAATGAAATTGCTCCGCGCCATCTACGAAAAACAACCCGCGCTACTCAAAGACCAGCCATGGATCTTACAACACACTTCGAGAGAGGTGCTCGCAAAGATTATTCCCGATAGCTTGATCGACCGGAAGCTCGCCGCGCGTGTCAAAGATTGGCGCCTGAAAAGTCTGAAGACCGCACACTTGGCGGAAGAGATCGCCGAACATTTTCCGTTTGCTTTTCTCGAGACCTACCCCGACTGGCCCCAGGCGTTTAAGGGTCTTCGTAACCTTGACGAAAAAACTTTTAACGGTTCAACTCCGCCGCGCTCAGAGGTGGGCCGGTTATTTTGGCAAATCACCCAAAACTTACAGTCGAAAAAAAGTTTAAACGAAGACGAGCGCGCGGCCATACGGTATTTGGTACGCCACTTTAGAAAAAGTGAACGGGATATCAACGGCCCCACTCTGGTCTTAGCGACACTAATTAATAACGCCGACCCGGCCTCGAGAGATTGGATCGCGACACTTCTGCGCGGAAATCATCACGCGATGCTTTCGCTCGTGGCTTTTGCCGGTAGGGTAAATACCGATAGAATGGAACGCGCGAATCTTAAGGCGATTTACCAGCCGGCTTTCGATTTTATGAATGCCCTGTTAGGTAGGGATCTTACCTACCGGGCGACGATACTAAAAACTTTGCGGGACGATCTTTTTGGTTCATTTTCGTACGAGGCTCGTTTCGCCATCGCCGGATTTCCCTTCACGAAACGCATCCCGGGCGATTTAGCGTTTATCAAAGAATTCTACACTCCAGAGACCAAAGCCGGGCCTGATTTTGAATCGATGCGTGCCGAAGTTTTTGGGCAGGCCGGCTTTTCCCTCACGGATAACTTCATGTTGAGTTCGGTAAGTAGCTTCGCGATCGGGGACCAAGCGTTGCGCGATCGCTTTAATCGCGCCCGCATCGTTCACGAATACGCCGACGTCTTCGAAACCATTCTCAATCGTATCTCACCGGACGATAGAAAGCCGGAGGAAACCCCGAAGCAAGAGTTCGACGACCGGATCTGGCGTCTCACCCACCAGTCAAAAGACAAAAAATTAAAGGATCTCGACGGTTCGGACTTAGCTTTTTTGAGACAGGTTCTTTCGACCCCGATCACCGACGGCAACCGGAAGATCATTTGGGAGATGCTCGGCGGCAATGAAGAAATGCGTCGACTGACTTTAAATAGGATTTCGAATCCGAAGGCCGGCGACGATCCCATTGCCCTTCTGATGATCGCAAATCTCCATAGCCTGCGCGGCTCGATCCAGTTCAATCAATCTTTGCTCAAACCGGAATTCCGAACCCGGCTACTCGCCGCCTTCAAGGCCACGACGCATTTGTACGGAGATTTCCACGATCTCGACTGGCGCATTGACCGTGACTTTGAGATTCTTGGAGTGCTGATCAACAAATTTTATTTGCCGGATTTTAAAGGCCGCAAAGTTGAATTTCTAAGCGATCTCTATAAATCGCAGCCGAATTTCTTCACCGAAGGTCAACGCCGCGGCTATCTTGAGGCGTCTTGGCTCATCAATATTTCGACCGTTGACGAAGCCACGGTTCGTGATCCTGCGTTGGCCCTGCGCTTGGCCGAGATACGGCGCTTCGAGCGATCTACCGGCATTACAAAATCACTGCTCTTCCAATTAGCGCAGCGTGATCCGGAAAAATTCGCCGCCCGATTCCCGGCCCTACCGCACGCCGCCCGCGAATACTTTAACGGCGACGAAGCCTTTCGGAAGCGCATACGCCTACCGCTCGCTTACCTTGTACGCCATAGCGCCGGCAACAATCTGCTCCGCTCGATTCGCATTTTCGGGAGTCACTTCTCCGCATCTAACGCCGCCGAACGTCGCGAAATCCTAACGGCGTTCAAGTCAGGTGGCGACAGCGGTCGTCTCTTGACCCTTTCTGCGTTCTACAAAAACAATGACCCGACGGTCGAAGCTTCGCTCAAAGACCTTCGCCAAGGATTAAGGCAGACCATCGCCGCGGATCCTCTTTGGCGCCAAAATCTCTTTACCCGCATGGAGTCGCTCATCACGGAGGACCATGGAGGAATTAGTTTTTCCCAGGCGTTCGAAAACTTCCCTTGGGATGAACAAAGAGATCAGCTTGCGCTCAAACGCCTCAACCGGATGATCGCGACCGTGCGGAAGGATATTCCTCTCGTCATTGAACAACTCGGAAAAATCTACGGCCTCCGTCCGGACTACACCGATGAGGAACAAGCTCTGCGCAGCGTGCGCAGCCCCGAATTGATTGCCGATCCCTTATTGCGCAAACGATTTTACTCGGCCTTGAGCATTGCCGGGCTCAAATCCCGCGCCAAAGATTACCCAAGTGGTTGGCGAACGGAGAAAATCGCGAACCAGGCGGCCGAAGGCTTAACCACCATTTCCGCCGAAGATTCGAAGTCGGTGCGTGATCTTCTTAAAGGACCTATCGACCGGTCCACCGCCGAAAGATTTCGCGCGCTGTTGAGCACGCCGGGTCCGCTTCGCGACCTCGCTTTGAAGCGCATCGCGCGTTTACAAGACGGCGACCAGCCGATCGTACTCATACGTCCGGACACCCATGAGGCTCTAAAAGATCTTTGGAACCAGCCGCGAATTCTCGCGCGTTTACAGCAGGAAATCCTGGCCTCGGGAGACCTCTATTTTTTAAGTGACTTCCCCTGGGATGAGAAAAGAGACCGGGCTTTCTTACGCGCCCTCATTCGCAAATATTATGTCCAAGACTTAGACGCCCAAAAAGAGGCCTTTTTTAAACGTCTCCACGATGCTCAACCGGGAACTCTCTCGACCCCCGGATACTGGAACTTTGTGGTCAGTAGCCAGATGTTCAATCAAGACAACCCGGGGCTCGCGCTCTACGCAAGCAAAGTGAAAGAAGAATATCTAACCTTATCGCGCAAAGTGAAAAGTGACTGGGGCATTCAAAGCCTCATGCGCGAATTCGCGAAAGACCATACTAAATTCTTCGTCGAAAATTTCGCCGACCTGCCGGTCCTTGAACAACCTTTGAGCCATCCCAGCGTCAAGATGGACGGCGACCGTCCCACCCTTGAGCGCGCGAGTCTCGCCGCAAACTTTTATCTCGAAATTTATCTGCGTTTACGCACGAACGACAAAATCAGCCTCGCGGATCAAAAAGCGATTCGTTATCTTATTCGTCATGCCGGCACCGAGAACACCGGGTTCTCACAACAATTAGCCATCGCGATCAGCCTTGCTTCCGAGAAATCGCGCGCGATCATTTTCGATTGGATGAAGGATGAAGGCAAGGCCGGCGAACTCGCCGCCATCGGCCTCCTCGCCGAAAACTATTGGGGCAGTTTCCATTCTGCGGAAGAGAACGATAAGTACAAAGCCTCGCTTAAACCTTCGCTCACCGCGGCCCTTAATGCTGATCTTAAGTGGCGAGCCCGCATCCTTAAAACTTTAGCATCCGTGCCGGAAAGAAGCCCGCACGCAGCCCGTGGCGCGGTAAAGTCGTTTCCGTGGAACACCGAAATCGAAGCCGATGTTCTTTTCCTAAAAAAATTCGGCATCGCACCGGCGACCGCAAAAAACCGTCTCCTCGATATCGCTAAAGAACTCTGGCGCAAAGACGGTTTCCAACCCGCCACCAACGATCTCCTCGACGCGGCCTTAAGAATAAACCACCCATCAAGAATCCCAAACGAAGACCGCCGCAACCGCTTCATCGAAGCCCGCGCCATCTACAACATCAACGAAGAACTCCTAGCCACAATGAAAACCAAAAACCTAACCCCAACCAAACTCCGCACCCTAAAAACCCCAACCTGCAACGACCTACTATAATAAGCCGCAGGCACACGCGCAGCGAAGCACCCGCCAAGCGCAGCCGAAGACGGCCGCGCCCCAGCGCCAACGGCGCAAGTGAGCGTTCACGCGAACAGTCCGCCGGGGGCGGACAAACAAACAGCAAATTTATAAATGGTGAGGCAGCAAGCCGAACAGACTCGCGCCATAAGTTTGGAGCGGGGCAACGCCCCAGTTCGCGAAGCGAACCAACAAAGAGCGAAACCAAGCGAACCAAGCGAAGCCGAAGGCGGCCCGCCCAAGCGCCAACGGCGCAAGTGAGCGTTCACGCGAACAGTCCGCCGGGGGCGGACAAACAAACAGCAAATTTATGACTGGTGAGGCAGCAAGCCGAACAGGCTCGCGCCATAAGTTTGGAGCGGGAGACGGGATTCAAACCCGCGACCTTTGCCTTGGCAAGGCAACGCTCTATCAACTGAGCTACTCCCGCAAACCGATGAGGTAACAGTCTTAATGGCCAATCTAACGCCAGTCAAACACGAAGATCAGCGCAAAACACAAAAATCCGAGCCGCGCACGAGATCGCCGCCGAAGAAGGCTGCATCGTAAAATTTGGGCGAGCTTCCGGCGTACGTTTGCATCTCGAACTCACCCGCGAAATGCGCGGCGTTTAAATTCCAGAAAAGAAGAGCCGCGTTGAAAGCTCGAGCGCATGCGAGAGCCGGCGTTTAAACTTCAAAAGCCTGCATCCGGCCGGACTTCGTCGAGAACACGATGGTCATGAGACCGCACCTCGCAGAGGCGTCGAAATGAACAAATCAAGCCCGGCAAGAAACAGGCTTCTCCTCAAATAGCTTAAATTCGCGGACGAACCTTATTTGTTCATTTCGACGCCTTTTCCGAATACGCCACTCAACCCGGGCGCGCCGTCGCGCCTTAAGTCACTGGTCCCGCTCTTGCTCATATCTCAGGCACCTGGCCAAGGATGAAGGAGGGCCGCAATATGAACGAAATGGAAAAGAAAATGACGAAAATGATGACGAAGATTGTCCTGATGGTGCCGACTCTTGTCCTCTTCGCGGCGTGCGCGAGCAAAGAGATCAAAAATGCTTCTATGATTGAGCCCGTTGATCTTCCCGCCGACGAATCGTCTTCATATATGACGCCCGATTCGGAACCGGTTTTAGCCGGCAACGAAACTTCATCGTTCGAACCCGCCGCGGCTCCCGCCGTGACTAAAACGAAATCGAAAAAATCTAAAAAGAACGCGTTCAAGCCGAAGAAAAAAGCCGGTCGCGTCGCTCGCAACAAGAAGAAAAAGAAAGCCGCCGCCGTTGCCGCGATCTCCGCTCCCGCAACGACCGCCGTTGGTCAGGTTCAAAATACCGAAACCCTCCCCGTCATTGGTGATGGAAATTTAGCTTCGGCACCCATCGCGGTGGACCCGATGGCTCCGCCCGTTCCGTTCGGGATGGAACTCGAGAACAACGGCGAGACCCAACCTAATTGGTTGCTCGCCGCTTTCGTCGTGGCCGGAATCGTCGGCTTGGCCGGTATCGCTTTCCGCGTTCGCCGTCAGTCGAACGATCGTAAGCGCAAGCTCGTTTTCAGCGCTTAATTGACCTACCGCCCGCCATGTTGTTCTATGCACGACATGGCGGATCTTGATCTTTTCCCGAAAAATTACGAAGACGCGCGCGCACGATTTTTAAAATTAGCCGCGCAGGCCGAAGGCCCGAAAGTCAGCGACCGGTGGGTCGTGCCTTCGGCGACCGGCGACAATTTCACCGTCGACACGGTTTACTTCCCGCCACTCAATAAATCTAAAACTTTGTTCGTGATTATCTCCGGCGTGCACGGCCTTGAGGCTTACGCGGGTCACGCGATCCAAGCGATGGCCATGAGCGAACTTTTGCCTAAGTTAAACCGCGCCGATGCCGGATTTTTCTTTATCCATTCCTTGAATCCATACGGCTTCAAAAATCACACGCGCGGAACCGAAGCGGGCGTAAATCTAAACCGCAACTGTTCGGCTTTTCCCGATTTGTACCGAACGAAGAATGAAGAATCGATTCGGCTGAGCGACCGGTTCATTCCGAAGGAGCCCGTTGATTCCGAACGTTGCTTCCTGTTGCGGCAAATGCGTAAAGAAGGCGAAAAAATATTTTTCGACGACGTATCGCTCGATGAATTCATTAAGGGATCCGGATTGGGCCAGTTCACTTCGCGCGAAGGGCTTGAGTTCGGCGGCTTCCAACCCGAACCCCAGATCGCAAAGATGACCGAGGCGCTTAAAAATATACTGCCCGGCTTCGAAGACATTGTTCTTTTTGATTTACACACCGGCCTTGGTGAGCGCGCGCGCTTGCATCTGCTTACCGGTGACGTCGAAGGCTGCGTGGATCCGCAATTGTTTGCGCAACTCTTCAAACCCGAGGAAGACCGCAGCGTTTACGACTTCACCCCGGCCGAGAGCGAAGGTTTTTACCAAACGCTCGGCGCGACAAATAACATCTTTCCTGAATTGGCTACGGCCGGCCAACGCATCTGCGCGATGACGATGGAATTCGGCACGCTCGGCCACACGCTCGATCATCAATTGGAAAGCTTGAACCAATGGTTGCGAGAACACCAGGGCTCGCTTTACGGCTACGCAAATCCTGATTTGGGCAATGAAGTGCGGGCGGATTACTTAGAAAAGTTTTTTCCGAAGGACCCTGAGTGGCGACGTCAAATTCTAGCGACGTCGCGTGAGTTTTTAACCCGCGTCTTCCGCCGCGCCGGAGTGCTCCGCTAGCCCGGTCTGATCAAATTAGCCAAAAGCAAACGGCCGCGATCAACGTGGGCGGCAACGCGCCCGCGAGAAGCCCGATCGGATTGATACCATCTTTGAAAGCGGGATTTAAGATTCCGAACCCGGCCGGGTTCGGTGCATTGGCGATGACCGTTAAACCTCCGCCGACGACCGCGCCCGAGACCAACGCTATTTTAGATAATTCCGCGAGCTGCGGAACTTGTGCTCCCAGGTAGGTAAGAGCCGCGTTGTCCGTGATCGCGGTCAACGCGGTCGCGCCCCAGAAAAGTGTGTTGCCGCCGGCTTGGGTCAGCAGCGGTTCAAGCCACCAACGTTGCGCAGGTCCGAGTACGACCAAACCCGCCAGAAAAAAGGCGACGAGCAACGCTTCGGTGAGCTGCAGTTGGTCCTGGTATTCAACGGTGATCTTATAAAACCCCAGGAAGAATAGAAAAATTCCCATGAACATGATCGAGTGATGCGCGCTGACCACGACGCCGCACAAGAAGAGCAAGTGCAATACGGGCATCCACCATGGCATCACGGTTGCCGGTTCCCGCTCCCAGGTGACGCGCGAAAGCTCGTGCCGAAAATGAAACGCCGTGAGCAGCGTAGAGATCACGCACGCGAGCGCTCCCCGCCAACCGAGGTTCAACATCATAAACTTAAGGTCCCAGCCCCACCCCGGCGCGACCATGAGGATCGGTGGCGCCGCGTAGGGCGTGAGTGTCCCGCCGATGGAGATATTCACGAAGAGGAGACCGAGCGTCGCGTACATGAGCTTCGCAGGAATGTTCTTCGAATAAAATCGCTTGAAGAGAATAATCGCGGTCACCGCCATGGCCGCGGGTTCCGTAATGAAACTGCCGAGCAACGGCCCTAGGATCAGCGCGGTCGCGTAAAATGCCGTGGGCCGGTTTAGCGGAACGAGGCCGCTGACTTTGGTAATTAAGGCTTCGGCGAAATTCAAAACAGGCTTGGTGCTACACAAGGCCAGCACGACGAACACGAACAAAGGCTCGGTGTAGTTCAAGGATTCAAGGTAAGTTACCGCGTTCGTCCAATCGGTGAGTAACGCCCGTATCGCGATGTAAACGGCCGCCCAGATGCCGAAGACGACCTCAATCTCACCCAGCAGATGAAACGCGTTTTCGGGCACGGAACCCTCAGGGTAACGCGCGGCCAATTGTCTAAACATTTTGACCGAAAAAGTGTGCACCAGCGCGAGTGCGAAGAGAAGAGTGCCTGTCCATTCGAGCGTCGTCGGATTCATCCGGGAACTATAGACGAATTCGTCCTTGGCAGGAATTCGTTTCTGGCCTTATGATTTATTTATGCAATTCACCATGCCGACGCCGGAACAACTCGACAATCTAAAAATGAGCGCGCTGATTAACGGTTACTGCGCGATCAACATCCCGCTTCTCGCGTTCGTCACGCCACGGGTTGTTTCGCTGACCGATACCCACGCCGAAGTACGCCTGCGTTTAGATAGAAGATCACGCAATCACCTCGGCGTAATGTACTTCGGCGCATTAGCGATGGGTGCCGAGCTCTCGATTGCGCTAAAAGCACTCACCGCGATTCATCACAGCGGCAAGAAAATTGATTTTATCTTTAAGGATTTTCAATCCCAGTTTTTGAAGCGTGCCGCCGGTCACGTGAATTTTGTTTGCGCCGAAGCCGCGTTAATTCAAGATCTCGTCAACCGTGCCGCCGCGACGACTGACCGATTGAGCGAAACCTTCGCGGGTTTTGCCTTCGTACCTTCCGTCGGTGATGAACCGGTGATGAAGTACAAACTCACGCTTTCGGTTAAGCAGCGTTAAGGGCTAAGTGCCGTCTACCAGATTTATCATTTTTTTATTATGATCGATGATCCACCCATCGAGGACCGAAGTGTCGCCACCGATTTGGCCCGCCGCGCCCGCGGTAAAACCTTTTGGAATACTATTTTTAACTATCGTCGCCGGCCAAACGGGACTTAGGGCCGCCGCGTAGGCAAAATCCGTCGTACGACAAGGACAATTCACGCCACACACCGTACCGTTGTTGTTGTTGGCCACGATCGCGCCGATCACCGGGTTTTGTCCCGGGCCATTAAAACTCGGCCCGCTGTAGCCGATGTTGGCGGGTAGCGGATCAAAGCCATGCGAGAACCCAACGATGTAACGCAGATCTCCGGTCGGGCAAAAACCGATATCGCGCCAGTCGGCGAAATAGTTTTTCCATTCGGAATAGAACATTTTCTCGGCACCGTAGATTGTGGTGATCAAAGTTTTCGCTTCGGTTTGACGGGCGCGTGCCGCCAACCGCTGATAACTCGGAACGGCCACCGCCGCGAGCACGCCCGTAATAGCGACGACAACCATCAATTCAACTAAGGAAAATCCTGGACTCCCCTTGCGCCATGATTGCAAACGCATACCCCCGATGATTAAATTTAATCCGCTATGCATACTTATATTCTGCTCGTAATCGCATCATTTTTCCACGTTTATCCGGCCATGGGCCAGTCCCGGGAAGACTTAAATTTCGTTACGTTAGAGCTCAACTGCTTCGTCTCAAAAAATAACGACGCCTGTACCAAAATGCTCAACTATGAGTACACACCCACGACACTGAAAAGCCTGGCGTCGATGGGCTGCGAAGCGAAAACTCACGCCGCTTGTTTACGGCTCTTGCAGATTTTTGAGATCGAAGCCGCGACCGCCGATGCCGCAGCGAAAAAGAAAGCGCTAGAATTGGCCGCGGCCTCGCTTGCCGGTTGCACGGCCACCGGCGAGACTTGCGCAAATCTCCGCCGGCTCCATGCGAAACTCAGGGCCGAATCGGATCCGAATGCCGCCGATTGCCGCCTTGAAGTTTACGCACTCGGTAGCGCCGAGGAACCGGCGATAACCTTCAAAGCCACCGCTCTCGGGCGCTTCGTAGATAAAGTGGAATGTACGGATCAATGTTCGCTCATGATCGGGCGTGAACCGAAAGATGAACGAAAATTTGCGCAATGTTATTTCAAAGATCAAAAGGCGGAGGCGCTCGCCGCGATGGGCTTCGTACCGCCGCCAAACTGCAGCGATAACCCGTTTGATCCCGGTGAGAATATGTACTTCGCACCTTGCTATTGCCAAAAGCAAACCTACGCCGCGCTCAACGACATGGCGCTTGAGCACGGTTTCGTGGCGATGGCCACGCTCGGCAGCGGTAAACGATTCTTTAAGGAGACGGGTTACCGCTGCGGCACCGACTTTAGAAGGTTCAGACCCGATGAGGCCAAAGACCCCGCTTGCCGGAAGAACCTTGCGGCTTTCAAAACAAAGTTAAACTCCCGCGCCGACGTAAAAAAGCTGGAATTGAACGTTAAGAATATCGAATGCGCGAAGGTGCAATGAAAACATTATTTTCTATTCGTGGAATGCTGGGCGTTTTCTTGATCATCGTCATCATCTTTCTAGGCATAGGTGAAATGAACGCGCGCAAAAAGAAACAGGCGATCAACGAAGCGGGCCTTGAGGAAATCCAAAGGCGTAGCCGCGAAAACTTTAAGTACGTCGGTGGGGCCTACTCCATGAAAAACCCGCCCCCGCCCTCAAAGTTAGCCACCGCCGCGGCGGCGCCGCGGGCGCAGCCGACCGCATCCACGAACGGCGCTGACGTCGCGATCGGAAGTTCCGCACCGGAAAAACCGATGGAATTCGTCTCTAAATTTCCGCGAAAGACTTTGTACGTGGTCACCGAGGAAGGTTTAGCGCTTAGGCTCGCGCTGGACGAGGCGGTTAGCGCCGAAGAGGTTGAGCGCGTGCGCTCGGCACTCACTAATTCTTGTTTAGCTCCCGGCGCGACTAAACCAGACGCGGCGGCTTGCCCTAAGTTCGTAAACGCGACTTTTAATTGTGACTTGCCGATCGTGCGACCGCCGACAACGCCGGGCCTGGGCGTCCAAGCGCTCGATAAGCCTATGATCGTAACCCTAGCGCCGGCCGTCGCCCCTGCCGTAGACAAACAGCTCGCTTTCGAAGCTTTGCCTACGCCCGGCAAAAAGCGTTTAGGTGAAGTCACCGAAGCCATTTGGCCCGAAGGGCGCTGCCCCACGGCGCCTGCAATCTTCCACGCACGCGCCGTACACTTCGTCGAACGCTAGGTTAAACGGCTTTTCGCCGTTTCGTATTCGGCGATCAGTTTTTCAAGGATCTCACGTACGGAGAGAATTTCGTCCACCAGACCGACGGATTGCCCGGCGCTCCAGACCTGTTTCCAGGTCGGCGTGACCGCGGCTTGCTCGAGCGCTTTCGAACCCAGATAGTGAATCAAAGGCACGACATATTTTTTAGAATGCTTGTTCTCTTTTAAACGTTTCACAATCCACGGCAATTCACCGCTGATCGAATCGGTATACTTCGTGCGGATGACCGCGGCGGGCGTGCCCGAGATACGCGAAGTCATAATGATATCTTCGGGACTCGAGCGTACGATCGCTTCTTTATACGATTGTTCAACCGAAGCTTCCTTGCTGGCGATGAAGCGCGTACCGATCGAAACGGCGTCCGCCCCGAGCGCCAAGCACGCGGCGAGGCCCGAGCCGTGAGCAATTCCGCCCGCGGCGATGACCGGAATTTTCAGTCGCGACTTTAACCAAGGAATCAACACCAGCGGTGAAATAGGACCCGCGTGCCCGCCCGCCCCTTGCGCCACGGCGATGACACCGTCGGCCCCGAGGTCTTCGCACTTCAGGCCGTGCTCGAGATTGGTCACGTCGCAAATCACCTTGGCGCCTTGCCGGTGCGCTTCCGCGATGACGTCTTTCGGGTTGCCCAACGAAGTAATAAATAGTTCGACACCGGCCTCTAAAGCTAAACGCACATCCTCACGCTGGCGCGTGTTGCTTTTGTTCACGATGATATTCACGCCGATCGGTTTCTTCGTACGGCGGCGCATTTCGGTCAACGCTTCACGGTATTTTTCGATGGGCCGGTAATTAAGCGCGGGGAAAGTTCCGATCGCGCCCGCTTCCGAGGCTTCGACGACGAGGTCGGCATTGCTCACCAAAAACATCGGCGCCGCAATGATCGGCAGGTCGATCTTCATCAGTTTGGTAAACGCGGTTGGGATTGGTTTCATCACTCTCCTAGTCATCTCTTGTCTGACCGTTCAATTCTAGCTACAAACTGAGGTTAGTTACAATGGGGGTTCGGGTGCGTGTTTTTATTTTTGTTCTTTCGCTTATGCTTGCTTCTTGCGCTTCGGGAGGCAAAAAGCCTGCCCCAACGAATCAAGCCACAACGCCGAGTTCGGCGGCATTGCCTTACATCACCAATATGCGGCAGCTCACCTTCGAAGGCCGCCGGGCGGGCGAAGGATACCTCAGCAAAGACGGCCGCCAACTTATTTTCCAAAGTGAGCGCGAGGCCGACAACCCTTTCTACCAAATCTACCTAATGGACTTAACGAGCGGCAAAACGCATCGCGTGTCACCGGGCCAAGGTAAAACAACTTGCGCTTGGATACATCCCTCGGGCCAGAAGGTGTTATTCGCCAGCACGCACGAAGATGCCGAATTGAAACAAAAAACGGCCGCCGAATGGGAAGAACGCAAAGCTCCCAAGAAGAAATACAACTGGAGCTTTGACGACGCGTACGAAATTTACGAAGCCTCGGCACGGGGTAAGAATCTTAAAAATCTGACCAAGACCAAGGGTTACGACGCCGAAGGGTCGTATTCACCGGACGGAAAATGGATCGCGTTCGCGTCCAACCGCGCGGCCTACAAGCAGAAACTTAGCGCCGACGATCAACAAAAATTCGACCGTGACCCCGCCTACATGATGGATATTTATATTATGCGCGCCGACGGTAGCGGCGTGAAGCAACTCACCGACGTCAAAGGTTACGACGGCGGTCCGTTCTTTTCGCCCGATGGTCAGCGCCTTACGTTCCGCCGTTTCACGGAAGACGGCCACTCGGCCGAAGTGTACACGATGAACATCGACGGCAGCGATCAACGGCAAATCACGCGCTTGAAGGCGATGTCGTGGGCTCCGTTCTATCATCCCAGCGGCGACTACTTAATCTTCGCCACCAATAAAGAAGGCTACGCTAACTTTGAACTCTTCATGGTCGACGTCAACGGAACGGGCGAAGCCGTTCGCGCTTCGAGCTTGCCGAATTTCGACGGCCTGCCGGTCTTCACACCCGACGGCAAAGGGTTGATTTGGACTCACTCAAACGAAGCGGGCGAGGCGCAACTCTACCGCGCCGACTGGAATGACGAACTCGCAAGGCAGAACCTAAAATTAGCCCCGTCGCCCGCCGGCCCGGCGAAAATGACGGACGCTACGCCCACCATTGAAGCCCGCAGATGGGTCGAGTATCTCGCGTCCGATAAATTCGGCGGCAGGCCCACGGGCGGTGCAACCGAACCCGAGTATTCAAAACAACTCGCGGAGACTTTTAAAGCCCTCGGCCTAAAGCCGGGCGCGGACGGCTCCTACTTCCAAAAATACGAGTTCACCTCCGGCATCGAACTCGGTGATAAAAATAAATTAAGTTTAGGCTCCACTTCCATAGGTGCGACCGTCGGCGTAGATTGGATTCCACTTTCGTATTCAAAGAATGGCAGCTTCGAATCCGCGCCGGTGGTATTTGCGGGATACGGCATCACCGCACCGGCCGCGAACGGCCAGGCCGAATACAATTCGTACGCGGGGCTCGACGTAAAAGACAAATGGGTTTTGGCTTTCGCGGGCTTACCCGAAAACGTCAGCAACGAAAAACGTTTTCATCTGCATGTCTACTCGCGCTTACAACACAAAGCCACGGTCGCCCGCCTCAACGGCGCGCGCGGTTTGATCCTCGTCGATGATTCGGCCGCCCCCGCCGCCGAGATGAAGTTGAATTTCGAAGGACGCAACGACGACGCGGGACTCGCGGTTCTTCGTTTGTCGCCAGCCCTTGCCGACAAATTATTCGCCGCCGCGGGCACCAGCCGTGCCGAATGGACGCAGAAGTTGATCAAGGGCGAAGTTGTCGCCGCCGATTTCAGCGCGCATTCGCAAACGCTGACCGCCGAGGCCCGGGTCGATCTAAAACTCGTTAAAGGACAATCGAACAACATCGTCGCGAAACTCGAAGCGCCGGGCGCGAAGTCTTCGGTCATCGTAGGCGCGCACTTGGATCACCTCGGTTTAGGCGAGGGCGGCACCTCTTTATCCAAAATTAAGGGCGCAATCCACCACGGCGCGGACGACAACGCTTCGGGCGTCGCCGGCGTCATGCAGGTAGCGCGTACCCTCGCCGCAAAAGTCAAATCCGGCGAACTTAAGTTAAAACAAAACGTTTACTTCGGCCTATGGACCGGCGAAGAGATCGGCGTGCTGGGCTCCAATTACTTCGCGAAAAATTCGGTAGCGAAAAACAAGATTACCGCTTCGATCAACATGGATATGATCGGCCGCATGCGCGAGGCTTTGATCGTGCAAGGACTTGGTTCCGCAAAAGAGTGGAAGGGCTTGGTCGAGCAAACTAACTTTAAAGACCCGATGCCGCTGACTACCCAGGAAGATCCTTACCTGCCGTCCGACGCCCTTTCCTTTTACATGAAAGGCATTCCGTCGATCATGCTTTTCACCGGATCGCATCCGCAATACCACACCGGTGAAGACACCGCCGCGCTCATCAATTACGAGGGCTTAGTCAAGACGGCCGATTGGGCCGCGACCATGACCGGCCTTCTCGCTTCGTCGGCCACGCCGCTCGTGAAGTACGTAAAGGTCGACGGCTCGCAACGGCAGCAGCAAGGACGCGGTTTAAGACTTTACCTGGGAACCATCCCGGATTACTCGCAGGAGGGCAAGACGGGCGTTCTTATCTCGGGTACGAGCAAAGACTCACCCGCCGAGAAAGCGGGCCTCGTGGCCGGCGACACGATCGTCGAACTCGGTGGCATGAAGATCCAAAATTTGAATGACTACGTTTATTGTTTACAGGCGCTCAAGGCGAACGAAAAGATTAAGATCAGACTTTTACGCGCCGGTAACGAAAAGCAATTTGAGATTACGCCCGTGCTGAAAGCACAAACGCACTAGCGGTTCGCGGCCGACTTGTTCAAGACCATGCCGTGCCCACTTGTGCTGGTCATCGTCTTCGATGAGATCGTCTGGACGGTGACCCAGCCGTGCACGCCGGTGGTGGGCGTTTGGCCTTGCTGAACGATCAAGGCTTTACCGCCTTGGTTTACGGTCGCAAACGGCGCGCCCTTGGATTTTACGATGCGTGCGTTCGGCTCAAGCGTCAGTTGCCCGCCCTTGCTACAAGCGCCCAAGAACATAGAAAGCGCTAATAAGACTAAGCCTTTATTCATGTTCCGCATTCGTCATCCCCCTACCCTGACTTATCGGTCAAAGCGCGACCGGTCTTGAAGCGTGTCCCAAACCGGGACGGTCTAGGTTTGACACGACCGAAGTTCCCTTCCAGACTTTCTAAACATGCGTCAGATGAAATACGCCGGTCGCTCGGCGCTAAGCTTTCTCAGTTTCAACCTTGGTTGGTGGGCCTGCGCCCTGGGGCCGCGCTATCAAATCGACTGGGTCGGTCCGGTGTTTATGCCGCTCTGGCTGGGCTTGCACCTCTACTTCACGCCGAAGACGATGAGGCTTGGCGAAGGCCTATTCTTGCTTTCCCTCGGCCTGCTCGGTTTTGCCGTTGATACGGTTCTTATTTACTTCGGAATTTTTGAAGTGAGGCCGGCGGCCGCGTTGACCCCGGTTTGGCTGGTCTGCATGTGGATTTTGCTCGGCCTAACCTTCGAAAGTATGCTGGTTATGCGCAGAAGTTTGGCGCTCGTTTGTTTGATGGGCGTCTTGAGCGGACCGCTCTCGTACTTATTCGCGCAGGCCGTAGACATCCTAAAATATGCGGAACCGGCTTGGCGGAGTCTCGCCATTCACGGCGCGGTCTGGGCCGCGCTTATGCCTTTGCTGTTCTTACTGAGGGATTTTATTTTGCGGGCGGCTCTTCGGGAACGGCCGGCAGTACCGCCGGGGCATCCTCCGGAACCGTCATCCCGGATTTAGTTTTGCACTGACTAAGTTCCACCAAGCGCGCGTTATAGAAATTGCCCGCGAGGGACAAACGCCACGGCGGATAGCGGTACAGCAGCGCTTCGACGCAGAATCCTTTTTTGGCGACCTGCCACTGGCTATCGACCGAGCTTGAAGTGTACATGCGGCCGTCTTCGCCCGCGATCAGGATTGAGTAGGTGTGCATCTGCGCATCGGTGGGCCGGCTGCCGAGGATCGCCGTTTGCTCGGTCACGCGTTCGACGTTAACGATTTCACCGCGAACTCGTTTGGAGAAAACCCAACCGTAGTTGGCCACCACAAACCAAATGGCGACGGCGGCGATTAAAACTCCGATCAACAACTTCATGGCGCTTTTCATCTGTCTCATGGGGATGGAACTTAGCCCGCCTCATAGATGACGGTCAAAGATCTTCTTGTAATGTTCTTGCACGGATTGCAGATCGACCCGGTTAAAGAAACTCGAAAAGCTCATCCAAACCGCCAGACCGTTCAGATCACGGAAGTGCGGCGGCAAAAACCGCGGCGCCTCGATAAGACCTTCTTTATGCTTAGCGTAGAGCAGTGGAATGTCCTCCACGTGCAACTTACCCACGAATAGAAAAGGGATGAGCTGAGGCATCGATGAGCGAACGGCCGAGCGCAAGAAATTGTAATTTTCGACGAAACCCTTGCAGTACGAAATGTCCTTTGTGAACGGCGCGCCGCCCGTAAGCGTCCCCCCGCGGAAAACGCGGTAAGCGTTGGTGATGCATTCTTTTTCGCTGTAGCCTTCGGTCCGTAGATACTCAATGACTTCCAGTAGATCGGCGCCGTCTTCCGCCTTCTCGATGCTGATGATGCGGTCATTGATCTGCTTCGCGCGACTCAAGTAAGAGCGGAACGTGAAGATCTCCATGATGACCGCGAGGCCTTCTTGGGTTGAAGCGCACCTAGGTGGGCCGATGGATAGGAACTCGCACACCGCTTGCGAGCGCCCGTTGAGGGTCGTCCCGACGTGTACCCAACCTTCATGCACTTCGTAAAGTTCGACTTCACGCTGCGAGAACATGGCGCCTTGGCGAATTTTTACTTTATCCCCGCCCGCCGCGGCGTCGGCCACGATCCCGTCGGATAACTTGGCGAGCACATTCTCGCCCGCGAAGTATTTTGAAAAACCCGAGTTTAAAATATCAACCGCTTCCCCGGCCGTTAGGATCTCGGGGTAATGAATATCGGGGATGGAAGGCCCAATGCCCGACAAGATTTCGTAAAGCATGTGCGCCATGTCGGCGATCGTATTCGAGTCGTGAACGAAGCAATCTTTCGGGCTCCCGTACAATTCGCGAGACGCTTGGTAGAACTGCGGGCGGCCGCGGTTCTTCAACATCTCAACGACCAGAATATACTGATCGCAGATCTGTTGCATGTGCACGCCGAGTTCGTCGCCGGCGCCTACGGTGCGGGCGATTTCGGTTTTAAGTAACTTGAGCTCAAGCAACTTTTCTACGGGTTCGAAGCCGAGCGGGATCGATTCGTAGTAAGATTTTGGATCTTTGGGAATTTCGGTAAATTTGCTCTTGATGAGCTCGGCTTCCCACGCCTCGGGCACCCGGATACTGTTAAGAATCCGGATCGGCTTTTGAACCGCGACGATCTTTTTGCTGAGCGCGCGGATTTTTTCTTTATACGTAACGAACGACATTAGAAATAGAAAGACACTTTACCGGTAAACCGGCTGGTGTCGAAAGCGTTCATGTACTCAACGCCCAACTTCACCACCAATAATTTGACCTCGGTCCCGACCATAAACATTGAACTCGAAGGCTTACTCGACGCCGAAGTTCTCGCGCCGCTAAAAACCGTGGGTGAACCGGTGACGTTCATCTTACCGTCGGCCTGCAAATAGCCGAAGCCGGCGTACGGTTCGACGATCGCGAAGTTTTTGCTGACGATGACCGAGCCACCTAAAATTGATTGGTCGTAATCGAAGGTCGTCGGAATGGTGTTGATGGTGTCTTTAAACGTCGCGTTCACTTTGCTGTATTGAACTTTCGCCGCGAGCGAGACCGGCCAATCAAAAAACAGTTCGCTCGGCGTCCACTTCAATGCCCCGTGAATGGAATTGAATTTGAATTCATCGCTGCCCACCTTCGGGATAAAGCCGACTTCACCCGTCAGCGCGAAGGGAATCGAAAGCATCCCGATGATTTCCCCGTGCGGGACTTGATCCAGATCGGCGGAGGGTTCAACTTCCTTGGCGAACTTATTTAGCTCGGGCGTTTTGGTCGTGCCGCCGACCAAACCGAGTTCAAATCCCCAAATGTCCCCGAGCGCGCTCGCTCCGCTTACCGAAGTATGCGTGAAATTCGCCGACAGATCCTGCACCACTTTTTTAAAATCTTCGTCGCTCAAATTTTGGAAGCTCGGACCCGCGGCCGAAGCCGATAGTCCGGTAAGGCTCATGGCTAAAAGCGTACACAACGAAAACAAGAGTCTGGAACGATTCATTAGGGACCTCCGATATAAAAAATCTTATCCGGCGAATAAGCGCCCCTGTAGTCATTTTAATTAGTTAACGCACACGGTCCTGTAATTCCTACTCACAAGGCACAAACATTCAAACTATTTTACATATCTTCTTCGTAAATCTACTTTGTACGCGGGGTTACAAGGGGGAAAATTTGAAGAGAACACTCTTAGCGGTCGTCGTCGGCGTGAGCGTTTCCATTCTCGCGTGCACTCAACAGAAGCCTGAAAGTACATTGAAAAGCGATGCGGATATTTTTAGCAACCGGCCGATCGGCGCGGTGCCCGATGTCTTCGTAGTGACCTTAGATGCGCCGGCGCTGTTAAGCGTTGCGGAAAAGTCCGCGACGGGCTGGCAGATTTCCGACGAGATGAAGAGTGCCGTCAATAATGAGCAAGCCGCTTTCGAACAGAAGCTGAAGACCGTTTCACCCGACGCGCAAATCGTTTACCGGTACAAGCTCGTGCTCAACGGGTTGGCCGTTTACGCGCCCGCCGGAGCCGTCGAAGCCATCCGCGGGATAGCGGGCGTGAAAAGTATTTCGCCCGTCCGCCAAATGGCGCGTGCCGAAATCCTGAATGAGCAGCGCGTGGCATCCGGGCAAGCTAAAAAGAATGAAGTGAATTCGGCAAACTATATCGGCACGGAGGCCGCTTACGCCCAAGGCTTTCGCGGTCAAGGTATGCGCGTCGGCATTCTCGATACCGGAATCGACTACACGCACTCGATGCTAGGCGGAAGCGGACTAAAAGCCGATTACGAAGCGATCAAGCCGGCCGAACCGTCGGCGCTTTTTCCGAACGCGAAAGTTGCGGGCGGCATCGATCTCGTCGGGACGGAATTCAACGCGAACTCGGCCTTCGCGGCGATGCGCTTACCGCATCCGGACGGCAACCCGCTCGACGAAGCGGGCCACGGCACCCACGTCGCGGGAACGGTCGCGGGCAAAGGTGACGGCGTCAACTCTTACGACGGCGTTGCGCCCGATGCGCAAGTTTACGCGGTCAAGGTCTTCGGCAAAGACGGCTCCACAATGGACGCGGTCGTGATCGCGGGCTTCGAATACGCCGCCGATCCGAACGGTGATTTAAATCCAGACGATCAACTCGACGTCGTGAATCTATCTTTGGGCGGCGGCTTCGGCCAACCGCAGATCTTGTACGGCGAAGCGGTCCGCAATTTATCACGCGCCGGCACCGTCGTCGTTGCGTCCGCCGGTAACTCGGGACCCATCGACTACATCGTGGGTGCACCCGGTACGAGCGACGACGCGATTTCGATCGCCGCGAGCGTCGACGGCTCCTTACACAACTGGCAATTCAACGCCGTTCGTTTCGTGAGCCCGAACAATCCGAATTGGATGGCCAAAGCTTTAGAAGGCCCGGTCTCGAAGCCGATCGCCGAGATCGCGCCCACCGAAGGCGAACTCGTCGACATCGGTTTGGCCGACGTCGACCTTAGCGAGGAAGTAAAAGCAAAAGTTGCGGGCAAAGTTGCGCTCATCGTGCGCGGCAAAGTTCCCTTCGAAGCAAAATTAGTTCGCGCTTTCAACGCCGGCGCGATCGGCGCGGTCGTTTACAATAACGAAGCAGGCAAACCGATCCCGATGGGCGGTGAAACCAAAGTCGATATGCCCGCCATCATGGTGAGCCAGGCGCTCGGTCTAAAGCTCGTTTCCGAAATGGCGCTCGGCCCCGTGCGTGTCCAATTCAAAACCGGCCAGCTCATCGAAGAGCCGGAGTTGATCGACTCGATCACCGATTTCTCGAGCAAAGGCCCGCGTTCCGAAGATAATCTTTTGAAGCCCGAACTCGCGGCGCCCGGTCAGCGCGTGATTTCGGCGGCGATGGGTCAAGGCTCCGGCACCGTGCAGATGGACGGAACCTCGATGGCGGCTCCGCACGTGAGCGGCGTGATGGCTTTACTCAAACAAGCACGTCCGACGCTATCGGCTGCCGAGCTTAAAGCGCTGGCGATGGAAACTTCGAAGGTTCTAACCAACGCGGGCGGCGAAGTGTCGATCTCACTTCAAGGCGCGGGCCGAGTGCAAATCGATAAGGCCTTGGCCACGCCGGTGGTGGTGCAACCCGCATCGCTTAGCCTCGGCAGCATTTACCTAGAAAATGCTTCGACCGTTGTAAAAAAATTGACCGTACGAAATATTTCTACCGGCGCGGTCACGCTCGATCTTTCGACCGTGTCGACCCCGGGACTCACGCTGTCGTTATCGAAAACGCAAGTCGAGCTCGCGGCCGGCGCCTCTGCCGAAGTTGAAGTGAGCGCGAACATTTCCATCTCGGATGAAAAGAACTTCGTATCCGAACTAAACGGGCGCGTTTACATCAAAAACGGCGCGGTTGAAGTGGCGCAAGTCCCGGCGCTGGCGATCCGCACGTTAGTATCAAACATCCGCACCGACTTGACGAACGCGGCCTCCGGTTCAATTACTTTGACCAACGCCAGCCCCGCCGACGGAATGGCGCTCGCGTTCAACTTACTCGGAGAAGACGCGCGCAAACGGGTGGCCCAACCTTCCGAAACTTGGAAGAGCCGCAACTGCGACTTGCAATCGGCCGGCTACCGCATCATTCCGAAAACCACCCGCGCGGGCGTCAAAGACGTCGTTCAGTTCGCGTTCAAGATGCACACCCCGCTCACGACCTGGCACATGTGCGAAGTCAGCGTGCTGATCGACGCAAATGAAGACGGCGTACCCGATCAAGAATTGGCCGGCGTGTCGGCCGCGGGCATCGAAGGTTTTCAAGTCGCGCCGTTCGCGACCGCACTGCTCGACGCCGCGAAGGCGCGGGCGATCCGCTTGCAATACGAAGCGGACTTAGCGGCCGGTACCGAAAGCAAATTGTCGTACTTGCCGGCGATGCTCGCCGCGGCCTCGATGGCACCGTTCGAACACTCTTCGCTCGCGGTGATCGAAATGCCGCTCGAACGCCTGGCTAAAACCGCCGACGGAAAATTAAACGTGAAGCTCGCTTCGATCACCCAGGGTGGCGACGCGATCGAAGCCGACGATTACCTCGGCGAGGGCTTAAGCGAATACACGAAGATTGAATCTTCGGCGCAGGCCCTGCCCTACTACGGCATGAGCGAATTCTCGGCGGTCCCAAAAACCGGCGGCGCGCTGACGCTTAGCAAAGGTTCGGGCACCGGTAAGCTCGTGATTTACTACCCGCTCAACGGCTTCAACTCGGTCATGGACACGCAGTCGCAGATCATCGACTAACCGGCGTTGAAACGAGCCGGGCGCGGTTGAATTGTGCGCCCGATCAACCACTACGTTTACTATGTCGGATTTTGGACAGAGTAAGCGTAGGTGAAGTTTTAGCCGTTATTCCGGTCAGACAGAGCACCGGTGCTCCTGTCGCGCCGTTTAAATTCCAGAAAAGAAAAGCTGCGTTAAATGGTTTGTGTATACAAAACGTCTCTGTATATAAGATGGGATATGCCACTTCGCCTTTTGATCATCCCTCTTTTAGTTTTAAGCGCCTGCAATAAGAAGACATGCGTGCAGCAGGTGGCCAACAAGATTCATTTCCGGAACGCGACGTCCTCACCGCAAACCTTTACAATTTTGGTTTATAACGCGGATACGGTCGAAAATAAAACCATCAGCTTGCCGGCCTCCACCGAAACGCTAGAGACGGTGTTGCCCCCATCGTCCTACCAAAAAGAGCCTCATCATCACGGAAAATTGGACCTGAGCCCAAAGAATCCTTCGTGCGACTTAACGGAAACGGATAAACCCCCGTTCCAGCTCGCGGATCCGCAAGCGGCCGCGGTTAAGTTATGCCATCCATTCATCGTCACGATCGAAGGTCGCGAGCCCACGCACGTCGTGCCGCTGGGTCAGCCATGCCCACCCGAAACCACTGAACTTAAACGTTGGTAGAAAATCAGCGCGCCGCTAAGTAAGGACGCCACGAAGTCGGTAAGACGTTGTCTTCCAATTCGAGGTCGCGATTCGGCAGCCACCGGGGTTTTTCGGGGCGGTTTAATAAACGCAGATTTGCTTTCTCCGGCGTCTTGTCCCCTTTACGGTTGTTGCACGATGAACAAGCCGTGACGACGTTCGTCCACTCGTGACGGCCGCCTTTCGATAAGGGCACCACGTGATCGACGGTCAGCTTCTTCTCGGAAAATTTGGTGTAGCAGTATTGGCAAATATGTTTGTCGCGCAAGAAAATATTGGGCCGGCTTAAGCGCACGATCAACGAAAGGTAAGGGCGGTGGTAAGTCTTTAAACGAATGACCGCGGGAAGTTTGAACGAGCGGCTGGGTGAGCGAACGCTCGCGGTATGAAACTCGAGTACTTCAACTTTATCCTGAAACCAAAGGATCATGGCTTTGCGCCAGTTGACGACCTTGATCGGCTCGTACCCTGAGTTGAGGATTAAAGCGCCTGATAGATTCCTATTGAAGACTCTCCTCCTTGTGCCTCTTAACTAATTGTGAAGATAGAAAGCCGGGAAATCAAGTCCAGCAAGGCAAATACGGGCTTATACCAATCAGAAGAGAAACTGTAAAAACCGCGAAAACGACGCGCCGGTAGAGTAAGTCAATTGTAGCCAGTAGATTTGATCGTTGTAAGGCGAACTTTTCGCCAGTCCCGAAGAGGCTTTAGGCACCGTGCCGGTCGACTGACTGTACGATAGCGAGACGGAGAGTTGGTTAAATTTAAAATTCAAACCGCCGTAAACGTTCACGAGATTCATCTCGTATTTCATGTCGCGCGAGGTATTCCCCACGGCGTAGTGGCGCGCGAGCATCATGTTGTACTCGCCGCCGAGTACAAACTTAAACGCGCGGAGTTCAAGCCCGGCGCCCGGCCCGATAAGATTGGCGACTTCGGATTGGAATTTTGTGTTCGAGGTGTTTTCGAGATCAAGGTACTTTACCGAACCGAAGAAATCGGCGTCGAAGTTTCTGGTATCGAACAAGGGAAGGTGGCCACGTCCCTGCAAAGCCAAAACTTTATAATGCGCTTTAGTTTGATCGGGATTTTCGATCGCGGCCTTGCCCATGCCCGCACCGACCGAAAAGGCGACGCCGCCGTTCTCGTTAGCGAAAGCGGTGACGCAAAATATGGAGATAAGAATTAGCGCGAGACTTTTCACTTACTCGCCGCCGATCAAAATCATTTGCGAAACCAGGCCGGAGAAAGCATCACGTATAAACGATGTCGAGCCGACCCGTAAGCCCGCGGTGGTGATGCGCTCGATCGAATTGGTCGTATCCGAAGCCACGAGCAAAGTTCCGTCCGGCATTTCCATAAGCGCCGTCGGGTTATTGATCACCGTCACGTCGGTCGCGTAGACCACCGCCGGCGTACCCACGCCGTTCGAAGGCAGCGAGCTGACACGGTCTAAAACCTGATCGACGTAATAAAGTTTTCCGTCGGAGTGTTGAATGATCGCCATCGGATCGTTCGCGCCCATCGAAGTGTTGGTAGAAACGCAAGTCGGAGTCGTGGTCGAAACGTTGTAAACGTTTAAGCGGTCATTACCCGTACCGACGACCAAAAGGCGTGCGTCGTTGGTCGCGAACATTCCGCGCGGAGTGTTGAGCACGCAGGCGCCGACGGTCGTGTTAATGATCGGGTTTCCTAAACGCAAACCCGCCTTCGAGAAACCTTCGATAAAGTTACCTTCGATACCGTAATAACGTTGATTGATACCGTCGTACGCAAGTTGAAAGAGCGCACCACTAAGGCCCGGATCGGAGTAGTCGGTCGTCGGCAATCCTTTGAGCGAAACTTTCTGTAAACGATCAACGCCGTCGAGCATGATCATGAAGTTGAAACTATCGTACGGCGCGATCCCACGCGGGACGTCGCCCGTGAAGGTATAATCGGCCACGACGTCGACGAGGTGTCCGAGCAGATCGTACATGACGACCGTAAAAGCACCGGGGTTTGCCGTCGCGACCAAGATCTTCTTGTCGCCAAGCCCAAGCGTGCCGTAGAAAAATTCACCTTTAGGATTGTTGCAAGCGATCAGGGTGACCAGAGCAAAATAAATCGCGGCGGCGATGCCGGCGATCTTAGCTGTGGAGTGCTTGCGCGTATTCAAAACTCTTTCCTTCCGTGAATGAGTCTCTCTCGGGTCTGTTTAATTTTCGGCTTAGTTTGAGACGGCCTCAACGGAGCTAAAGTCCGGTTAAGATCCTTGAACGCAAAAACCCGCCCTTCCGGGGCGGGATCGCGAAATCTTTGATTCGTTCGCAGGCTGGACTAGATGCCCATCAGTTTGAATTTTACTTCCATGGCGAAGTCACGCACGTCGCTCATGACCAAGAAATCGAGGCCTAAGTTAACGACCCATCCCCATCCCGGGATGAAGCTTGTGACGCCCGAGATGATCTTCTCAAGACCGTCGACCGCCGTATCTAACTGGCCACAAAGTTTGAACATGCTAGTGCGGAACGTAATTTCCATTTTTTCGATGGAAGCCAATTGCTTCATCACTTCGCTGATCAAAGCCGCTTGCGCGGGATCTTTATCATCGAGACGTGAAAGAGCCGACAGCAACATTTGGCGTGCGTCGTTGAACTTCGAGCGAACTAAAACGCCCTTTGCGATCAAGATGTCGAAGGGTCCGCGGAACTTTTCGATCAAGGGCGTGATCAAACCTTTCGTTTGAGCGGGCGCATTCGCCTTCTGGAACAAGTCGATCTTGATATTGCCGTTCTCGTCTTGAATCGTCAGCAACGTCGCGTTGGCTTCGTCGATGGCGGCTTTGGCTTCGAGGTTTGCCTTTTCGGCTTTTTGAATGACGGCGGCGATTTCTTCGGTGTTTGAAGAGGAGGCCGCAACCTTTTCGCTCGGCAGTCCGGTGCTCTTCATGCCTTGACCACAGCCGATCGTCGATGCTGCGATTACTGCGAGCACACTACCCGTAACGAAACTCATTTGCTTACTCATCTTGTTGCCTCCGTTGTTGAATACAAGGGAGGTTCAGTGCAAGGCCCGCGCCTGGACCTTCGACCAGCGGCGGCCACTACAATGTTTGTTTGTTTTGAATTTCGTCGAACCTAATTTAAGCGTCGACTTCTTACTCTATCGGCCGAAGAAATCTCGTCCCCGGATCGAACATGACGCTGCAGGCGAAACCAATTGATGCGGTTGAAGATAAAAATTCTGCAGAAGAATCCGACGATTAAACCCAAAATCATTCCGCCTAAAATATCCGAAGGGTAATGCACGCCTAAACCGACACGCGAAAGCGCAACAAGTGCCGCAAAACTGTAAAACCAAATCGCGGCCGGCGGGATAAACCAACTCAAAACACTCGCCGCCGCGAAGATATTCCCGGCGTGATTCGACGGAAAGCTCTGCCCGCTCGCGTGTCCCACTTTGCGAAGCCAGGTCAGCTCCAAGTTTTGTAAAGGCCGCACGCGCCCCACCGCCGGTTTAATGACCCGGTACGCGAGCGTATCCGCCAAGCCGACCCCGAGGGCAACCGCCACGATGATCTTGATCACTTCTTTCTTATATATATAGATTCCGGCGGCGAGGATCAGCGGAAACAGGATGACCTTTACCCAGAAGATCTTATGCATGTTCGTGATGCCCAACCAGAATTGATCTAAATAGGGATGCGTGTAGGTCACGTTCATGGCGTTAAGCAGATAAAGATCTAACTCGTTTAACCACTCAAACATTTTTGCTCCGCTCACAAATGAGATACCACGTCGGCCGCCGCCGCTGATTATGTTTCGGATTCAGGGAGTACAGGAGCCGGTCGACCAACGAGCCCGCGGTTCGCACCTGACCGCAGGTCGCTTCAATCGTCGCGATGCCTTCTAACGATTCCAGTTGCGGACGCGCTTCGGGCTCGGAGGTAAGGAGAACGGCGGCGTTGTAAGTCGCGCCGTCACCGAGGGCCGCGTCCACGCTGTGGGCGTTCAGATCCGTTCGCTCGACGCTCATGATCTTGGCCCCGCCGCGAAGAAAATAAAACTGGAATCTCGATTTGCCGAACAACGAAGCGTGATCCAAATAGATCACTTCGCCGAACCGGCTTTGCGCGTACGCGGGCGGTTCGATCTCCCCTTCCTGCGTATTAACCAGGGTGACCATCGGCAAGGCCAGCGCCACGATGATAAAGAACGCCGGTGCGTACACCTTACGGGCCCAGCGGTTGTAAGCGTTCGCCGACCAGAGGTACGCCAGCGCCCATAATTCGAGCCCTAAGATCGGATAAAGAAATCGTTCTTCTTTGTGCGCGACCAAGCAATGCGCAAGAAGGAAGACGAGAAACGGAGTCAGGACCGGCCAATGCTTGCGCCAGAGCCCCTTCAAAGACTTGCAAAGGACTAAAGAAAACGGGGCAAGCGAAAGCGCTAAGATGAACAGCAACGGATTGTACCAAGGGCTTACGCCGTATTTAGCGCCGCCGCCTTCGTTCTCGCTAAGGTAAATAAATAATGTAGATAAAGGCGCCTTGCCGCTACCGATATCGATCAACGCCTGCCCGCCCAGCGTGACAAGGCCGGCGAGGAAAGCGCCGAACACTCCCCGCCAATGCCGTTGCGTAAGCAAGATCAAAGCGTAGCTCACGAAAATCAGCCCCGCGTGAAATCGGAACAAGGTCGCCAAACCTAAGAATAAAAAACCTAGGAACCAGAATCGCGGCCAAGCTTGCCGCCGTTCGCGCCGGACCGAATCGACGATCGCCAAGCCCAGCATGACGAACGGCATGGCCACGGCTTCACCGAATGCGCGGGTACCCACGAACGGCATCAACGGAAAAGCCGCGACAAGGTACAACGCCAAAGGACCGAACAACCGCGAGCGGAAACCGCGCACGTAGATGTAAGTGGCGTAAATGCAAAGCAAACTGGTCGCGCCGAGCCCGAAGTACATCGCCCGCACTTGCGCTAGCGCCGAAGTCGCGCCGACCCAAGAAGCCATTTCGATAAAAATACTCAAAAACCAAACGAGCAAATGGCTACGGTATTCAGGAATCTCGAGCGGAAGCTGCGCAAAAAATTGGTACGCCGGCCAAACGCCATGCTTGTAATCGTCGAGCGCCTGCGGCCCGTAGACAAACCACGAACTGAGTAGTCGAAGGACCGACCCGAGAAGCAACGCCCGGACGAGGTGCGTTTTTAATGTAGAGTCAGCGAGATAGCGGCGCATCCATTTTGGCACCTAGAATTCTCCTTAACCCGCTCGCAACCGAAGCGGGAGAAATATCACGCATACACTTGTGGTACACGGGGTTCACGCAAGGACCTTGTCCATGCTTACTGCAGGGGCGGCAATATAAATCGATCTCGAACACTTGCGTCTTCGCGCGGCTAGGAAAACCGAACGGAGCAGGGCCCATCAACGCGAGGCAAGGTTTGCCGATCTGCTCGGCGACGTGCATCAGGCCGGTATCGTTCGCGACGAGGGCCGATGAGCGAGCCACGGCGAATGCACTTTCCATCAAAGAGAACTTCCCGGCGCGGTTGTAAACCCTGTCCGGCGCGAAGTCGGCTAGCTCTTGTAAGAATTGATCTTCCGGGCCGCCGAGCAGCACGAATTTCGTTTCGGGGAACTGCGCGATCAAGGTTTTGAAATGATCAATGGGCCAGCGTTTAAGTTCAAACGCCGCGCTCGGTGCGAGCGCCACAAATTCACCGATCGGAAGCTGCGCCAACACTTTCTCCCGCGCCGACAAATCGATAAAGAGTTGCGGAGTGGGTGGAGCCTCGGTGCTCAAACCCCATTCGCGTAGCGGTTCAAGCAACGCGAACTGACCCGAAAATGGTTTCGGAAATAAATTTTTATGAAAGCGGAATAGCAGAAAACGGCGCCAACGGTAAATTGAGCGGCGCAGAAATTTGTGCCGGCCCGTCCACACCCGCCATCCGAATAAGCCGTTCATCATCCAACCAAGTAAATGCGAGCGTAAATTGTTGTGGGCATCGTAGATGTGCGTAAAGCGCTCAGCCCGGAGAGAGCGGCCGAGCTTTCTTAGCTCGCTAAAGCCCGCGCCCTTCGGAAGGTTCCACACTTTTTTGATTTGCGGGTGACCTCTGAGCAACGGCTCAAACTCGGCGCGCGTAACCCAGTGGATCTCGGCCCCGGGGAAGGCGTCGCCCAGCTTTCCTGCGACGCTAAGAGTTTGCAATACGTCCCCAAAACTGGAGAAGCGGATGATCAAGATTTTCATTCCGGAGGAGCTTAGCGGACTTCGCGCGTGAGGTAAACCTGATTGCGGGAGTAGAATGCACGTTTTAAGCGCATAAATTTATCGGCGGTGGCCTTTTTCCCGAGCTGCGTTTGAAGCTCGGTCATGAATTGTGTTTCGCGCTGGCGCATTTGGGCGGGCGTACCCTTGAGGCGGCTCAGATCTTGGATAAGGACAAATTCTTTTGTCGCGATCTCGTTCACGGCTTTCGCGTCGAGCTTCCATTCTTTCAAAGCGGCGCGGTTCAGCTCTTTGATCCACAAGGTGCGGAAATCCATGTTCAACTCGGCATCCACGTAGTTGATCGTCGAAAGCACGTTGTCGGTGTACGATTTTTTGAAACCCGCGCTCTTCGCCGGCTCGGCCGCCGTAACGGTGCGTTTGTCATTGCCGGCCTGCGGGACCTTCGCGGCCATGGCCGCGGGCGCTTGCGGGGGTGCCGTTTCCATTTGGCTAGCCATCGAGCGCGTACCACCCGATTTCATGTAAGTGGATGCGAAGAAAGCGACGGCCATGAATAACGCGAGCACGAATCCACCAACGGCAATCTTTTGCCACGGTCCATCCCCACCCTTACTGCTCGGGCGCGGTTTCTTTCTGCGTTCAACTTGGGGCGTACCCGGCACAACCGGAATCTTTACGCTACTCACCGCGGGCGGTACCGGTACGTTAGTCGACGTATGCGTCACGCCAAGAATCACCCGACGAATCAAAGTCGACTGCTCGGCATCCAGCTCTTGCATCATTTCTTTCGTGAACGGACGCTGATTCCAAACTTTTAATCGTTGCTCGGCGACCATACGTATATTGGAAGCAAGCTGCACCGCAGTTTCGCTTTTCCACTTTTCGAATTTGCGCGTGTCTTCCTCGCGCTGTTCTTTTAAATCCCGTAAACCTTTTAATTTCAGCTCGGCGACTTCGTTTTCTAATTGCAGTTTAAAGTTCTTTTTGTCGCCGTCAAAATGCGTGAAGGATTCTTTGAGCTTTTCACGTTCGGCACGCAAACGGACAACGTCGTCCTTCGCTTTTTTTAGCTCGACTCGTAAATCCTCACCACTGTCCTTTTCGAGCGTTGCCATTTGCACTTGCAACTTCAGGTCAGCCAACTCGCGATGCATACGTTCGAGATCTTCGTTCTTCTTTTCGGGCGAAGCGTCGGGCGAAACTAAGGGCCGCATATCGGTCGCCGTAAACTCGGGCAACGAAGATTGCGGTTTTACGGCCGGCGCGCGTACGACGTTGGGTTCGATCCCCATGGTCGCCGGGCAATCGCCGAGCTTCACGATATCCAGTTCACGAACCAGCATGGGCTTAAGCGGCGGCAGCCGTATTCCGTTGAGGGTCGTCCCCGCGGGTGTACCGAGATCCTGCACCCAAATCCGCCCACCCTCGCACCACGCACGCGCGTGTTCAGGTTGTACGGTTGCGTGATTGAGCACCACGTCACAATGACTAGCGCTCCCCACCGTCGCGGTCGATTTTGCCATGGGAACAACATGTGTCCCTTTAGCATCGAAGATTTTGAATTTCAGAGCGGCCGTCGACATAAATATCATTTCGGAAATTTTTGACTCTGGAATCACGGGACTTTAGACTGACTTCGCGTAAAAAAACTGTCTTAGGGGGATACTCATGCGTTTTTCTTTAATGGTTCTGGTCTTCGGTCTTGCCGCTGCCTGCTCTTCAAATACGAAATCGCCCGGGGGTCCCGAAGTAAAAGTACTTCCGGCCGTCGATAAGGGCGCACCGTCTTCCATGAAAACCCCGGCCGCCGACAAAGTTGTCGAGCCGATGGCCACCGCTAAAACCGAATGCACCACGAAGGGCGATACGCGCACCCTCGAGCTTCGCGCTAAGGGCAAAGGCTGCGAGCTCGCGTACACTAAGAATGGGCAAGAAGGCATCGTTGCCTCCGCCGCCAACGGCAACGCTTACTGCGAAACGACCCTGAACAAGATCCGCGACCGCCTTAAGGGATCCGGATTTGAGTGTAAGTAAATAGTATTTATGTACGCGACCAACGTCGGCCTCCGGTCTACCGGACCCGGCCGGCGTTGACCGTTATCAATCGAAGCCACACAATAAAGGGCATGTCCCAATCTCCCAACAATGATTATTCCCTCGTCCTCAGCGGCGGCGGCGCCCGCGGCGCCTACCAGGCCGGTGCATTACGCGCGCTTTACGAAGTCTGCAAAGAAGTAAATAATTTCAATTTATTCCGTAATATCGTCGGCGTCAGCGCCGGGGCGATCAACGCGTCTTACCTCGCGGCCGAAGCCAATAACCTCGACCGTGCCACGGAGACGATGTGCTCGATGTGGCGTAACCTTACGACGGCCGACGTCTTCAAGACCGACACCGTCACCGTGGGCCGAACGGCCTGGCGTATGGTGCGAGCGGTCACCCTCGGCGGCTTTAGCAGCAAGCTGCGCCCGACGAAGATGGGCATGCTCAACGTCGATCCGTTGCGCGATATCTTAGCCAAAACGATCCGCTTCGACCAAATCCCCGTTCACATTAAGAACGGCGATCTCAATTCTCTTTGCATCACCGCAACCGATTATTCGACTTCCATCGGCGTAACCTTCTTTATGGGTACCGAAAAACTGAAAGAGTGGAAGCGGGTCCAGCGCGTCGGTATCCGTGAGGACATCGACATCGATCACGTGATGGCGTCGGCCGCGATCCCGCTCTTTTTCCCACCGTGGCGAATCGGCAAGCGCCACTACGGCGACGGCTGCCTACGCAACACGGCCCCGCTTAGTCCCGCCCGCAAAATCGGCGCTTCCAAAATTCTGGTCATCGGCGTGCGCAAACCCAGCAACGCCGGGCTTGAAGACTCGAATATCGTTAAACCTACGCTGGGCCGAGTTCTTTCGGTGGTCATTAACGCCATCTTCATGGACGCGGTTGAAAGCGACATCGAACGGGTTCGCATCATCAACGACTCGCTGAAAATGACGACGAACGACGCCACGCTTAGAAAGCTCGAAATCGCCCACATTCAGCCCTCGCAAGCGCCTTCCGAACTTGCCGAGGCACGGGTCGAAGGCTTGCCGCCGTTGCTGCGCTTTATGATTTCGGGGCTAGGCTCGGCGCACGAATCGGCCGAGATTTTGTCTTATCTGACCTTCGATCCGATCTACCTTAACGCCCTGGTGGATCTGGGCTACAAAGACCTCCTCAAACAAAAAGAAAATCTAATACAACTCCTCTCCCTGTAAAGGTAATGTGCGGGGATGAATTCGACCAATCCCCCGAAGCTTTTTCTGAACCGTGAAATCGGCTGGCTAAAATTTAACGACCGCGTTTTGTTCCAGGCCAAAGACGAACGCAATCCCTTGCTCGAGCGTCTGCGCTTTCTCAATATTTTTCATTCCAACCTCGACGAATTTTTTATGAAGCGAGTCGGCGGCCTGCAACGCCAGTTCTGGGCGCGGGTCAGCACGCTTTCGCCCGACGGCCTCACGCCCGAGGATCAACTTAAAATGCTTCGTCCCAGCGTCCTCGCGCTTAACGAAGATATTCGCGTGCTTTTGCAAAACGAGCTGCTCCCGCAATTAAACAAGAACAATATTTTCTTAGTCGAATGGAAAGACCTGACCGATAGCGAGCGCGAGTGGGCCAAAACTTTTTTCCGTGACCGTATTTTTAGCGTACTTACACCGATGGCGGTCGATCCGGGCCACCCGTTCCCGCTCATCTCGAGTCTCTCAAGTTCGCTCGCCGTTTCATTGCAAAATCCCGGCGAGGAAGAAATGCTCTTCGCCCGCATCAAGGTGCCGAACGTTTTTCCGTCGTGGGTACGCATACCGAATACCGAGCCGGGCTTGGAGCGTTTCATCAGCGTGCTCGATATCGTACGCGCGCACCTCGATCAGCTCTTTCCCCGCATGCAAATTAAAAACGTCATGGCGTTCCGGATCACGCGTAACGCCGACATCGAGAGCGATACCGAAGGCGTCGAAGATCTGCTTGAATTGATCGAAGAGGAAGTGAAGCAGCGCAAATTTGCCGAGGTCGTTAGGCTCGAACACGGCCCCAACCCCGACCCGTTCCTGCTCGATTTTCTAACGACCGAGTTAGATTTAAGCGCAGACGACATTTACGAATACCCCGTCGCGCTCGAACATAAAGATCTCTCGGCCATCGTAAACTTAAACTTGCCGCAGCTTAAATACCGCCCGTGGAACCCCATCACGCTTCCCCAATTAGCCGACGAAACCGCAAATCTCTTCAGCATCATTCGCACCAACGACATCCTCGTGCACTTACCGTACGAAAGCTTTTCGACCAGCGTTGAACGCTTCATCGTCACCGCCGCCGACGATCCGGCCGTCGTCGCGATTAAGATGACGCTTTACCGGACCAATGAGGAAAGCCCCATCGTTCACGCGCTGATCCGCGCCGCCGAAAAAGGCAAGCAGGTCGTCTGCCTGATCGAGCTCAAAGCGCGTTTCGATGAAGAGCGCAATATCTTTTGGGCCCAGGCGATGGAAAAAGCGGGCGTTCACGTCGTGTACGGCATCGTCGGCTTGAAAACGCACGCGAAGCTCGCGCTCGTCGTACGCAAAGACCGCGAAGAATTCCGCTCGTTCGTGCACATCGGCACCGGCAACTACCACTCGCAGACGGCGAAGCTCTACACGGACTTCGGCATCTTCACCTCACGCTCCGAGATCACGAGCGAAGTCGTTGAAATATTCCATTACCTCACCGGTCGTTCGCTCAAGACCGATTATTCACAATTGCTGGTCGCGCCCATCACGATGAAAACAAAATTTCTCGAGATGATCCGGCTTGAAGCAGAGAACGCGAAGGCCGGAAAACCCAGCGGCATCGTCGCCAAATGCAACAGCCTCGAAGAGAAAGCCGTCATCGAAGCGCTCTACGAAGCTAGCCAAGCCGGAGTGAAGATTGATCTGATCGTCCGCGGTTTTTCTTGTTTGCGCCCGGGCGTCCCCGGCTTAAGCGAAAACATTCGCGTGGTATCGGTCGTCGGTCAGTTTCTAGAGCATTCACGCATCTTTTACTTCCGTAACGGCGGCGCGACCGATCTCGAAGGCAAGTTCTACATCGGCTCGGCCGATTGGATGACCCGCAATCTGCACGGCCGGGTCGAGGTCGCCGCACCGATCGAAGATAAATTAGCGAAAGAAAAAATTTGGGAAGCGCTCCAAACTTTGCTCAAAGACAAACGCCAAGCGTGGGATATGGACAGCGAGGGCTCGTACACTCTCCGTAAGCCCGAAACTCCAGCCGAAGAAATTCCCGCGCAAGAATTGTTAGCCGAAAAAACCCGTCTCAAATCTCTTTCATTTAAGCTGGAAGAACTAAAGAATTGACTGGTACGAAAAAGCGCCGCCACAATAAAAAGATGGATACAAAAGCGGCGCTTCGTTTAGCCTCGATCGACATCGGTTCAAACGCGATCCGCCTCTTCGTAGGCCAGCAATCCAAAAACGGTAGAGTCACGGTTCTAGAAGATCAGCGCGCCAGCGTGCGCCTGGGCAAAGACGCATTTTCGGCCGGCTACATCCGACCCCGCACGCTGCTCGATCTTGAACGTGCGCTCAATCATTTCCGTATAATTTGCGAAGGTCTTAACGTGACCCGAATCCGCGCCGTCGGCACCAGCGCCCTGCGCGACTCGACCAACTCACGCCGCGTGATCGAACAACTTAAAAAACGCACGGGCATCGACGTTAAACTCATCAACGGCAAACTCGAAGCGAGTTTATTGCACAAAGCCGTCTCGCACGCCGTCGACATTCGTCACAAAAGTTCTCTGCTCATCGACATGGGTGGCGGCAGTCTCGAAGTTGTGATGAGCCGCCAAGGCAAACTCATCACCAAAGAAAGTCTGCCGCTCGGAACCGTTAGGTTATTGTCAAAGGTCAGCCGCAAACATCAGTACGAAGACATCGCGCAGTGGGTCCGCACCCCGCTTTATCGTTTACGCATGTCCTTACTCGGCCGCCAACAAACGCCTATCCAAATGATGGTGGGCACCGGCGGCAACCTGCGTGCGCTGGGCAAACTCTGCGCACGTCTCGGTCTCAGCCGTTCGCGAAACCGTTTCCACCGCGATCATCTCGAGATCCTTTCACAAAGATTATTTGCGCTGAATTTGCACGACCGTATGAGCCGCTTCCAACTTCGCATCGACCGCGCCGACGTCATCCTACCCGCCGCGGTGGTGACGCTCGAGATGATGCGTATCTTCGAGATTAACGAGATCATCGTCCCCAACGTGGGCCTAAAAAACGGCCTCTTCTGGGACGCCATCGAACGCGCCCGCGGCACCAAACTCCCGGTCCGTGGTGGGTGATCGAGGCCGAAGGCTTTATCTCACGAAAAGAAACAAAGACGCTCAAGGATTTACGCGCTATTTTCGCCTCTGGTTAAGCGCAAGCCCGAGGAGTAGCCGCTGTCCCTTAAGATGATCGTCTCCGACAAAAGATTTTGGCCCCTATTCTGGACGCAGTTCTTCGGCGCCCTGAACGACAACGTTTTGAAAAATGCGTTGATTGTCCTTATCACGTTCAAGGGCATCGGCCTAATGGGCCTCGAATCGGGATCGCTCGTCGCCTTGGCCGGCGGGCTGTTCATCTTGCCGTTTATATTTTTCTCTCCCGTCGCGGGACAATTCGCCGATAAGTTCGAAAAATCCTGGCTCGTGCGAAAAATTAAATTTTGGGAGCTCGCGATCATGACGCTCGCGGCGTTCGGGTTTACCTACCATAATTATTATCTGCTCTTCGCGGTTCTCTTATTGGCGGGCATGCAGGCCGCGCTGTTCGGCCCCGTAAAATACAGCATGCTGCCCGATCTTGTACGCGACGAAGAGCTTACGCAGGCCAACGCCTACATCGAACTCGGCACTTTCCTCGCCATTTTGATCGGTACGATCGCCGGAGGTTTACTCGTCTCGCTGCCCGACGGCGAACTCTGGCTCACGATCACGCTCATCGGCCTGGCTTTGGCCGGTCTGCTTACCGGACACAAAGTGCTAAAGGTGCAGACCGCCGCGCCGGACCTCGAGCTTAAGTACAATCCTTGGCCGACGATGATTTCGACCTACAAAATTCTTAAGCAACGCAAATCTATCTTCTACTCGGTGCTGGGCATTTCATGGTTTTGGTTTTTCGCCGCGGCGGTGCTTTCGATCTTGCCCGTTTACGTCAAAGATTTTCTGGGCGGCGGCGAGCACGTGGTCACATGTTTCTTAGCGATGTTTACGATCGGCATCGGCGTCGGCTCGGTCCTCTGCGGCAAGCTTTCGTTTAAACGGATCGAAATCGGTCTCGTTCCGCTCGGTTCGATCGGTATGACGATTTTTCTCGTCGATCTTTACTTCGCGCAACCGGCCGCGATGGCTCGGGGCGAGGCTTTGCTTACACTCTCCGAATTTATGCGCACCGCGAGCGGCGCAAGATTGTTCTTCGACTTCGCGATGATGTCGGTGTTCGGTGGATTTTTTATTTTGCCCCTGTACACGATGCTGCAAAAGCGCAGCGCCGAAGCCACTCGTTCGCGCGTCCTCGCGGGCAACAACATCATGAACGCCGTCTTCATGGTCGTCGCGAGTGCCGGCGTCATTGTTTTTCACGCGTTACACATGACCTACCCGCAGATTTTTCTGACCTTAGCGATTTCGAATTTGCTCATCGCCGTTTGGATTTATTCGATCGTGCCCGAATTCACGCTGCGCTTTATCGCGTGGATGATTGCCCGCGCCGTCTATCGCTTAAAGGGCGAAAATCTGCACAACATTCCGGCCACGGGCCCGGCGATCTTGGTTTGCAACCACGTTAGTTTCGTAGATTGGCTGATCGTGTTCGGACTTTGCCCTCGCCCCGTACGGTTCGTAATCTTTTATAAGTTCTTCGAAGTGCCTTTGCTGAAATATCTAATGATGCAAGCGAAGGTGATCCCGATCGCCGGCCCGAAGGAGGACGTGGGGATTTTAAAAGCATCTTACGATAAAATTTCGGAAGCGCTCAACCGCGGCGAAATCATCTGCATCTTCCCGGAAGGGCAAATCACCCGCGACGGCAATCTCAGTCCGTTCAAAACAGGTTTCGAAAAAATCCTGCGGCGTGACGCCGTACCGGTCATCCCGCTCGCGTTGCGGGGGCTGTGGGGCAGCTACTTTAGCTTCGGCGGCGGTCGCGCGTTCCTGAAATTCCCGCGCGGCTGGCTATCTAAAGTCGAACTGCGAGCCGGCCCGCCGATCCCCCCGGACCAACTGCAAGCAAAACCGGTTCGGGCCATCGTGCAGAATTTATTGGAAGAGAAAAACGTCTAAAGGCCGTACGAATCACTTAACGAATTCGTTAACGGCCGCTTTCAATTCGTCGCCGCGCGGAGGATTGCGCGGGAATAACAAAGTTTTGTTCACCATACCGGGAAAATCGGCCTCAATCTTGTGCACTACCGCCACCGCGTCGTCGCAAGCCACCACAAAAAGATCGTGCAGTCCGAGCGTCTGAAAAAACCGGTGAAAGAACTCGGCCAGCGCGCCCTCACCCACCGTCTCGGGCTGCCAATCGCAAGTGATCACACGGCCCCCGGCGGGAACTTCCTCTTTCCAGTCGTTCAGCACGGGAATCCAATAGTCTGAATTGAAACGCGAGCCTTGCAGCAGGAGCAAATCGTGCGCGAACGGCGCGAAGTGGATTTGGTAAGGCAGTAAAAGACCGTCGTGCTGATAAAGTGCCATGGTCTTCAGCTTGACCCAAGCCCCGCGCCCGGTCAATACGCTTGCAAAATGCTTGAGTACCTCCTAATTTTAATCCCGAAACATTATAGGAGCACAAACGCTATGGCTTCGAACGGCAGCTTCGTTCCCGCAAAATTCCAACCCGAATTACCGCAAGAGAAATTCATCATCCCGCACAAGCCGGAGGGTGATGACGTAGTCCCTTTCGACGTCGTGTTCGTCGGCGGTGGCCCCGCGGGCTTAAGCGGCGCGATCGAGTTGGCTAAGCTCGCCAAAGAAAACAACATGCAGCTAGAAATCGGCGTACTTGAAAAAGCCGGCAGCTTGGGTGGTCACACACTTTCGGGCGCGGTGGTTAATCCCGTCGGCTTCCGTACTCTCTTCCCCGATCTGAAAGAATCTGATTTTCCGTTCCGCCGCGCGGTCTCCGCCGAAAAAGTCTATCTGATGACCAAGGAAAGCGCGATTCGAATCCCCACTCCGCCCACCATGAAAAATCACAGTTACTACGTCGCCTCGGCGTGCGAGATGGTGCGCTGGCTCGGGCAAAAAGCCGAAGCCGCCGGCGTAAACATCATGGCGGGCTTTCCGGTCGACTCGCTGCTCGTTGAAGGCACGCGCGTGGTCGGAGTTCGCACGACCCCCGCGGGACTAAAGAAAGACGGCACGCCCGATCCCAACGGCATGCCCGCCACTGACATCAGCGCGCAAGTGACCGTACTCAGCGACGGCACGCGCAGCCCGCTCGCGCAAAGTTACATGCAGTGGCAAAACATCCAGAGCAAATATCCGCAAGTCTACGCCCTCGGCGTGAAAGAAATTTGGAAGGTTAAGAAAGCCCCCGACTTTATCACGCACACGCTCGGCTGGCCGTTGCCCAAAGATACGTTCGGCGGAAGCTGGATGTACCCCATGGCCGACGATCAAATTTCGATCGGTCTCGTCGCGGGTCTCGATTATAAAAATCCCCGCCTCGACGTTCACCTGTTGTTGCAACACATGAAGCAGCATCCGTTCTTCAAACAGTATTTGGACGGGGGACAATGCATCGAATGGGGCGCGAAGACCATTCCCGAAGGTGGCTTCCACGCATTGCCGAGCTCCTTCACCGGCGACGGCCTCGTCATGACCGGCGATTGCGTCGGCCTCGTGAACGTACCCGCGCTCAAAGGTATTCACTACGCCATGCTTTCCGGAATTTTTGCCGCCCGCTCGATCTTTAACGCGATCAAAAGCGGCGACACGGGTAAGAACGCACTCGCTACCTACGACCAAGCGCTCAAAGACAGCGAGATTTGGTCGGATCTCAAAGGTGTTCGCAACATGCGCCACGCATTCAAGGACGGCTTCTACGTCGGCGGCGTGAAGGCCGCGCTAATGACGGTAACCGGCGGTGCTTTCCCCGGCGATGCCGATCACGCGGAAGAAGACGCCGACGAGCCTAAACAATTCGTCACGCCCGACTTCCCCACCGACAAAGTTGGTTTGAGCAAGGTCGACGCGGTGTACATGTCCGGCAACAAAACTAGAGACGACATCCCGAGCCACCTCACCGTGGGTAAAGATATCACTCCCGAAATGGCCGATTTCTACGCGGCCCTTTGCCCGGCCGGCGTTTACGAACGCCAGGGCGACAAGCTCGTCGTTAACGCCCCGAACTGCGTCGACTGCAAAGCGACCGACGTGCTCGGGCCCCGCTGGCAACCGCGCGAAGGCGGCAGCGGTCCCGATTATAAACAAATGTAATATACCGCGCCCTCCGCGGGCGCGTCAGCCCCGGAGGAATTATGGCCACCCTGTTCACAAAAATCATTTCCGGCGAAATTAAGGGCGAGATCGTGTTCCAAGACGAACACTGCGCGGTTCTGCGTGACATAAATGCCCAAGCGCCGACCCATTTATTGGTCGTCCCCAAAAAAGAGATCGAATCCATCGGCGCGGCCAAACCCGAGGACAAAGAGATCCTGGGGCATCTGCTGCTGACCGCGGCGCAAGTAGCCCGTAAGCAAGGAATTGCTCAATCCGGCTACCGGCTTGTCATTAATATAGGAGAGCATGCCGGAATGAGCGTGCCCCACCTCCACGTCCATCTGCTAGGAGGCCGCAGTTTCAGTTGGCCACCGGGGTAAATGTATTAATTTCTGGGTGGTAACGAAAATTGTCAAAGGGGCCGAAAAATGCGGACTATCCAGCGGACTTAGAGTTATCCATGATTTTATACATTTGTGATTTGTAACGCGGGGTTGGGTACTCTTCTGGGGTTTGAAGAGCGAATACAAAAACATCTCGACATTCCGGCTTGAGGGTTGCAAGTGGATAATCAATACGAACTTAGTCCCAAAAAAGATTTGAAAGGAAGTTACATGAAATCAATTATCGTTCTTGCCCTCTTGGTTGGTGTCTCTGCACACGCCGAAATGAAAAGTAAAGCTATCCGCGTTGTTCCCGAAATCGGCGCTGCCGCAAAAGGTGGAGCAGCCGCTATGAAAGTCGGCACCGGTGCCGCCGTTGCCGCTAGCAACATCCGCACGGTCGTTGCCGCAATCCACGCACAAAACGCTCCGGCTGCTGATGCCGTTGCTTCGTTTCAAGATTACATCTCAAAAGTACAAGGCCTCCAAGGTCGTTCTGCCGAAACTTTGGTCAACGCTTTCCGCACGACGGTTGTAGATAAAGGTTGCTTGGACGCTCACTTGAGCGCCGACGCTTACTCCAACCTTTCCGCTACGATTGACAGCGTTGTTGCCGCAAACATGCGCCAACAAACGTCGATCAATGGCTTAGCTTATATCGCTAAAAATTCGGATTTGAACGGCGACGGCGTTGTTTCTGCCGACGAGACCGCAGCTTCGGATTTGGCTGATAGCACCCTGACCGGCTACGCGGCTGATTTGATCCGCTCGTACTCGACCGCTTTGAAGAAAACCACGAAGGATGCCGTTCCCGCTTTGACGAACTTGGCTACCCGTTGCGGTTTGAACCCGGCTTTCGCCGCTCGTTTCGCAACTGCTTCTGCTAAGTAGTTCTGAGTATCCTTTCCGATCGAATTTTCAAATAAGTTCAAATCTTTCTAGGGCTTAAAGAAACCGCGGTGCAAACCGCGGTTTCTTTTTATCACCTGACTAGCCTTAAACGTCATTTCGCATCAGTAATCACTATGTCTCGTATCGAGACTGCTTAAGTATATAAAATTACCTAGATTTTTTAAACACACACTCGGGTAGAGTGGGCGCAGTTATTGCTCAACTAGTCCATGAGGTGTCTATGTTTCTGGCCTTTGCCATCGTCCTTCAATTGCTCTCCCCGGCCCACGCGGCCGGCGCCGGTTCCAGTTCCGGTTCCGAGCAGACGTTGAACCAAAGTATCGCCACGCTGAACGAACAGATCAGCGAAGGCCGTGATTTGGATAAGGCGCTGGAGCAACAGGCCGCCCTTCGCGCCCAGATCCAAAAAGAAATCACTTCGGCCGAAGTCATCAAAGCCGCGAATTTAATCAAATCGTATTCGTTCATCGTTCGCTCCGGCATCAAGGCCGCTTTCATGCAACAAGCTCAGAACGACTGGAACCTGAAAGCTTTGCGGACCAGCCTTGAATTGACCGTTCCCGCGGAGATCTACAACCGCGCTATGTTGTTGACCGAATTGCCCAGTGAACTCATTCCGGTTCGTACGACCAAAGAAAACGTGGTTCTTTCGGTCACCGACGAAATGATGATCTCGGCCGGCCTTAAAGTTATGCTTCGCCGCTTAAACGACAAGAATTACGAAATTGCCGCGCGCTGTTTGCTCGGCTACTCGTTCGCGGTGAATTACGCGAACGCGGTTTCGGTTTCGAGAGAACGCTCGAAGGATGACCTTACCGCCTTAGCGGCTATGTCGCAAAAACCGTTCTGCATGAAAGAAGATTTGGTTTCCGTCGTTCGCCGGCAAATCGATACGCGTTTATCACGCACAAAGAACGGCGTCGTTCGTGCCGAATTGCTCAACCAAATGCCCGAAGTTATCTCGGCGTTGCCGCCGGTCATTCGTGCCGCCTCGGAAAACTTGATCCGTATGGGTGACGAGAAGGTCATCGTATCGGAAAATCTTGTTAGAGTATTGGTTACCCCTGAATACATCACCGAACGCTTGAACGACGATGCCACTAACGTTCTGTCGCTCGCGCAGGTCGCGAAGCTTACGGAAGCGACTAAGCAATTGAACGTATCTTTCCTGCGCGGTGACGAAAAATTCTTAACGATCTTCGACGCTCAGCTGCTGACCGACATCAAAGGGTTAGCGAAACAGTTGCGTTCGCCGCTGAAATTAAACGACGCCGAAATCGAACGTCGCCTTCGCCTAGCGCAAGTTATCTACTTAAGAGATGCGATGAACTCCAATATCAAACGGCTGACTTCCTCGCAGCTCGCTCAGCAGGCCACCGAAGCGCTTAATATCAGTCTTGCCCAAGCTTTGGTCGCGAGCATGATCGATGTTGTGCCGGTTGTTATGACGGGCCTGACCGAAGTGCATACCAAAGCCGTCGAGACCATGGCCGAAGCCGCGGCCACGCGCCACTTAAATTCACTCACTTCCATCGGTCAATACAACCAGTGGCTCAACCAAACGATCACTAAGGTGCAAGCCGCGGCTTCCGACGAAAAGATTGCGAACTTACAAGCCGACGGTTACGCGAAAGCGATCCGTGAAGCGGCGAACAAGATCGAAGCGACCACCGGCGAGCAAATTGCCGACGAGAAGCTGCCTTACAAGTCACAATTCATTTTCAAGATGCTCGAGGGCGAGATCGACAAGAGCTCGTCGCGCGTTCAGCAATGGTTTAAATACGTTGAAAAAGCCGGCGCTTACCGTGATTCCGTTCGCGCGCAAAGCGAAGTCGAAGCCTACATCCGTAAGTCGATGAAGAATCCAGAGTCTTGCGAGGTCAAAGCCCTTACCGTGACCGATAAGGTCGGCATCTTCTGGGAAAACAACCTGAAAAGCTTTTTCAGCGGCAACGCACCCGTTGCGCCCACCACGCTCGATCAAAACGCCATCGATTGCCAACGCTTCGTCCGCCTCAGCACCTACGGCCACCTTCGAAACACGCAAGGCGCCGTGGACGACATGAGCGAAGTCGTCAAAGCGCTCGATACTTACTGGAGCGTCGATAACCGCAACACCATGCTCGCTTATTACCGCAAGCTTTTGCGGTTAGAGACTTTAGATCAATACCGCTTGCTGGAATTGGTCGTCCAAGATGAGAAGACGCTCGCTCAACTGCTGAACAGCACCGGCGGGAATGCTCAGCTCGACTCGGCGATTAGCACGACGAAGACCAACATCATTTCGAACATGAACGAATTGTTGAACGCCGCCGACCTAAAAGGTTTGGCGCCGGTCATCGCGCGTACGAACTTGCTCGACGTCGCTTTTCAAGGTCAAAGCAATTTGCTCAGCCCGAGCCAAACGCAATCAGGACTTTTGAGCCAATCGCGCGGGATAGAACAGTTATTGTTTGAGCAAAAAATTGCCGACCTCGCGGATTTGAAAAAAGAGCGAGATAGCCGCTATGACCTTACCTTCGCGCTCTGGAAGTACCACAGCGACGTTAAAGACCGTATGAAGATCAGCCTCGAAGCGCAGCGTACGCAGTGGAATACGATTTACGGTAAAGGCACCGAATCGATTCTAACCGTGATCGGCATAGTCGTCGCGCGCCGCTTAATCGTACCGATGGCCACGCCGTTCAAAGCGCAGGGTCCCTCGTACTGGGTACAGCAAAAGATGACCGAATATATGTCGGCCAATAAATACATCGGCCGCGGTTACTTCACTTTCTTGACCGCGATTTTCGGCGCCGACGCGGCCGTTCAGCATTACGTCGGCATCCCCGCTTTAATGGAATTGGAAGCACGCGATAACCGCTACGCCTACAGCGAAACCGAAAACGGCGGCGGTATTTTATTAAACGCCGCGAACCAATGGTCCAACTCTCTCGAGAACGGCGCTCTGATCGAAGATGCGAAATTCCGCCGATTCTGGGGAGTGGCGCTTACGGCACTTCCGCTGCTGCCGGCTTTGGCGCCCGCCTTCGGCCGCATGTTCGAAGGTTTGTGGACCAACCCGCTGGCCCGTACGGATCTTTACTGGCGTCGTTTGCACGCTAAGGATCCTGAATTTTTAGCTCGTCAGCTCAACACTTTGAAGAAGGTGAAAGAGCGCCGTCTGCGTCGTCTGGCCAATTACAACGTCGCCGAGCTGCAAGCTTTGGGTTTAAATCCCTCGACCGCGCCGATGGAATTGTTGAACCTCGAAAACTTGCAAAAGGCTTTAAAGACGGCCGAGCAATCGACCAACCCGTTGATCAAAACGCGCGCGCGCGTGGCTTATCGCAAACTGGTGCACGATCTCTACGAAGAGATGGGCGCTTATTCTGCGGGTTCCGACTACGTCAACGGCATCTACTCGCAAATCTACGGCGGCCCTAAAAACACTCAGTACATTAACGAGCTAGTAGCCGAGTTCGAGAAAGTGGTTTTAGGTTTATGAAAAAATCAATTTCTCTATTTTTAGCTTTAACATTTGCGCTTCCCGCGATGGGTCAGTCACCGGTGAAGTCGGCTCCGTTATTAAACTGGGGCGGCGGCGAGAACTGTGGTTTGAAGGAATACGTCGCGGCTTTCAACGCGCAAAATCCCCCGACCGAATTGTTCATCGAAGATTTGACCCAAGTCACCGACGGCGGTTCGCCCGCGAAGGCGCTCGTGCAAATCGATCGCGACGAGAATTCGGCGTACCTGGCGGCCAAAGTCGCGCGTTGCATGATCCAACCGACTTTGCCCACGCCCAACATGTTAGAGAAAACTTTGCGCGAGGCTTACGAGCTTTACTTTTCGGATCGCGCGAGCCGCCGTGCCCTTTGGTTGTTCTTCCAACAGGTAGACGCCGCTTACTTGTCAAAAGAGCAGCGCGTGGCCGCGCACCAATCCCGCGAAAGCTACTGGGTCAATCTCGCCGAAGGCGCTTACTACGGCACTTGGGCCGCGACCGTTATGTTGTGGGTTTTGCGCCGTGGTCGCCCGGCCCCGACGCCGATTCCCGCCGTGTCCACCAGCGCTTCAGCCTTGTCGGGCGGCATGAAGGAATCACGGATTTACGAAAAACTCACCCGCTCGATGCGCTTCAAAGAGTGGACGCGCGGTACGTTTGAATTCACGGCCGTGACCGCCGCCGGCGGTTTGCTCGTGGGCACTCCCCTTTACTACGCCCGCCAGTACGGTTTGCTTTCAACCAAAGACGTCGCCTCGGTGACGGAAGTTGAACGCACCCACCACCGCATGCACTGGCTCGAGCTCGATTGCCGTGCCCGTATGTTAAAGCAAGAACTGCAAGGCCGCACGTATACGGATTCGAAAGATCCGCAGTTCGCGAAAGACGTGCGCCGCGTGAACTACATGTTGAACGATCTCAATTTCTTGCTCGACGTTAGCCAGCTTTACTACGCCGAAATCGATCCCCCGGCCGACATGAAGATCGAAGGCAACAACGTTACTTACCGCGACAGCCGCGTCCAATGCGCGCCCGGTTTTTCGAAAACGAACGCCGTTGAAGTAACGATCAAAGACGTGCAAGCCTCGGTTCGCACGGCGGGCATCGACTTCCTGAATCTCTACGCCCCGTTCACCGCCAACCCCGTGAACAATCGCCTGAAAGCTTTCTTAGCGAAACACAAAGATGAATTCGCGAAAGCGTTAAGCGAATCCTCGCCATCGATGAAGGCTTTCTTCGCGAAGGTAGAGAAGGATCTGCCGAACAGCCTCGGTACGCCCGACAATATGTTGAAGCAGATCCAAGGCTACTTAGGTATGCGTGCCCGTCTGCAAGGCCGTAAGGAATTCATCACCGAATGGTTTGAATTACTCGCGAAGTTGCCGCAAGAGACTTTGCGTGACCTGAACGCCGAAGGGCGCAACATGATCAGCTCTTTGCCCCCGACTTTGTTCAATCAGATGGTTTTAGATTACTTGTCGAGCGGCGAACATAGTCCGGCCAATCTCATGTTCATGTTTCACATGGGCTTCATGCTGGATGACGCCGCAAAACAAAAGATGATCTCCGGTACCGACGCTTACGCCGTGCCCAATGAATTTATGTTCGGCGTGTACGGCTTGCTCACGGGAGTTCCCCAGTAATGAAAACTTCGTTGCTCCTCCTCAACTTGATCGTGCTCTGCGCGTCGGCCTTTTCGGCCGCGGCGCAACCGGCATTGTCGGGCCTTGAGGATTTGCACACGAACGTAAAGAACTACTGCCTCTACTATTCGCAAGATCAACTCTGCGGCGGCGAAGAGGCCGAAGTGAAGACGCGCCAACAGCGCAACGCCCGCAACGTCGTTGACCAAGCGTTTGTCGATTTCAGCGACGAGCTGCTGGCTTCGCCCGGCTACAAAAATCTTTTACGTTCGTTGAACCAAACTTACCAAACCTCGGACGAGGCCCACCGCGGGACGATCCGGATCTTAAGTTCGCAGCTGAACCGCACATGGCTCGCTCGCTACCAAACAGAAGTCGATTACTGGTTGTCTTCTTCCGCCGAAGGAAATCAGAACGGCATCGTCATGGGTTGGTTAATCTACGCCGTGGCCTTTACCGCCACGCCGGAATTTCGCAACGTCCCCGTCTTGCATAAATTCTTACGCTCGCGATTGCCGTGGTCCGTGTTCGCGGTGAGCGCCGTTGCCGCCGGAACGGCCCGTGCCAATGCGCACGCCGAAGCCTCACGTCCCAAGGTCCCGCCGCCGCCCTACTTCTTGTTAACGTTCGGTGAGCAAGACCAGCCCGGTGAAGATTTCGCCGCGCAAATGGAACACGCTGAATTTTTAAAGTTTCGCCAAATGTTCGGTAGCAACGCGGGCCTCATGGCTTTGCTCGCGGCCGGCCCCAGCGGCGCGGCCATCGCCCGCGGCACGACCATCGCGGGTCGCTTGGCTTACATCGGTAGCAAACTCATGGCCTCGACCCGTCTGACGCCCGTAAGCTTTATCGTCGGGTGGATCGTCGGCGAGTCGGCTTCGTGGACGTACACGCAATACCGCTGGAAAAAATTGATCGAGAATTTCCAATCCGTGGTTGAAGGTAAGCCGAACACGCCGCAAGAGCTGTCCGTTTCGCTCAACGGTTTGCACATTCTTTATTTGGGTGAGCTCGATCAGCAATTGCGCGAAGAAGAAAAAGCACGCTCGGCCCTTTTGACGGCCGATCCCGAAGATAAAAAGTCGGTTAAGGAATTTTACACGCTCGCGATGAATCAGCGTCACTTTCGCCAATTCAACCAGCACCGAGTGACCGCCGAACTCGACGTGTATTTGACCGCTCAGCAAAACACTTACCGTGAATTCGCCAAGCGCGCGTTCAAACTCGCGGGCTACTTGTCGACTATTCAAGTGAACAGCGATTTGAAACGCGATGTCCTCAACCGCCGAGTCCAACACTTGTATAACCAAGCCCAGGCCGCAGAACTTGCGTACACCAGTTTCCCGCGCGAGGCTTTGGGCACGAAGTTGAACGAGTTGTTCCCGCGCCCGCAAGGGGCCTACTATGCGCGCTAAATTCCAACGCGTGCTGCTCGCCGCCTTATTGCTGACCAACTCTTTGGCCAACGCCGCCGCGCCGGCTCGCTCAAACGACGTCGAACGCCAGATCATCACCGAGCTTAATCTCGAAGTGTTCGTGCATTTGCGAAACGCGCAGACTTATTTGCACGGCTTGATCAATTGCTTCCAAGAAGTGCCGCAGATCCAAGACGGCCAAGCCGGAGCCATGTACACCGAATTTACTACGTGCAGCGAAATCCGCGGCAAACTTTTGGCCGATCTCCCCGGCGCGTTCAACCGAATGCGCGTGAACCTCGCTTTGAGCGAGCCTAAAATGCGTGATGAGCCGTTGTCGGTCGAACTTAATCCCAGCCAGATCACGCGCATGAACGTCAACCCGGTTCACCACTTCGACGGCTTACCCAAGATGGCGCCGTTGAACGAGGCCGAAATCAAAGACGCCAATCTTCTTTGGGACCAAGCCACGTTGAACGCGCAAGAACGTTACGAGCAGAACTCGTATCTCTCACAGATGCTCGCGCGCAATAGCCAGTTAACCGAAGCGCAGATCACTTCCTACGAAGAATACGACGATAAAAAACGCGTACGCTTCGTCGCTCTCTCGCGCAATAAGGCACGGGCCGTTTGGTTAAAAGCGTACCATAATGAGATTAGCACGATGCCGTTGGTGGCCTTCTTAACGAAGCCGCTAAAGCTCGATAACGGCCCCGAAGACCGCGCCCAGATCCGCGAAGGCCTATACCAGCTTCTCACCAACAACTGCATGGTGCGCACGGTGAAGTACCATAAGACCGCCGACTCCAGACGAGCCGCCACGGTGGTTTGCGAATCCCTCACGCGCAGTCTGATGGCCAATGCGCGACAACCGTTGTCCTCGCAGCAACGCTTCATCGACCGTTACGAAAGTGATTTAGACCATAAGAAGCCGCTGGCCGATTTAGACAAAGGCTGGATGAATCAAAATCGCCACCAGCTCTTGATGGTTTTTAAGATGCATCCGTTGATGGTTGAACAATTCCGCAAGCGCCAGACCGCAAGCCCCGAACGGCTCGCCGCTTTGAACGCGCTGAAGACGGAATTCGACGGACTCGATTTGCAAGCCACGATCGGTGAAGTCGGTTTGTACCTCGGCCTCGGCTTCGTGTGCACGTTCGGCTTGCGACGGATTCCCTTCGCGACCAAGTTCATCCAAAAGCTAGGGATGCCCATTTGCTTGTTCGCTACGGGATTACCGGTTAATACGGTTCAGTGGTTCGTAGGCGACCGCGAGTACTGGAGCCGTTTTTCGGAAACCTTCTCCGGTGCCCCTTATCGGGAGATGATGCAGGACTTAGACACCCTCAGTTCCGCCGAGTTTGCCCAAACCCTCAATAGCGTTTTTATGGTTGTTGGGACGGGTTTACCGGAGGTTTTCCGGGCCACGAAGCCCCTCGTCGTGGCATGGAAATTGAAACGTAGTAGGTAATATGAAAAACTTGAAGAATACGGTCACCGCAGTTTTGCCTGCTTTACTGATTACGCAATTGGCGATGGTTCCTTCTTTCGCCAACGCAACTGCGGGTAGCGCGACGCTCTCGCTTTCGGAGAAATTCTCCGCTTGGTATAACCGTACCCTTCGCTCAACGAAGGCACAAAAAAAGCTCGCCGAAGACGCGGGCATCGAAACCGATCCCGCAAAAGCCAGCGCACGCCAAAAATCAACGGCGGGCGGAGATATCCGCAAAGAGTATAAAGCCGACGCTTCCATCTTGAAGGACGTAAACGCAAAGATTTACAGCGAAGACTTCTTAGCTAAAAAACCGAACTACATCGGCCGCGACGAACTTATTCACCGCTCTATCGTGCAAATGAACGATGGATCAAAGCCTAACCTCGTCATCACGGGTGAGCCCGGCTCCGGTAAAACTTCGATGGTTCGGCAGCTCGCCCGCTACCTGCATAAAAATTGGCGCCAAATCGACAAGATGGGCAAACCTATTTTTATGGAGATCGACGTCAGCTCGCTCGTCGCCGGCACCACCTACCGCGGCGAAATGGAAGATAAAGTTAAGGCCCTATTGCAGTACCTCGAAATTTTAGCCACTACTAAAGTCAAAGATGAAGTGACCGGCCAAATGGTCGATCAAACGGTTATAGTTTATTTTGACGAAATCCATCAATTGATGAGCGCGGGCCGGGATTCCAGCGGTTCGTCCGGCGTGGCCGAAATGTTCAAACCATTTCTAACGGACGGTACCGAAGGTGCTCGTGTTCGGGTCATCGGCTCAACCACCCGCAAAGAATATAAATATTTGAAAAATGACGGCGCCATCGAACGTCGCTTCGGTGAGCCCGTAGACTTAGTTTCGCCGACGACGGCCGAGGCTATCGCGATGGTGCAAGACAACGCTAAAAGAATGGAAGCTTATTATGGTGTTAAGTTCCCACTCGAGATATTAGAACTCTTCGTGCACAAGGCACAAAAATACGTGCGGGGCCTGGTTCTTCCGGATCCGGCGCTGGACATGATGAATCGCGCCGGTGCCGCGTACCTCGTGGACTTCGCCAACTCGGCTGAAGTTCAAGTGATAAAATCTAAAATCACTAGCCTCAAGAGCGATTTGCAGATGAACTTAGGCCGCAACACGCCCGCGGGTCACGCCGAAGCCGCGAAGGTTCAAGATCAAATTCAAGCGTTGATGGTTGATATGGACAACGCTGAAAAAGCTTGGTCCAGCGGCCGCAAAGAGCTGATGGCAATCGACAACAAAGCTCGCATTGCCGAAGCCGAACTTAAAGCTCTTCAAAAACAACACCTTGATGCAGTCATGGACACCAAGTCTGATGACCTCGCGAAGATAAAGAGTAACCAAGATCTCGTCGAACAGATTGAGATCAAAAGACAAGCCTTAGTTAAGATGTTGGCCGAGCGTAAAATCCTGTTCGACGCGCATCGCGAGAACTTACCGGTCGTAAGCCGCGAACAAGCGGTGATCGCCATTGCCGATCGTACGGGCGTTGATCGCACCGTCCTCATGCGCACTCTACAAGACGATATGCGCATGTTGCGCGAAGACCTCCCCCGCACCGTGCCCGGACAGGCCAGGGCTCTAAGCCAAATCGGGCGCGCCTTGAGTATGGGATTTAAAGGTTTAAAGATCGGTAAAGCACGCGCCGTTTTGACGGTCGTTGATGACACAAATCAGATTCAAGAAACCGTTCGCGCGATCGATCATTTAGTTTACGGCGCCAAAAACGGTAAAGAAGTTCGCGAAGCTCACTTAAAAACTTTGATCGTCGATTTCAATCAACGTGGTACGGACTTCGAACAGATTAAAAAACTGGTGGATCAACGTCCGCACCGCGCGATCGCTTTTTTAAACGTGGAAAACGCGGATCCCACGACTCTGAAACGATTGGTCGAGGCGGCTGAAACCGGCCGAGTCGAACTAGGAAATTTCGCCGACAGTAACCTCGTTGATTTTTCTGACTCTGTATTGCTATTCCATTACGGCACGATCCGTAATTTGCCGACGCAGGTTTATTCGAACGCTACGGGTGACCAAGCGGCTTCTTTAACAAGAGCCGTCACCGAAATGTTTAAAGCCGCAGGCGACAAAGGTACGATGGCTATGCATTTCATGTCCATTCTCCAACGCAGCGATAGCCTTGTTCAATTACGTAAGCCGACTTGGTTTAACTTGGCTCGCATTATCGAGCGTCGTGTATCCGAACTCAATGACGCTCTCAAGACACAGCTTGCGTTACCAAACCCGGTACAAATTAAAATCAGTCGCCGCGGTGTTGCTTACCGGTTGGCCGCCGAAGCAAACGAAGTCGACGGTATCGACCGGGTCATCAACACGCAGATTCTGCAGCAGCTCAACGAGCTAATCGATGCCGGCGTAGTCAGAGGCGGCGAAGTTTTGGAATTAAGCTGGGACGGCCAGCGCTTCGTTTTCTTTAAATAGACTAATCGTTCAACGCCAAATACGCGGCGCCGAGGATACCGGCGTCGTTTTGTAGTTTCGAGACTTTCACTTCCGGTAACAAATCGATTCCGTCGCGGTAGCGTTCCAGTAAATGCGGGAGCGCTTTTTTCGTTTCGGGCAAGAAGAGCGATGAGGCGTGCGAGAAGCCGCCCGACAACACCACCACCTCCGGCGCGAACGTGACCGTTAACGATCGGATCGCTTGCGCGAGATATTTTCCGTACTCACGAAAACTTGTACGCACCTGCAGGTCGCCGTCCTCGGCCAACTCGACCGCTTCGGGGCCGGTCAACTCTTTGCCTACGCGCGCGCCCATGCGCTTACTGAAATGCGTACCGGCTAAGTAAGCTTCGATGCACCCGTAGGCGCCGCAACCGCAAGGATAATTTCGATCTTCTGAATTGATGGGGATGTGACTGGCTTCGGTGTGCAGGCCGCGGCCCGCGCGTACCAATTGCCCGTTCGTGATCACACCGATACCGACGCCGGTGCCGAGGGTCATCGCGACGATATTTTGTTTTCTTCCGTGGCCGCCCTTCCACATTTCACCGAGTACGGCGGCCGCGGCGTCGTTTTCTAAACGCACGGGTTTCTTAAAAGCTTTTTTTAAGTGGGCCACCAACGGGATCACGCCCCATGATTTTTCGAGCGTGAAGAAGTTAGTGGGATCGAGCAATACGCCCTTGCCGGGATGAAGCGGGCCGGCCGACGCGACCGAAATAGATTTCACGCGCGCTTTAGGCAAACGCTTCGAGAGTTCAACAAACAATTTAATTAAGCCGGGAAAGCCGGCCTTGAGATCTACCTTTTCGGTCACGTGGGCTAATATTTTACCCGCGGCCGAGATATAGGCCGCGCGCAATTTCGTGCCGCCGAGGTCGTAGCATAAAATGACCTCGGGTAAAGGCTTAGTGGACTTGCCCATTGGGCGCGCCTGTCAGAAGCTCTTGCGCCATTTTGATCACGTGCCTGCGCGTGACTTCCATATCGCCGTTGGGATTGTAAACGACACTCGTGCGGATTTCGCCGATGACTTCTTTCGCGCGGCCGCTTTTTAGGGACGGGTGCGCTTCTTCAAGGCGTTGAATGTAAAGTCCAAGTTTGCGTTTGAAATCGCCGAATTCAGGCTCGTAAAGCCAACGTACTTGATCGATAAATTGCCGTACTGCCTCTTGATCGTTCACGCTCAGCCTCCTAGTATGCCCCCAGTAAATCAGCTCTACGTAAGGATGACAAGTGCAAGACACGCTTCAAGAGATCGGACCGGATTCAAAGCCGCTTACGATTTTCGAAGAATGGATGGCCTCCGCCAAAGCGACGCCCGGCATTCGCGAACCGACGGCCGTCAACGTCGCGACCGTGGCCTCCGACGGCGAAGTGCATTCGCGCGTCGTGTTGTGCAAAAAATGGTCGGAGGAAGGCTTCGTTTTTTACTCAAACTACCGCAGCCGTAAAGGTTTGGATCTCGCGGCGCATGCACAAACGGCGCTGCTTTTTTACTTCGATCCCCTCTTTCGCCAGATCAAGATTTCCGGAAAGGCCGAGAAAACTTCGCGCCAAGATTCCGAAAATTACTGGCGTTCCCGCCCGCGCGAGAGTCAGTTAAGCCAATACATTTCGAACCAAAGTGCGCCGGTGGATTCACGCCAAGAGTTAGAAGACCAATGGCACGCGGCGGAGCAGAAATTCACAGGCCGCGACATCCCGTGCCCCGAACATTGGGGCGGTTACCTCATACGCCCGCGCACGATTGAATTTTGGATCGGTCGGCCGAATCGTTTGCACGACACGTTCGAATTCGAAAAAGACCAGGCGGGCTGGACCTTCCGACGGCTCTCCCCTTGATACGCAGGCCCCCGATGGCGTTTAATAAGAGCTGAGGGGAAATTTAGAATGCCAAATGTCGTCGCCATTGTTCAGGATGACCGGCTCCGCCGGCAGATTGAGCAATTTCTCGGAGAGCTCGGCATGGACGACCTGCGCTTCGCCACCTTTAAGAGCAATCAGGAATTTCAAAATCTTTACTTCCGTAAGCGAACCGCGGAAGTCGCGCCGGACGCCGAGGCGGAACCCGCGCCCGCCGATGAATCAACCGACGGGGCTGAGCTCAAACTTTTTAGTGAAATTCATTCCGTGATTTTTGCGCTCGACACGATCGGTGAAAAATCCGGCCCATGGCTCGATAAGTTGCGTTACAGCATGAAAGAGTACAAGTGTTGGCCGCAAGCGAGCCCGCCCCGCATGCTGATGCTTAAGTACGAAGACGACGGCATCAATAAGTTAGATATTTTGCACCCGCTGCTGGACGATCTTATTTACCTGCCGATCGACCGGCTTATCTTCTTACAGAAGATGCAGATTTTTTTAGCGCTACCTAAAAAAGTGACGCCACAGTTTTTGTTCAATCAGGAAGTAAAGCACGAGATCGAGATTTCTAAGATCTCGAAGGTCGATCGTCTAAGTGACGTCGGTTTGGCCATCCGTAATCCACTGCCGCTGCGCAAAGGTTTGCCCGGCCACTTCTACATCACTTTGCCCGGTGAAAAAGGCCGATTAGAATTTCGCGGTAAGGTGTTCCGGACCGAACCGCATCCCGAGCTCCCGGGGCAGCACTTGGTTTATTTCTCTTATTTCGGTTTGAGCAAAAACTCGCTCTCGACGATCCGGCGCGTGCTCAGCAAGGCGCCCCGTTACCAAAGTTTGTTGAAAGATAACCGCGAGGAATTTCGTTACAATCCTGATGCGCTTTGGAACGAGCCCGATTCGGCCAATGAGTTCGGCGTAGCCATCGTCGATCCCGATGAAACCGCGGGCAGTAACTTGCGGCTACAACTCGAAAAAGAGATGGACCAGCTCGAAGTCAAAACCGAAAGCTCGTACCAGTTTTTCTTGCATAAGTACCTTGAGTCGCAAGGTAGCTCGGGCAACACCACGCCCATTCGCCCCGCCGAAGACGCCGACTTTTATAAACATCCGATTTCGCTGTCGGTGTCGGCCACCGATTTGAAATGCTTGAGCGTTGACCCCGGCCCCGCGCACGGCGATACCTTCCTTGGACACCCGGCCGACGCAATCTTCGCTTCGCCCGACGGCTGGCTCAGTTTAATTCAAGAAAAAGAATCGACCCTAATCATGCAGGAAGCCGCGCTGTTGGCGAGCAAAGGCCGCGTCTTACAGAAACTGCTAACGGTAAAAGATATTAAAGGCGACCGACGCGCCGTGAATTTTAAGATCTACCGCGGGGTAAATGAACAAGTCGTGACCATCGAAATGTCGCCGGCCACCCTCAATGACGTGGCGATTCGGCTCAGCAACGAAAAGCATAATTCCAAAATGCATTTCTTAATCATAGATTCTAACTTCGTGCCCGACGATCCGGTCTCGTGGGTTGAAGGTTTACGGATGCGTGCGGTACAGGTTGGGCTGTGCGAAAATATCGATCAGCTGAAGTTTTTTATTACGACCGAGCACGAAAATAAGCCCAACATGCATTGGTTGAACAACAAGGATATTTTAGGCTTATTCATTAAACCGCTGGATGGCCGGCAGATGATGTTCCTGCTGAGTGAATTCCTGCCGAATTCATACACCCTCTACAAGTTCGATAACGTAGGCTGGAGCCAACCCCAGTTGTCGGTGCACGTTTCTAAAAGTATTCATCTTGAGGCGATTAGTGAATTCGGCGCCACTTTACGGAGTAAGCAACCCATCGTGCCCGGCACGATGATCTATTTGCGAAAGTCGATTTACGACAATGCACCGAACAGTTGCCTGGCGGCGCGGGTGTACGCGTGCGGTGAACATCCCAACGATAAAGCGGATTTCCAGATCCACGCGACGTATTTCGGGATCAACGATTCTTTCCTAAAATTCGCGCGTACCTGGATACGCGAAAACTACGCAACGAGCAAAACTCCGTCTAATTAGGCCGCGAGCGCCAGCTTGTGGCCGCAGTGCGGGCAGAACTTGTGGCTGTTGTCGATCTTGCCCTGACAAGCGACGCATTCGCCGTCGATGCCGGCGGCGACCTCTTCTTTTTCATTCAGGTCGACGAAGCCTTTATCGTTCCACTTATCGATTTCGAAAATGATGCTCCAAAAATGAGCCATCTTCACGAATTCGTTGCGGTCGAATTGCAGCTCGACCCGGCCATCGTCAAAGCTTTTACGAACGACGAACAAACCTTTACGCTCGAGCGCGTCGAGGTGCGTGTTCTTCAATTCGAAGCGATGTTTAGTTTTACAATGCGTCAGCGCGACTTGGTAATCGACCTGCGTAGCGCCCTTATGCGTGACGGGCGCGCCGGCCGAGATTTCGACCAAAGCTTTCGCGACCTTCAACGCCAGCGGATCTACGTAGATAGCTTCCGCGCGGCTGCCTTTGAACAAGTGATATTGGTAAAACTCGGCGAAATCTTCACAGAGTTGGACGTCGAAGAAATGAACGTCGTTCAAGGTCTCTTCGCCTTCGTCGCTTTTGCCGATTTTCAATTCCGCAAACTTCAGTTTAGCCATGAGGTCCATGGTGTTGCGCAAACGTTGCGGTGACTCGCCGAAGAACCGTGTCGCGTACATTTTCATCGCGTTCCAAGAAACGGTAAATTCGTTGGGGCCCGGCTCGTACGGCGGCGCCGATTCACCCGGCTTGAGAGCGACGGCGGGCTTCCCGCGCTTGCCGATGTGGCGCGCGATCAGGTGAACTTCGGTAAATAATTTGTGAATTAAACCCTGAGGGCATGGGCTCTTCTCGGTTTCGAGCTTCAAGGTCTTCGTCGCCTGCCGTGAAACTTTCGTTTCGTCGACCAGGCTTTTCACCAAAAGTTTTATCCCGGGGGGTGCCTTTTCGAATTGCTGCTTCATAATCTCAACGGGCACTTCCATGACCTTCGCTTCTTGAAGCGCTTGCGCCGCGAACGCATGTTTGCCCGATGAGAATAATGCCTGTTCACCGAAGATCTGATTCGGACCTAGCGAGGCGACTTCGGTGAATTTACCGTTACGTTCAACCATCAGACCGATTTTACCGCTCTGAACGATGTAGACCGATGCGGGCGTATCGCCCTCTTTGAAGAGCATCTCGCCGCGCTTTAATTTTCTGCCTGTATCCATTCCAAACCTCGCTTGATGGTTTATCGGCATATGGGGCGCCCCGTTTGAGTCCATGATGCGCCTAGGCGCACGTTTAGAAAGCCCGGGGTTAGTGCTAGTTTGGTGCCTATGACTTTTCCCCTAATTATGCTCGTGGCAGGACTTTTGGTGGGTGGCGTGTGCACGCTGCTGGCGTTGGCTTGGTCGAACAAACAACAGTACCGTTGGGCCGAGGAAGAAGCCGCCGATTTGATCGACAGCGCCAACAAAGACGCCGAAGCCCAAATGGAAGAACTTAAGCTGCAAGTCGAAGAGCTTAGTGAAGAAGCTTTCACCCGTTTCGAAAAAGAAACGCGCAAGATCGTTCAGCGCAATGACGAGCACGCCGAGACCTTAGACGAGCGTGAACAAAAGTTCCGCGAAACGGCGCAATCTCGCGATCAGCTGCTGAACCGGAAATCTCAGGCGATGGCCGCCAAACAACAAAAATTGAGCTTATACGAAGGGCGTGTCCAGGCCCTACGCGACCGCTTAGTTTTGCTGCGCACGCAATTGTTCGAAGAAGCGAAAAAGAAAAGTGCCGTGCCGCTCGATCAACTGCGTGAATCGATTCACGCACGGATGGAAGAAGACGCGCGCAAAGTCGTCACCCGCTTTGCGCAGGACATCGAGCAAGAAGCCCAGGTCAACGCCGAGCGCGACGCCAAAAAGGTTATCAACTTGGCGCTCAACCGCTTCGCCCGCCCCTATTGTTCCGAGCGCGGGATCGGTAACGTCAATTTCGATTCGGCCGATCATAAAGCCCGCGTCTTCGGCGCCGAAAATAAATTCGTCGATAAAATCGAAAAGCTTTGTGGCGTAGACGTTGTGTACAACGACACCTACCAAAGCGCCACGGTCATGGGTTTCGATCCCGTTCGCCGCGAGCTTGGCCGTCTGGTGCTCGAGGCATCGGCAAAAGAACGCAACCTCAATGAAAACTCGATCGATCGCATCTACGAACGCTGCAAAAAAGATTTGTTCAAAAAAATTCTTACCGACGGCAACCGTGTCGCCAGCGAATTACGTATTCCCGATATGAAGGAAGACGTGCGCAATATGCTGGGCGCCCTCCGTTACCGTTATTCGTTCGCGCAAAACCAGCATTTTCACGTGGCGGAAGTCGGCTGGCTGTGTGGCTTGATGAGCGCCGAGCTCAACCTGCCCGTGCAAGACGGCCGGCGCGCGGGCTTGCTGCATGACATCGGTAAAGCGATGGATCACTCGAAAGAGGGCGGGCATGCCGTCATCGGTGCCGAATTCATCGAAACCCACGGCGAGAAACCCGAAGTGGTGCACGCCGTAAGGGCGCATCACTATGACGAACAACCTTCGACCGACTTGGCCTTTCTGACCATCGCGGCCGATGCCCTGTCGGGCGCCCGTCCCGGCGCACGCCGCTCGACCGCGGATTCGTACACGCAAAAAATGGCCGATTTAGAAAAAATCGGCAGCGGCTTCCCCGGCGTAACCGCGACGTACATTTTGAGCGCGGGTCGCGAAGTGCGCGTCATCGTCGACGGCAATCGCGTCGACGATGTGAAAGCGATGAACCTTTCAAAAGACATCGCGCAAAAAATTGAAGATGAGTTGAACTACCCGGGCTTAATCAAGGTGACCGTGGTCCGCGAAGTTCAGGCCGTCGAATTCGCCAGGTGAGTTTTCGCGCGGTCAAAGCTTTGGCCGCTGAGCTTTTCGATCGTGCGATGAACGATCGACTGGCTCGGGTCTAAATCCTTCTTACACGCGAACTGCGCCCGCACGATCTCATCGTAAGTGAATTCTTTGCCCATATTTTTCAGCAGGATTTGCGTATAGCGGGCCGCGCGGTCCACCAACTTCCCGTTTGACGGATAAACCCACGTCATTAGATTTCCCTCGAAACGATTCAATCGGCCGAAGGTTAACGTCGAATGCATGTTCAATAGCATCTTCAACGTGAGATGGTCGAACAACTCGCTTTTTCCGAACAACGGAAAGCGCCGTTCAATTCCACGAAAGCGCATCATCAAATCATTTTGCTCCGAAGTGATTGCAAACTCGAAATGCGTTTTTCCGGGGGTAAGCCCGCGGCGGAAACCGAGCGCGTTCGCGCTGAAATCAAAAGTATAAAGGTAATCGGCCGAAGCCTTCGCGTGCACTTCGGGCCAGTCAAGCGGCCGCGGCTTGCGCGCCAACAAATATTCCCAAGCGTCGCGGCCGTTACCCGTCTCGGGAATCGCGATGTAAGTTAGTGAATTTTTCGGCGTAAGGTGTTTCGGATTATCGAACGGCGCGAGGTTAAACGTGGGCGCACGTTCGGTCGTATCGGTAAAGACGGTCATCGCGTATTGACCGACGGTGTAGCAGGTGAAATGACCCTCGACGTAAGTTTCTGCTTCTTTGACGATCAAATCTTGCAGTCCCCCGCAGGCGCTGCCCTCGAGGAATTTAATCCATGAGCTCAAATCGGCGAACGCGCGCTCGGCATCACGGCCGTATTCGAGCGCAAGCCCAACCACCAGCATCAAAACCGTCGACGCCTGCATGCGCGTGCTGCCGGTCAACGCCATCGACCCGGTCTCGAGGTAAAAGTTTTTGATTTTTGGATTCGTCAGTACCCGGCGCGAACGTTCCACTTTAGCATTCAGAATTTCGGGCGGATTGCAGTACAGAAAAAGTGGCGCGCGCGAGGACGTCGCGGCCGCCTCTTCGGTCGCACCGATCACGTAAGGCGTTTCGCCGCCCTCGGTGGTTGCGATCAACAAATCGCTACCCGTAAAGCCGAGCTGCTTTAAGTGCCGGGCGCCGTATTCGGGAAAGTCTTCGAAGCCTTCAAGCGAGTGCACTAGCGCCACGTCGCCGCCCGCCATCAACGAGAAAACTTTTTCCGAGCCCGGATGTTTACGCCGCCAGAGGTATTCGAGCGATAGAGACAAGCGACCCGTCGCCCCGCACCCGACCATGAAGATGCGGTCGCCGCTTTCTAATGTGGCGGCCACGCTTTCGAATACGGCTTTGAGATTGTCTTTCGCGGCGAGAATTTTCCTTAACGCTTCCAAGTCAATATCCCGCATAACCGCGAGGCCGCGCTCAAGATCCTTATTCGCCAACTCAGAGAGCTGAACGGTTTTAGGGTGCGGCGTTTCGGTCGGCAGATCGCCCAACTGGAACAGGTGCTTTTGCTTTAAGAAATCGTCGGCGTTGGTCATAGACTTTAAGCTTAAGAGCGCTTCCAAAAATAGCAAGTCCGAGACATTTGTTGCGGGGGCCGACCGATTGCGCCACAATATTTACCTCAACACCCTGGAGGTCTTCATGGAACAACAAAGAGTCGCGATCGTCGCCGGTCGCCGTATCCCCTTCGCCCGTTCATTTTCGAATTACATGGGCGTTCCGCCCCAGGAACTGATGACCGCGAGCGTCCGCGCGCTGGTAGAAAGCTGTAACCTTACCGGCCAGGCGATCGGCGAAGTCGTGCTCGGCTCGGTCATCAAACATTCCAGCGATTGGAATTTCGCTCGCGAGTGTGCGCTTGGATCTGGACTTTCGGCCTACACGCCCGCTTACGATCTTTCGCAGGCTTGCGGAACGTCGCTTCAGGCCGCCTTCGCGGTCGCTAACAAAATCCGCCTCGGTCAAATTGAATGCGGAATTGCCGGGGGCGTCGACACCAACAGTGATCTACCCGTCGTGTTTAGCCGCCAATTCGCGCACGTCATGCTCGCCGCTTCCCGCGAAAAAACATTTATGGGCCGCATGGGCCAATTTGCGAAACTGCGCATCGCCGATCTGAAACCGCAAACTCCCGGTGTCGTCGAACCCCGCACCGGCTTGAGCATGGGTGAATCCTGCGAATTGATGATCAAAGAGTGGGGCGTCACCCGCCAAGAGCAAGACGAGTTAGCTTTTGCTAGCCAGCAGAACGCCGCCAAAGCTTGGAAAGAAGGCTTTTACAAAGACCAAGTTGTTCCGTTCAAAGGATTAGAGGCCGACAATAACGTTCGCGCCGACACTTCGATGGAAAAAATGGCGAAGCTTAAACCCGCCTACAAGAAAATCGAAAACGGTACGATCACCGCCGCCAACGCTTCGGCTTTGACCGACGGCGCGGCTTCAATCCTTCTCGCTTCCGAGGCCTGGGCGAAAAAGAACAACCTGCCCGTCCTCGCGTACATGACTTTTCAAGAGACCGCCGCCGTCGACTTCGTTAAGGCCGAAGGTTTGCTCATGGCGCCCGCCTACGCCGTTCCGCGTATGCTGAACAAGGCCGGCTTGAAGTTGCAAGATTTCGACGTTTACGAAATCCACGAAGCTTTCGCGGGCCAGGTGCTCTGCACGCTCAAAGCCTGGGAGAGCGAAGAGTTTTGCAAAAACCGTTTAGGCTTACCCGGCGCATTGGGTAAGATCGATCGCTCGAAGATGAACCTGAAAGGCGGCTCGGTCGCCCTTGGCCATCCCTTCGCCGCGACCGGCGCGCGTATCGTTTCAACCCTGGCGAAGATTTTGGACGAGCGCGGTAAAGGCCGCGGCTTGATCTCAATCTGTACCGGCGGCGGAATGGGCGTCACCGCGATTTTGGAGAAGAACTAATATGGTTTATGGTGCTTTTCCCGAAATCGAACCTTTCGCCACCGGGCGTTTGAGCGTACCGGGCGGGCACCAGATTTATTTCGAGCAGGCCGGCAACCCCGACGGTGTGCCGGTCGTGTTCATTCACGGTGGCCCCGGCGGCGGCACCGAACCCTCGCATCGCCGCTACTTTGATCCGAAACATTACCGCGTAATCTTGTTCGACCAGCGGGGCTGCGGGCAAAGTACGCCTTACGCCGAACTTAAGAACAACACGACCTGGGATTTAATCGCCGACATGGAAGTGTTGCGCGAACATCTCAAGATCGACCAATGGATCTGCTTCGGCGGGAGCTGGGGCAGCACGCTAGCCCTTCTCTACGCCGAAACTCACCCCACGCGGGTTAAAGCCTTAGCTTTGCGTGGAATATTTCTTTGCCGCAAAAAAGAGATACGCTGGTTCTACCAAGACGGCGCCAGCCACATCTTTCCCGACGCTTGGGAGCCTTATCTTAATGTGATCCCCGAAGCCGAACGCAGCGATCTCGTCTCGGCTTACTACAAACGTTTAACGAGCGCGGACCGCGAAGTTCGCTTGCAAGCCGCGCGCGCGTGGAGCACCTGGGAGGGCGCGACTTCCCGCCTGATCCCCGACCCCAAGATGATCGAGGATTCGGGCGAAGACGAATTCGCCGAGGCGTTCGCGCGTATCGAATGCCACTACTTCACCAACAACATTTGGATGAAACACGACAATCAAATATTAGAGGACATCGGTCGCCTCAAAAATATTCCCTGCGAAATCGTGCACGGCCGCTACGATGTGGTCTGCCCGGTCGAAAACGCTTGGGAGCTGCACAAAGCCTGGCCCGAAAGTATTTTGCATATCGTACCCGATGCAGGCCACTCCGCGCGCGAGCCCGGAATTCTTAACGTGCTCGTCGGAATGATGGAACGCTTCAAGAAGCTGTGATCTAAAAACCCGAATTAGTTCTACAAAGTTTTTCAACCTAATCCTGTTTTCACGTTTCAAACGTGGATTATGCGCACCTTTTTGGCGTCGCGAGTGGATTCAATCGTTTACGAATTTTGTTTTTTCGTCAGCGACCTGATCACCACTCGAGAGATCTACATTATTTTCTAAATTGCTCATTCGTTTCAGCATGGGAAGTTCTCATATCTGCGCGCACTTGATGCGCACGATCATAACTCAACTTCGGTCGAGTCCGGGGCACGGCGCTCGCAATAGAGACCCCGTAATAAATCAAGGTGGGGCGTTTTATGGAATCAAAACTAAGAATGTGTCTTCGTGGTCTTTTAATTAGCAGCGTGGTTTGGGCCACGGCGTGTTCGGATGTGAAATTCACTCCCGGCGACGAGAATGCTTCGCTAGGCTTAGCCGACGGCGCACAAAAAGAGACTTTTAGTTTTGACGACGACGGCGCCGGCTCGAAAGTGGACGTGCTCTTTGTCGTCGACAACTCGGGCTCGATGTACGAAGAACAAACTCGTTTGGGCGCCGCCCTGAACAGCTTCATCACCGGCCTCGGCAATGTCGACTGGCAAATCGGAATCACGACCACCGATATCTCGAACGGTCCCTACGGTTTGAAAGGCAGCTTGTTGCCCTTCGCCGGCTTGAACAGCAAGGTATTATCGAAAGATTCATTAGACTACGCCACCGCTTTCAAAAACACGGTCGTGCGCCAAGAAGTGCTGACTTGCGACAACGTCAACGTCATGTGCCCTTCAAGCGACGAGCGTCCCTTAGAAGCCGCGATGATGGCGATCGAAAAATCAAAAGGTGAAAACGCGGGCTTGTTCCGTGCGGGCGCCGATGTCGCCGTAGTTATCTTGTCCGATGAAGATGAAGGTTCGAACGGTTTGAACGCGATCGCGGCCTCGGCCGTCATCCAAGCGTTCGCGCAAACTTTCGGCGGTTCGAAATCGCTGACCGGTTACGGCATCATCATTCAACCGGGCAACACCGCTTGCTACAACCAAAACACGGCCGGCGGCGGTCAGTACGGCACGTACGCGGCGGGCTTCGCGTCCCTTACCGGCGGCGTCACCGGCAGCATCTGCGATACGGATTACGGCCCGGCTTTGACCAACATCGGTAACCGTGTTCGTGAGCTGACGAAGTCGGTCAACCTGCGCTTCGCCCCGAACCCCGACACGGTTCAAATCGTGATCCGCCCGTTCGACTCTTCGTTAACTTGGGAAATCCACGGCACGACGATCTCTTTCAACAAACCGCCTAAACGCGGCACCAAAGTAGAAGTGGTTTACTTACCGAAGTGATTTTTTCGTTCCTGCACGATGCGGGCGGAGCGGACGACGCGTTTCCGACTGGATCAAGCGTGAGTATTATCTATTCGAGATTGCGGTCAGCCAGCGTACCCTTCGGAGCTGGCTAGCACGAATATCCCGCCTTCGACCGCCCCATCTCCTTAGCACCCAAAATCTTCCGTCCATGTGAGTGGCTCCTCTTCGCCTTCCAGGCGAAGAGTCTATAAAAAATAAATCCGGTTTATTTTATAAGTCTCGACGCCGCGGACGGCGGCGAGAAGGCCCTCTCAAGGACGGATGAATCGCGCATCAACGCGATCAGCCTCATCGAAGAATAATCTCAGGATAATACTTGACCCATTTCTCTGCTGTATACAATTACGATTGAGCGCTGATCCATTTCATCACGCACCCCCTATTGTCCAATTCAATTCATGACTGGGGCGAAGCCAATAGCGCGCAAAACAATGCAGTCATTAGACTTAATGAATTTGCATTCCAATTCACAAAAACGCTAAAAACCTAATTTTAAAAGCCGTGCTACATACTTCACATGAAACAACTCAAATTATTTAGCATGAAGAATACGATTGAGTTTGGCGGGAGTCTTCTTGCCGGTAAGCGGAAGACGGTTCGGCCGTTTGATTCGACTAAGCCCTTGCACTTGGTTCTCAAGGCTACGAATCCTTTTGCTCTTTTGCAAAATCGAAAAGGTGTGGAGCAAATCATTTCGAAGTACGCGACAAAATTAGGCATTCATGTTTACGACATCGCCGTGAATGCGGATCACATTCACTTAGTCATCCGTGGACGGCGGGAGCTTTATCACCGGTGGATCCGGGCGGTCACTTCGGTGTTGGTACGAAAAATTGCCGGGCTGAAATGGAAATTCCGGCCTTACACGCGCATCGCGGATTGGGGACGTGCGTTTTAAATTCTTCGAAATTATCTTTGGAAGAATCGTGGGGAGGGCGAACTCATCGTATCGGCAGAAAAGTACGTGCGGCAATTCGCAGAGACAATTCATCACCGGCTCGATCGATCCTGAGGTTCACCCGTCCAGACTCAACCGCGAGCAAAGCGGGCCCCGAGTGAAGGGCACAAAAAAAGCCACCCGCGATGGAGTGGCTGATTTCGAATGTCGCTGAATTTGGGAAGGAAGGTTTGGAGCCGACCCGCCCGCTTCTGCAGGGGATTAAGCCTGGCTGGGTTTGCCGTATTTTTTGCGGAATTTTTCGGCGCGACCTTCGGTGTCGATCATGCGCTGTTTGCCGGTGTAAAACGGGTGCGATTGGCTTGAAATATCGACTTTAACTAGCGGATATTCTTTGCCGTCTTTCCATTTGATCATCTCTTTCGCCTTGGCGGTCGACATGGTCAGGATTTCGTAATCACACGAAACGTCTTTAAAAACTACGGCTCTAAAATCGGGGTGAAGATCTTTTTTCATATGGGGGAATAGCTACCAGAATGCGATATCCAACGCAAACGAAAAATAGACCCGTGATATTAGGACTTTACGAATAAGTGGAAAGACGGATTCTGATTCACGGCTTCTTTGGTTTCCACGTTGAAGAGCGCGATCACTTCGGTCTTCTTCTTGGGATCCACGTTAAAGACCACTAAGTCTGAGTTTTCAACGATTTGGTGAAGTCCGCGGCCCGCTCCGCCCTTGCCTTCTTCGACCACGCCCGCGCCCATTCCGGCGTAGTTATGCTCGAGATATTTGAGGATGGTGCTGCCGCGCAGCGAACCGAAGGGATCCTGAACGGACACGGCGAGAATCATCCCGTCGGTCGCCCAACGGATCAATCCCTGTTCTTCGGGTTTCAAAACGACGTTTTCGGTGCGGGACATGTGATTGTAGATCGCTTTGCCGTCTTTGTCGGTGGCCGCGTCGTAAATCGCGTTCATCAGCATCTCTTCGAGGACGGCGCGCATGCGTTCGCGATTAGGCCGGCGTACACCGAGCTTTTCAAAGTAGAGGTCGACTTCGGCAATCAATTCCGCCCGTTGCTGGCTCGAGGTGATCGATTTGCTCTGAACGTCGACGCCCCAGCTAATGTACTTTTCTAAGCCGAATAAATCGCGGCTCAGGAGCTTGGTTACGGTGGTCATGATATTTTTAACGGTAAACGTGCGGTCTTCTTCGTTACGCGAGACGATGTTCGGAATGTCTTTGAGCTGCTTTAGCGCCGGCAAATACGAAGGCACGGCGGCCGAAGTCAACATCACCAGATCAATCTCGGGATTCATTTCGCGCGCGATATTGCCGAGTTCGAACATGATATTGTCGAAGGCGACCATATCGTATTTATTATTTTTCAGTTTCTCGCGGCCCTCTTCGAGCGTCGAGCACATGTCCAAGATCACGCCGGTACCACCGAGCGCCATCTTCGCGACGATCTGCTGTTTCTTATTGGATTCGGCCAACAAAACTTTTTTGCTCTGGATCGCTTGTTCGCTGGAATACTGATCGGTCATCGGACCGAGCATTTGTTGAACGTCGAAAACTACCTTGCGGGCATCGTTCACTTCTTTTTCGTCCGGATGAACTTGGCGGAAAGCATCCAGAAATGATTTTAACGGAATTAAATTGCGGTCATGAAACTCGGTTAACTTTTGGAAGATGAACTTTTTCGAATTCACGAGTTCTTCCAATTTATTTTTACCGGCCATCAACTCGGCCTTCTGGTGCTCGAGCTTCTGCGTGCGTTCCTCAACTTTTTTCTCGAGGGTGCGGTTCGCTTCTTCGAGATCCCACTGCATCGAGGTCAGGCGTACGTTCAATTGCTCAAAGTGCTTCGCTTTTTGATTCGTGGTATTCAGCTTGTCGGCAAGAACGGCCGCGTAAACCCGGTACAAAACGGCAAGGTACGTGTCGCGCTCGGGGCCGGTCATGTTCAAGAAATGGCGTGAATCGATGCGGATTAAGGTCACTTCGGTCTCGGCCACGATGGTCGCGCCCACGGGACGGTTCGTGATGACGCTCATTTCGCCGAGGAGATCACCTTTGCTCGAAAGCTTGCTGACGCGTGCGCCGTCGACGTAAACGCCGACCGAGCCTGAACAAAGAAAGAAAATTTGGTCGTTCTGCTGACCTTGGCTCAAAATCTCGTCGAGCTTTGGTAGCACGATGATTTCACTCGCGCTCGCGAGTTCCGCCAAAAGATTTTTAGGAAAAGCATCGAACATCGGGAACTTCCCGAACTCTTCGAGAATCTCCTGCGTGTTCCAATCTAATTTAATTGCGGGTGCGCTCATAGAATGCTTTTCGTCATACGTTAGCTAATCCTGAACTGGACCGGGCCTTAGGCGGGCTGAAGCACGTGGTCTTGTCTAAAAACGGCGCTTGTCCGATAAGATAGAACCTATGTTGTTACGATTGCTGCTTCTCATTTTTACGGTTCTCTCGGTGCGTACGGCACTCGCGCAGGATTTTGTTCCGCCGCGCCCCCCGCCTTTGGATCCGGCCACCGACTTCGAAGATATGGAAGAAGATATGATGGAAATGGGCGACGAGGGTTTTCGCCCGCCTCCCCCGCCGCCGCCCATGGGTGCCGGCGCGCCGCCCGTGGCACCGCAGATTCGTCCCGACACCGGTAACCCCGCGTTCGGCGGTGGTGGGGGCTCGAACATGAAAGACTCGAAGTTAAAATTCCAACTCGTCGAAGAGTATTGGGAAAAGGGCAAAAAACGCGGCCGCGGTAAAAAGATCCGGGTGCAGGGCAGCTAGCTCCTCCCGCCCCTTTTTTCAAGACGTTGGCCCGGTAGGCCCGCCCTCTCTGTGCAGATAAGATCAGATGATCTTAACGACAGGAGAGAAACAATGAATCGGTTTATTCCAACAGCTTCCCTTTGTGCGATACTCAGTCTATCCGCCGTCGCCGGTGCGAGCGCGCCCACGCCCGCAAGCTGCAACCGTCTTTTGCAAATTAAAACCGAGATATCTTTAAGCGCTTCGAACCTCGTTAACGTGAACACAACCCGCGTGCCTTCGGGCGGTCCTTATAAAACTCAATCGCTCGTTTGCCGGCCGGATGGCTGCGAAGTTGAACACTCGGAAGCGGTGCGGACCGTTTATGAACCTGAGCACCCGGACGCTAACGGCGATGGACTGGTGGCCTATCCAAATATTGATCTAGCCCAAGAAAATGCGCGCATGAAGAACCTGATTCAAGAATACGATGCGGCCACGGCGAGTTGTTCTTCGAGCCTTCGGTAACGATTGAATAAAAAAAGAGCGGGTCTCCCCGCTCTTTCCTACTTACCAAAATTATAACTACGAACGACCTGCGGCCTACTTACCCGCGGCGCTCATGGGCGAAGGCTTCGAAGCGCCGCCGCCCGAACCACCGCTGCCCGAACCGCCGCTCGAGGACGACGCGGCCGGTGCGTGGTGACCCGAAACGTATTCTTGCTCGCTGAAGTCGTCGACCTGGATCGCGTCCAAGCGCAGCGCTTCGGCTTCGGCGATCAACTTATGCTCGGCCGAAGTGATCACGCCGGCTTGCAAAGCGTCTTGCAACAACGTGGGTGATTTCTTCTTCAGAGTTTTCGCTTTGACGGCCGCGCGAACTTTCTTCTCGACGTTCTCAGCTTGGCGCGCGATTTTGTACGCGTGCTCTAAACGGCCAAGGCCTTCCGTCACCGAAGTGGGAATGTACATACCGTCGGTAAGACGATCACGCTGAGCTTCGTCGGTCAGCAAACCGTTGGCGATGCGATGAGTGAGGCGATCCGTCGGCGCGAGGCCAACGAAATTCAAGCGGCTCCACCAGCGAACCGGACCTTTAAAGAACCAGTAAATCGGTTCGCGTACGATCCAGGGCAACGAAGAAGCGTACATGTTGCCGAAGATACCGTCGAAGGCATCTTGGATTTTCTGGAAGGCCACGGCCATCGAGAAATCGAGCAACATTTTATCTTCGGGCTTGCGGCCTTCGTCTTCGAAACGTTTGATCGTCGCCGAAGCGATGAACATCCACGACAAGACGTCGGCGTAGCGGCCGGTCAGCTTCTCTTTTACTTTTAAATCACCGGCGAGCAAACCCATGCTCAAATCCGACATGAAGGCGAAGGTTGCCGACACCCAACCGAGCTTTTGCACGTAACGGCGCGAAGGGCCGCCGACGGGAGAAAGTGCGAGGTGCGCGCGCGTGATGCTCAACACGATCGAGCGCGTAAGGTTACGCACGACGTGACCGATGTGGCCCCAGAAGGCCTCGTCGAACGCTTTGCTATCGTTGGCTTCAACCGCGTTCACTTCTTTAAAAGCGTAAGGGTGAGCGCGCAATGCGCCCTGGCCGAAAATCATGAACGTACGGGTCATGATGTTCGCGCCTTCAACCGTAATCCCGATCGGCGTACCGATGTAGGTAATCGCCAAAGTGTTGCGCGGGCCCATCGAAATGGCCGCACCACCGAGGATGTCCATACCGTCGTTGATCAATGCGCGTCCCACTTCGGTCGCGTTGTACTTAGCGATTGCGGTAACGACCGAGGGCGAAATGTGTTGATCCAAGGCCGAGAGAACGTAGCGGCGCATGGCTTCGAGGTAGTAAGCGCCACCGGCGATGCGCGCCAAAGGTTCTTCGACGCCTTCAAATTTACCGACCGAAACACCGAACTGCTTGCGCAAGTAAGCGTGGTTACCGGCAACGCGCGCGGCGAGTTTGCTACCGCCCGCGCTTTGTGCGGGCAACGAAATCCCGCGACCGGCGCCCAAGCATTCCATCAACATCTTCCAACCGCTGCCCGCGCCGCCGTGACCGCCGATGATGGCGTCTTCGGCCAACATAACGACGTCGTGACCTTGCGTAGGACAATTGTGAAACGGAACGCCGAGCGGGTCGTGGCGGCGGCCGATGACGACGCCTTTAAGGTTCGAGGGGATCAACGCGCAAGTAATACCGAGATCTTCGCCCTTGCCGAGCAAGTTTTCGGGATCGCGCAAACGGAAAGCCAAGCCGATCAAAGTGGAGATCGCCGCCAGCGTGATCCAACGTTTGTTCCAGTTCAAGCGGATATAGATCTTGCCGTCTTCGCCTTTAAACAACACACCGTCGGAAGTGATCGAACCGGCGTCGGAGCCGGCCATGGGCTCGGTCAAACCGAAACAGGGAATTTCGTCGCCGTTGGCCAAGCGCGGAAGGTACTTTTTCTTTTGCGCGTCGGTTCCGTAGTGAACGAGAAGTTCCGCCGGGCCGAGTGAGTTCGGGACCATTACGTAAATCGTGGTCGCGATCGAGCGTGAAGAAATCTTTTGGATAACGGCCGAGTGCATCGAGGCCGAGAAACCTTTTCCGCCGTGTTCTTTCGGGATGATCATCCCCAAGAAACCTTTGCGGCGAATAAATTCCCACACCTTTGGATCCATCTGTTTGGTGCGGTAGTATTCGTATTCGTCGACCATTTGGCAAAGCTGTTCGGTTTCGTTATCAAGGAACGCTTGTTCTTCAGCCGTCAATTTCGATACGGGCTGATTCAACATCGTTTTGAAATTAGGATGACCGGAGAATAATTCTTTCTCCATCCAAACGACGCCGGCTTCGAGGGCCGTGCGCTCGGTCGCCGAAATGACCGGCATCATCTTCGCGGCCTTCATGATTTTCATCAACGGACCCGACACCAACGCGGTACGAACCGGCGGGATCAGGAAGATCGCCGACACCGCGAGAAACGCGATGGTCAGCCAAAGCGGCGCGCCGAATCCAACGAGCGCGACCGTACCGGCCACGACCCAAAGAAGGAAAGGCAAACCAAAATACGCGATCGTTAGAAAGACCGCGACCGTGCCTAAAATGGCCGGCAATAACACCTGCTCACTCAGGAAAAATCCCGAGTATTGCGCCCATAGTTCATCCATATTACGGACCTCCGTTTTGTACCTTTTTAAATTTTCAATCGCTTGATTGAAATTGTCAACCAACCGATCAATACTGACCCAGTCATGAAAAAGAAGCGTTCCGCATTGAAACAGCGCCCCAAGATTCTCCCCGCCCGTGGCCAGCTTCTCGCCGCGGCCCGGGTGCTCTTCGCACGTAGGGGCCTGAACGGAACCACGATCCGGGACATTGCCGATGAGGCGAAAATCAACTCCTCCATGATCAGTTATTACTTTGAAGGAAAAGAAGGACTTTACAAGGCTTGCATTGAGGAAATCGCGCAAAATTCCCTGATGATGGCGCAAAGAGTTTTGACCACCGCCGTAAACGAGACCGAGTTCCGGGTCCGTTTGCAGATGTTCCTGGACGGTATCTTTGCGCTGTTTTTGGAAGATCGCGATACCGGGTTAATCTTGATGCGCGAGTTTGACCGCTTGCATTCCCCGGCCGAGCATATCTTCCGCGAAAGCTTTTTGCAGATCTTGAACATGCTCGTTGAGTTCTTCAAACAGGGGCAAAAGACCGGCGTCGTCGCCCAAGACCGTGATCCCGCAACGCTCGCTAGCCTTTTGTTCGGCTGCGTAACGAGCCAGATGCGCATGGACCACTTTCAAGAGAAAGCCTACAAAAAGTCGCTTTTGAACCCGGAAGAAAAACGCAAAGTTGAGAACCATATTGTAGACCTTTTCACAATTCCGCCTAAGATAGAGGTCAGACCAAGGAAGTAGACGAAATACCAGGCGGAGGGATTCGCGTTGAGTGCACAAAGTTTTTCGGCCGCGTGGTTAATCGCGGGTCTAGTTTTTTCAGTAGTCTCGGCCACTGCCCAAGGAACGCGCAAACTAAACATAAAAAGTGCTTACGACACCTTCGACGTGACCGTTCAATCCAAGACGGCGGGCACCGTTGACGGTAAACCCACGATATTGACCGCACTCACCGATTTATGGCCGGTGCTCGACAGCCCGCTCGGTAACGAATGCCCAACGCTTAAAGGTAAGCCCGACGCCGTCGTCACCGAAAACGGCAAAGCGCGGTCGCTCTACGTGCGTCAGGGAATCGTTAGTGACGGCAAGTTCTGCATGAACGTCGGCGGCGATGGACTGTTCTTCTTCCCCGTTCACCGCGATTTTCTGATCGGTAAAGCCCGCGACACGATCCGCTTAAATTCACCCGTCAAAATCTTTCGTCAGGGCGTAAAGGTTCTCGATATCCGCAAAGAAGGCGAACAGTGGCAGAGCGAAACTAAGGGCCAACTGCTTAATTGGGATTTTATCGAGCAGGTTGAAAACTCCCTGCGCGATTTCGTCGTTCGCCTTCGCGTGCAGACGGACATCGTCGCCGGCAAACCAAAGATGATTATCACGAGCGGCGGGCAAACTTACGAGTTTTATAAAGTGACGAAGGTGATGTGGGCCGTTAAGAAACCCGGCTACACCTGGCTCGTTGCCTCGGACGATTGGAGCTTTTGGTACGACTTCGACCAATCTCTACTCGAGGATCGCTTCAGCCCTGAGATTCGCGTGCTGCAAAATAAAAACGCCGGCGCCGAGGAGCGCACCGACGCGCTCGATAAACTTGAGGGCGGCTGGTCGCGCAATCTTCGCGACCTTTACCACGCGATGGTTTTAGATCCCGAAGAAAACACCGACAACAAACGCGTGGCGCTAAGCCGCCTCAAACGCAAACCTTCGGTCGAAACCTCGGGCGTCATGGTGCAGGTGCTTTATCGATCACGCGACGAAGAGCTAAAACGCATCGCCGGGCAGATTTTAAAGACGCAAAACCCCAAAGGTCCTCTTTATAAACCGTCGATGCCCATAGCCGAAAAAAACAAAACGACCGAGTATTGGAACAATTGGTGGACACAACAAAAAGGAAAATGATTTGGTCCTGGGCGCTTTACGACTGGGCCAACTCGGCCTTCGCGACGACCGTCCTCGCCGGCTTTTTCCCGCTCTTCTTTAAAAAATACTGGAGCGCCGGTTTTTCGGTTACCGAAAGCACCTACGCTTTAGGAATTACGAATTCTGTCGCGTGTTTACTGCTCGCGATCCTGGCGCCCACGCTCGGCGCGGTCGCCGATCAAGGCGCTTACCGTAAACGCTTTTTGCTGTTCTTCACTCTTATCGGCATCGCGGCTTCGACCGGCCTCGGTTTAGTCGGCCAGGGCGAGTGGGTTTGGGCGCTAGGCCTTTTCGCGTTGGGCATCGTCGGTTTCAACGGCGCGCTTCCCTTTTACGATGCCTTGCTCATGCAAGTCGCCGGTGAAAAGGAGTTGGACCGCGTCTCCGCGCTCGGGTACGGGCTCGGTTACCTCGGCGGCGGATTGCTCTTTACCGTGAACGTCGTGATGTACACGAAGCCGGAGTGGTTTGGTTTTACCGACGGGGTGGCGGCGATTAAGTTCTCATTCGTGACGGTCGGCGTATGGTGGCTGCTGTTCTCGCTGCCGTTATTCTTTTTCGTGCCCGAGTGGCCGGCCCGCACGCGCGCGGGACTGCTGACGAATATTAAACAAAGCGGCGTCGAGCTTCTTCGGCAAATCCGCGAACTAAAAGATCACAAACCGCTTCTCTTTTTCCTGCTTGGTTTTCTGCTCTATAACGATGCGGTCAACACCATCATTAAAATGGCGGTCGATTACGGCATGTCCATCGGCCTCGCCGACGGTGACCTAATCAAAGCGCTTTTGCTCGTGCAATTCATCGGCTTCCCCGCGGCGATCGTCTTCGGCCGCATTGCCGAAAAATACTCGCCGGTCAAAGGCATCTGGATTTGTTTAGTCGCTTACCTTGCAGTCACCATCTACGCATATTACTTGAGCAGCGCCGCCGAGTTTTTCGTGATCGCCGCCGTCATCGGTTTAGTGCAAGGCGGAATTCAGGCGCTCAGCCGCAGCTACTACGCAAGATTGGTCACGCCCGAAGAATCGGCGCAGTACTTCGGCTTCTTCAACATGATCGGAAAATTCTCGAGCATCCTGGGGCCTTTTTTAGTCGGGTACGTCGGCGTCGTTACGGGCAATCCCCGCGCGGGCATTTTGATCTTAACGCTGTTCTTCATCGCCGGTGGAATTTTGCTATTGCTGAGCGGGCGCGCCGCGCGGAGTGTTGCATGATCGTTTTGCTTTTGTCGCTGCTGCTGGGTCAGGCCCACGCCACGAATCCGGCCTGGTCGTTCAATGTTTTGACCAGCCCGCACTTTGAGTTGATTTACCGGAGCGACAAAGGCGGCGATCAAAAAGAATTAGCCAAGCGTTACATCCTCGCGGCTGAGCAGGCACATGAATTGTTATTTCCGATTTTTAAGGAAAGCCCCGCGCGTACGATCATCTTATTGAAGGATGACGCAGACGGCAGCAACGGACTCGCGAACTTCTTGCCCTACCCGCACATTACCGTTTACCCGGTTCTCCCGTCCACGCTCGATTCGGTCGACGAGTACGGCGACTGGGCGTTCGAGATGATGTTGCACGAGTACACGCACATCTTGAATATGTACCCCGCGCACGGCATCTACGTGCCGCTCAAGTGGATCTTCGGTACCGTCGTTCGCCCCAACGCCGTGCTGCCTCGCTGGTGGCTCGAAGGTTTGGCCGTGAATTTAGAGAGCTCTTTGAGTGACCACGGCCGCTTAAAATCGAGCGAGACTTCGGGTTCGGCGCGCGCGCTAATCCTGATGGACAAATTCAAAGACGAGAATGTCTCGCGCATCAACGAAGCCGGTTTAAGTTCCTGGCCGCACGGCGGGCGTCCCTATTTGTACGGCGCGTGGTGGTGGGATCAAGCGCAGCGTGAAAAAGGTTTTCCGGTCATCGACATTTGGAACCAGAATTATTCGCGCCGCTTACCTTTCTTCTTGAACGGACCCGTACTTGAACAAACCACCAAAACTCCCGATCAATTTTTACGGCACACCCTAGATACGATCACCGAGACCGGCAAAAAACAAATCGAAGCGATTGAGGCCGCGGGCAAGCAGTCCGGCGTAACGATCACCGAAGAGAAGGGTGAGCAGAATATCTTTGCCGTCAGCCCCGACGGGAACCGGCTGTTGTACTGGCTATCACGCCCCGGCGCCGGTAGCGAAGTGCGCATGAAAACGCGCTCGGAAGAAAAAAAACCGTTCCACGAAATCGAGAGCGAACGTTTGTTCAAAGCGGTGGGCGGCCTGCGTGTTCACTGGATGACGAACGACCGTTTCGTCTTTGACCAGATCGACATCAAATACCCTTACGGCTCTTACCGTGACCTTTGGACCTACGACATCCACACGAAAGAAAAACGCCGCTTGACGACGCAAGCCCGCGCGCAAGAACCCGGCCCCTCGCCTAAGGGTGACAAGATCGCCTTCATTCAGAACGAAGGCGGTCGCAACCGTCTTATGTTGCTCGATATGAATGATTTTAAAATACGTTCGCTTCTGATCGGCAATTTGTACCAGCGCTTATCGTGGCCCGAGTTCATCAACGATAACGACGTCGTTTTTTCGGTACGGCAAAAAAGCGGTCGCGAGAAATTGCACATGATCAATGTGCGTAGCAAGAAAGTTTCGCCCTTCAACGAGACTCTTAGCTCCGCGCAGAATTCCCGCTTCACGAGCGAAGGCCTCTTCGTGACCGACGCGCTCACGAATGCGCGCAACGTTTATCAAATAAAAAATGGCTCGGTCCAAGCGCGCAGTAACACGCTGACCGATATCCAGACGGTGGACTTCGATCCCCAGCGCCGCGAGCTGATCGTGTCGGAACTGACGGGCGAGGGACGTCGTATCAAAGCGATTCCATTTGAAAATTACAATCCGCCGAAGCTCGAACAGCCGAAGTGGGAGACCGCGCCTAAGCCTCTGACCACCAAAGTAAAGGTTGAGGAAGAAAGCTTCTCGCCGCTTTCGTACATGTTACCGCGCTACTGGATTCCGTTCATCTACCAGGTCGAAGATGGTTTAATCTTTCAGGGCATGACCGCGAATCAAGATCCGCTCGGCCGCAATCAGTACACCCTCAACGCTTCGTTCGATACGGTCACCGATAAGCCCAGCTACGGATTTTCGTACGCGAACTCTTCCACTCCGGTGGGCATGGGTCTTGGGTATAACCGGTCCGTGAGTTACCTCGGCGCTAGCGGTCTCGTTGTCGAAAGCCAAGCGGCCGCGGTGAGCCTAATTCCCGAATGGCCGTTCTATTCCCGCTTCGTGAATTTATCCCTCGGCGCCGGCTACGGAGATACGAAACGCGGCGCCATTGAGTATAAACGCCTGGGTCCCACGGCCTCGATTGAATATTCGAGATTACAAAATCCGCTCAACGAGCGCTTCGGCTACCACGCCGAACTCCGGCACACCGAATACATTGAGCAAGATGATTACTTAAAGTACGCACGTACCTACGCGCACGTCGCGACCCAGGCCACCGTTTTCGGCAAACAACGCGTGTTCTTTCAAGCCCGCGGCGCACTCGCCCCCCAGCAACCGACCAACACGATCGTCGACCTGGGCGACCGCAACGTCGGCGGAAATTATCTGATCAATCTGGCCAATTCGAACTTTTTATTGCGCGGCTACCCATCGGGCACCTTCGTGGGCCGTAAGATTGTGAACGCGAATCTGGAGTACGCCCTTCCCTTGACCGATTTCGACAAGGGTTTCGGCACCTTTCCCGTCTTTTTACGCGGCCTGGAGTTGGCGTTTTTCACCGATATGATGGCCGTCGACGGCGCGGGCTACGATCAGGGCCGCGCTCGCTACGTCCGGACGAGTATGTCCGAGAACTACGTGGGTTCGGGCGCGGAGCTGCGTTTGAACACCACCAGCCTCTACCATTTGCCTTTGAGCCTGACTTTTGGGCTTTATTATGGCTTTAATGACCGCTTCGGGGGCGGGTTATCTCCCTTTTTCGGCTTTGGTTTTGGGGGTTTAAATCCCTTGGAGAACAAAACGCCTTGATCGCCTCGCGTCACCTTGCTATGACCTGATCTTCAAATAACGCACATCAGTCGCTCACGCGATAGATAACTAGTAAAGGTTAATAGATGTCACGAGTCAGAATCGGTAAAGTCGCGCGCTTTAAAGTACAACGTCGTTTGGGAACAGAACTTCCCGGCCTGGGCAAACCCGGTGCCTTGGAAAGACGCCCCTACCCCCCTGGTGAAAACGGCAACAAACGCCGCAAGTACTCCGATTACGCACTCCGCTTGGAAGAAAAGCAGAAGATCCGCGTACACTACGGTCTGCGTGAAGAACAACTTCGCCGCTTCATCCGTAACTCCAAAAAAGGTTCAGCGACCAACTGGGTGAACAAGCTCATGGGCTTGCTCGAATGCCGTTTGGATAACTTGGTTTTCCGTTTAGGTTTCGCAGGTAGCATCCGCGCCGCCCGCCAATTGTGCAGCCACGGTCACGTGACCGTTGACGGCAAAAAAGTGAGCATCGGTTCGTACGTCGTTCCCCAAGGTGCAAAAGTTGGTTTGACTGAGCGCGCCCGCGAGAACCAAATCGTACTCCAAGCTTCAAACGCTCCCCGTTTGGAAGTTCCCGATTACTTGCGCAAAGAATCCGAAGGTGGCTTCGACGTCGGTATCATTCAAGCGATCCCCGGCACCGAACACGTGCCCTTCGCTTTCGATGCCGGCCTTTTCACTGAATACTACGCCGCTCGTAAAGCGTAGTTTGATAGTTCGGCCCCAAAATTTCGGGCCTTATCCGCTCTAGTTTTAAAAAAGCCGCGTCTAACTACGCGGCTTTTTTTCGTTTGAAGGGGCGCTTGTACAGCGTCTGGTTTTTTAAGAAATTACTTTTTGAAGCCGAGACCGGAATCAAAGTGTCTACGGTCCCTTCGATCCAATCCACGCGGCTCGCCGGTTCCGACCGGTACTTAATCCAGCCCTTATCAAATTTCAGAGTTACGACGTCCTTCGCCGATTCCCATTGGCCTTTATGGTCGGCCGCATAAGAAAATGGTGCGAAGAGCGAGAGCGAAAGTAGCATTATTTTAATCATAAATAATTGTAAGTCCCGCCTCTCCTCAGTCAAATTTCGCACCCTTTCCTGTCTGGAAAGGAAATGGTGCGTTGTAAACTTGCTTGGTCGGCGATTCGACTCATCACGCGTCTTCGCGCCGTCCATGGTGCGAAGCTCGGGCGTGAGATCAAGCGCAAAGCTCGGAAGCTAAACTAGAACGTGTAGCCTAGAACGTGTTCAACGTAATAACGGTTTTGGTAACACTCGTTGCGATCTAGGGTGATCAAATGCGATTGGCCGTTGTAGCAGCGAACGACTTCGCGGGGCATTTGACGAGTTGGGCGTTGCGCGAAAAAGCCGAGCAATCCTTCTTGCACGCGGCCTTCGCAATTGCCGTCGTTCGAGATGAAATGCGTGGTGCCGGTGAAGCAACGGAAGAGCGGCACCGAGCCCGCGAATTGGTAAGTCGAAGTTTGGAACGCCAAGCCTTCGAAGCGGAAGCCGGCGTTGAAACCTTCTTGTGCGTTCAACGTGTAGAAATGCGAGTGACCGGTATAGAAGCGATTGACGTCGGTTCGCGCGGGAGGCGGAGGATTCGGCCGGCCCGGACGTCCTCCGCCGTGACCGGGGCCACCGCCGCCATTTCCGGGACCCGGCCAATGACCGCCGCCTCCCCAACCGCCGCCGCCGCCGCGACCGGGACGGCCCCCGAAGTTTTGCGCGGAAGCCGCGAACGCAATGACCGAAACTAAAACGAGAGCCGAAGCACGCGTGAACGAAAACATGATTTCCCCTTGCGATGTTGTTGGATGAACCGGACTGTCGAATTGATGAATTACAAAAACTGAACCAGCGTGTTCGGGGCGAGAATGTCACCACTTCGATATCGCACGTGATGCTAACAACAATTATTATGTAGCAGTCATGATGAACGCCGACGTTAGGCAGAGCCATTTCGTGCCCAGTTAAATTTGTACAAGCACGGTTAAGCCGTTATCCTCTGGCTATGAAATCAAAAATGATTCTACTGCTGACGATTTTTTCTTTGAACGTTCACGCGCGCCTCGCGCCGACGACGCTGAACAGTTTCATAAGCGATGCCGAGATTATTCTTGAAGTTGCGCCGGTAAGACTCGAACGCTCACCCAACTCGCGCGCAGGCCAAGCTACCTTTTCGGTATTAAGAGTTTGGGCCGGAAAATATGAAGCGAAGGATTTACAGGTAGCTTGGAGCGATGAAATTCACGACCAGCCCATTACCGATTTAGATAAAGATTATTTGCTTTTTTTAAAGAAGAACCAAGACGGCAAATACACCGGCGCGCAATACGGCCGAAGCTACTGGGCCTTCACGGGTGGACGAATTACCGATCCCTCGAAAGCCGATCTTGATAGTGAGCAAAGATATCTGAGCTACGACTATCCCGCGAGCATGGTGACTCTAACTGCCGCGCAAAAGAAAGCTCTGATCGTTAAGGGCGAGAAGTCCGACAAGGCCCCGCGCCTCGGCGTAAAAGCTTTGCGCGAATACGTACTCAAGAAGAAGAGCGGGACCTAATCGCCGAAGCGGGCACCCGCGCGTAAGATTTCGATCAATTCGTATTTCGAATAAATGCTGTCCTTGAGGATCACTACGCGCGCGCCGTTGTTCACGATTTCGACAAGCTCGTATTTCGAGTAGCGGCCCGAATCGACGTAAAGCAAAACCGGTCCGGCCTTGACCACGTCGATCATTTCGTACTTTGAGAGCTGGGTGTCGCTCGTGCGAATCGTGAGCGATGCGCCGGCGTTCAAAATCTCGATCAGTTCGTATTTAGAAAATTTTGAACTTGGGCAGATGTGGATTTTGGAAGTGCGCGCCACTTCGATCAATTCGTACTTCGACAGCGAAGATACCGTCGCGCAGTTTATTTGAGCTTGGGCGCTGAAGCCCATCGTAAGCAGGGCAAGGACGAAGACGGTATTGAGCACGCAAAACTCCTTCGGTTTAGCGGCTCTCTAAAACCTCAAGCCGTACGGGCTGTGCTTTCAAAGCGTCGCTGATGATTAGTTGCGCGACTTTAGAGTAAACGGCGAAAAAGTCATCGTTGAATTTAGAAATGTCGAAATCAATCCCGGTCGAGTCGAAGGCGGTCGAAAGCGTAATGTGCCGCGCATCTTCGCTCACCGACATCAATACGGTTCGTTTGGTCCCGCCGAACGTGATTTCTTTCTGTTTAGGATTCAATACAGTTTGCAGCTTCGAGATACGCGCGCCGGAAGGTATCGGCAGAGTGCACGAGAACGCGAGGGTTTGGGCCCGACGCATAAGATTTGCGCCGCACTGGTCGAACTCCGCCTTACCAAAGAAGAGAGTTTTGCTTTTCAGATCGAGCGCTTCGAGCAGATTGTTATCGGCCTCTTGGTAAAAAGCTCTGGGCTTTACCATCTGAGATTTGATCGGCATCGCGTGCGCGGAGAGGCCAAAAACGCTCACGCTTAGGCCGAGGGCGCTCAATACTTTGGACAACGAAAAAATGGTGGAACGCTTCATCCTTGTAACCCCTTCAGGATCAGACCCGGCGGTGACCAAAGTCGTCACCGGGCGCCGTCTTCGCGAGAGCTACGGCCGATCCTGGCCTCAGCTTCCCGCTAACGGGAGATTACTGAGCAAGCGACACGCCAGGGTTCTGGACCAGTTCAAAAACGCGGGTTGGGGGCCCGCCGTCCCAGAATTCGGTCAACTTAAATTGAGTCGGCGCCGTGACCGGCCGGTTGTGCACTTTCTCAAAAATCGCGACGGAGTGCGCCCCGCTGCGCCGCTTGGCCGCCACCAAACGCAACCGCCCACCGGTGGTGTTCGCTAGAGCTTCCGCCGCTTCGACCAGACTCATCTCGCGCCCGTTGGCGTAGAACGTGGTCTGGAAGCCGAGGAGGAGCCTCGCCTGTCCGCCGAGCTTTAAAACATTGGCGATGAACTCGAAACTCTGGCTGACGTCGCGCATGTAAGCATCCGGCCCCCAGACCTGCGTTAAGAAATCAACCGTGTCATTCAACTGCGCAATGGGGTGCGAGGGGTTGACCATGGCTTCTTCTAAAAATCCGGTCTCGATAAAGCGGAATTGGCCGGCGTACTTTTTTAGGTCGGCGGCATAATGGTGATCATCGGGTTCGGCGAAAGAAAGAGCGACGTAACGAATGGCATTTGCCGTTTGGTAAAAGCCGTCTAGAAAATTTCTTTGTGCGTAGGCTTTGCCGGCGCCCAAGTCTAACCAAACCGCGCCGGCCGGCAAATTTTGAATGTGCGCCGTCATATCCGGCAAACCCGGTGCATGAAGGAGCCTTTTGTAATCTTCGAATTCCCGCGCGTCATTGAAACTGTTGAGACCGATGCGCAGCTCAGTTTGCGCGATCTGCGCGTTGAGTTCGTTCTCACATTCGATCAACCCACGGCCGTTGCCGAAGGTCGTAAACAAACCGGAGATGTTCGCGCTCGAAGCGGCATCGACGGTCGGATAAAATTGAAGAACGGCCATGAGGGCGAAAGCGCGCCAGATCATTCCAACCCCTAAAACTATTTGCCCAGCAACCCCGATTTCATTTCGGGCGAGGGCGGTTCATCGCCGATGAAGATGGCGAGCAGCGCTTTCTTGAACGATTCACCGATAATTTGGGCTTTTTTATTATCTTTGGCGCCCTTGATGTCAACCGACACGCCGTCCTTATCGAAGGTCATTTTGAGCCGGGAATTTTCTTTCACGTCGACCATCGTGTCGTTGAAGGCTTTGAACTGATCCTTGGCATTTTCACATTCGGCTTTGCAATTTTTAGTAAACCCCTCTTGCCAGGCCTCCTGCAAAGTTTCGCGATCGACCCCGCGCAAGAAAACAAGTTCTAAGACTTTTGCGCCGGGGCTAGCGATGGTGGCCGCCGCGTCGCCGCTCTTCGCCGCGAGATATAAACCGGCGACGTAGACCTTGAAATTCATACCCAGCTTTTTCTTGGTCCTAAGGCCCAGCCCGTTGAGCACGAGCTTTTGATTTCCCAACATCTGATCATCCGGAAAATTAACCTTCTCGATCTCTTTCGCATGGGTCGTGGTCCAAACACACAGCATCAGTACGGTCGCGAATAAGCGTTTCATAGAATCCCCCCGGCCTAAGGCCTCAAGCACCAGTGTTGCAATGGTATTCAAACGCAACCTGAGGAGCAACAGCAAGATGAAACGTACGAAGTGGAACGATCAAGACTTAGTCGCGCAACAAGAGACCGAAGTGCACCGGCACAAATCGTTCGTCGACGTGCAAAACACCTGTCCGCTGTGTAATTCGCAGCTCACGATCCGGATCGAAAGTTATTTAGAGAATTACACTCTGCGTGAGGAAGCGACTTGCCCCAAGTGCCAAGTCCTCGCACGTGTCAAAGATCACAAGATGCATTGAGTTTTTCGTCAATTCGTTGGCGAAGCTCGGGAGGCACCGTCAGGATTTTGAATCCTACTTTGCGTCTCTCCAAGTATTTAGCGAATTTTTTTGCAGTCCTTCATTAATGTAGTGGACGGTCGCTTTAAGATCGAGCAAGGCCTTCCCGGCCGCCGGCTCCGTCACTTCCGCCGGCGTGATGCCGAAAGTTCCTTGGTGCCGGTAAGCATTCGTGGGATGCCCGTCCCGCCCAAAGTCGACGAGTATTTCCGGGTCGATTAACCAATAGCTGTAATGAGTGTAATTGTAAGCCCGCCCGGGTTTAGCGAGATCGAAAACGCTTTGCCCGATCAAATGGCGATCGGGCCAATTGACCCCGAGCAAATCTAGGACGCTCGGCACCACGTCAACGTGCTGGGTGATTCTCTCCGCCGAGGTCTTCGCCTGCCCGTCTAGTAAACCCGGTGCGTAGATCAAAAGCGGCACACGCCAGGGACCAATCAAGTCATGGTACTTCGCCTTATCACTCTTTTGCGTGTGATCGGCGGTGATAACAAAAATGGTTTTGTTAAACCAAGGCTTCGTCGCCGCGACTTCGAAAAATTTCTTAAGCGCGTAATCCGTGTAGCCGATCGTCTCGTGGATCTCGAGCGTGCCCTTCGGAAATTTGCCGCGATGCTGGGGCGGGATGAAATACGGATGATGCGAGCTCAGCGTGAACAACCCTAACATGACCGGCGCCGGCGATTGATCGATGGTTTTAATAGCGAACTGAAGCATCGGTTCGTCGAGCACGCCCCAGTATTCGTCGAGATCAGCCGGGTTATCTTTCGGATATTCGTTCAGCCCGACGAAATTTTCGAAGCCCGCGATCCGCGAGAAGGTGTCGAAGTGCATCGAGCCGTTGTGCGCGCCGTGCAAAAAATGGGTGCTGTAGCCCTTTGCGCCCAATATTTTCGGCAAGCAATCGAAACGGTTATTGCTGAAATCGGAAGTGATGATCGGCTCGGCCATCATGGCGGGCAGCCCGCACAGCACGGCCGGCAAGCCTTCGATCGAGCGGCGCGCGTTCGCGAAATTGAGCGGGAAGAAAAAAGATTTCTTTGCGAGTGAATCGATGAAGGGCGTGTAGCCGGGATAATCGTTAGCGGCGCCGACAAACTCAAGATTGAAGCTTTCGAGGATGATGACCACGACGTTCCAACCCTTCGCCACGGCGAGCGGCGGGCGCGAGAGCGAAGTCATCTCGTTAAGGTGATCGATCGCTTCTTTGTCGGTCGCGAAGTAGCGATCTCTGCGGACTTCGCCGCGCGGGCGGCTTTTCATCAAGGTGAACGGTGTATTCAAAGTGAGCAAGCCGATTTCGTGCCGGGTACTGAAATAGGCATGCATGGGGTGCAAGGGTTTAAACTGGAAGCCTCCGCGCATGCCGGTGACGGCAAAAGCTAAGAACGCTAAACGCCACAACCAAAAGCTGACCGACTTCCAGCTCTCGCCGGTGTCCGTAAATCTTTTCGCGAACCAGAAAACGGCGAAGCTTAAAGCCAGCCAACCGAGGCAGAAATGCCAATAGCTAGCGATGACGTTGAGCGAGTGGCGCTGAAGATCGTCGCCCATGAGCAAAAGGTCGTACGAAGTACGCTTGCCGATAAATTTAACGAACTCGGCGTCGACGACGTTGAAACCTAAGGCGATGGTGTTGAGTAAAGTAAATAGCGTCAGCTCAAGGTTGCGCAGACGTTTGTTCGTCAGCCAACGACCGGGCAGTAGCCATAACGGGAGCAACAAAGCGTTGGTGAACAAAATGGCCGAAAGATCGAAGCGTAATCCGATAACGAAGGCCAATAGAATCTGCGCGGGCGGGGTTTGCGCGAATAGATCCCGGTTCCAAACCAAGAAGAAAAGCCGACAAAGAAAGTAAGCCGCGAACAAGAGGGCTAAGCGCTGACCGATGACTTTAAGATTATTCGATTTCATGGGCGAAGGAACCATTGGACTCTTTCTTGCCGCAGCGTAAGAATCGCGCAGCCCGCGAGCAGCAGTGCCGCCGGACCGACGAACAGCGCGGCCGACAGATTGAACATATCGGTCAAAGCACCGACCGATAAATGCATCGCGACGATGCTTAAGTTACCGACCCCGATGATCACGCCCATCGCGCGTGAAGCATTCATTCCGAGCGAGGTCGCGATCTGATCTAAAATGACGGGAAAGAACGGGGCGAGCGTCAGACCGCAAAAAGCGACGAGGTAAGGTGAATATTGAAGACCGAAGAAATACAGAACCGACGAGGTCAGAAGACTAACGGTTAAAATCGCCCAATTGCTCACGTGTTTCAACTCGACGAACGCCAATACGAGCCGGCCGGCCAGCATCAGCACGAAGAAGATCGCCAACTGTGAGTCGGCCGCCTCGGCCGTAAAATTATGCTGCGTGCGCAACCACAAAACCAAGCGTGTCGTGATGGATAACTCACCCCACATGTAGATCGCGAGCAAAGCCGCGAAGCCTGCGGTCACGCGCGCATCCATTTTGCTCCACGTATTTTGGGAACTATCTTGCGGCCGCAGTTGACCGCCCACCATCGCGGCGGGCAACGCCACCACCAACGGTAATGCGGCTAAGATTAGAAAAATCGCCCGCCAGTCTAAGCCGGCTAAGCGCAACCAAGTCGCCGTCATCGGCGCGAGCCACGCCGCCAATCCGTACATTCCCTGCAATCCATTAAGATAACGACGGCGAGACTGCGGCGGCGCCGCCTCGCTCACGATGACGTTCTGAAGCGCATTGAGCGTGCCGTAGGCCCAACCGAAAATCGCGGCTACGGCAAGAAGAACCGTGAAATTGGTCGAGCGAGAAATCCCCGCGAAACCGACGCCCATCGCGACGCTCGCGAACGCCAGCACCTTAAGCGGATTGCGCCCCCGCAACAGACGGTGCGAAAACCAACTGCCCACGAAAGCGAGTAAGCTCGACGCCGCGAAGAATCCGCTGGCGCCCGTCCCGCTTAAACCTAGATCTTGTTGGATCTCGAACAAAAACGGCCCGCGAATATTATCGAGCAAACCTAAGGTCAGCAAGCTTGAGTACGCGAGCAGAATTAACGCTGGCATTTACGGCACCAAAAAGTATTGCGGCCGGCGATCACGCGCGCGCGAATGGGTTCACCGCAGGTTACGCAAGGCGCGGCCTTGCGGTCGTAAACCGAAAAGCGGTTTTGAAAACTGCCCGCCTCGCCTTTCGAATTTTTATAATCGCTAATGGTCGACCCACCGGCGGCGATCGCCGCGTGCAAAACTTCGCGTATGCACGCGACCAATTTTTCGGCCTCGGTTTTCTTCAATCGGCCGGCCGGCCTCGTCGGGGCCACGCGCGCCATGAACAAGGCTTCCGAAGCGTAGATATTGCCCACGCCGACCACATTTTTTTGGTCCATCAAAAAACCTTTGATCGGCGCTTTGCGTTTGCGCGTACCCAAGAATAAAAGTTCCTCGGTGAATTGATCGCTTAAGGGTTCGACGCCCAGATTCTTCAGCCATCGGTTCGCGAGCAGCTGATCTTTGGTGATCAATTCCAATACGCCGAACCTTCTCGGATCGTTGTACACAAATTTTAGGCCCGATTCGAAATGGATAATGACGTGATCGTGTTTAAGCGCGGTGACCTCACCGACGACGATGCGCCACGATCCGGTCATACCGAGATGACTGAGGAGCACGTAACTTTCCGTCTCGAACAAAAGAAATTTCGCGCGGCGTGAAACATCGCGAACAATTTGCCCGGGGAGCTTACGCGTGAGCTCGGCGCGCAAAGGCGTCCGCAGATTTTTTCGCAACAATTCAATTTTTTGGAAGCGCTGGCCGACCAAACCTTGGCTCTGCAATGAGAGCTTTACGTTCTCGACCTCCGGCAATTCGGGCATGCGAACCTAACCTGTGGAAAGCTTACCTCTTTGTACCCGATGCTTCTCCTCAGGGCTTTCCAAATTTGAACTGGCGAAAAGGATTTGACATATAGCATCATTTTAGCTACTCCGGCCTATTCGTCACGTGTTCTTCCAGGGAGTTCTTATGCGCCGCTTTATGCTTATTTTAGTTTTAATCACCTCGCCTCAGCTCTTCGCCGAAGACGGAGATATGCGCAAGTTTTGTGAAGCTTTAGGTTGGATGGGTTTGAAAGCAAATCCCAACGAACTATGCTCGAGCATGAAAAACGAAGACTACAAAAGATTGTGCCTCTCCGTGGGTTGGACCGGCTTGGCGACGGATAAGAACGGCTGGTGCTCGCAGATCGAAAACCCAGACACGCGCAATCTCTGCATGGCAATCGGTTGGGCCGGTCTCAAGAGTGATCACAACGGTTGGTGCTCCAGCATCGGACACGCGGATACCCAAAATTTTTGCCGCGCACTCGGCTGGGCTGGCATGGAAACCGATCCCCAAGGTTACTGCTCGGCAATCAAGAACCCCAACACCCAAAATCTTTGCCGCGCCTTGGGGGCTGCGGGCCTGAAGACCGATTCAAAAGAGTTTTGCTCGGCCATCGTTAATCCAGACGTCGTTAATTAGTCACTAGCAGCCGAACGCAAAGACTCGATGTCGCACGCTGTGTTTTGTTTTTTCAAAGTCGGCGTCCGCTTTTATCGATTATTTATTCTTCTCTCCCCGTGCGAAACTCATTTCAATTCAACACGGAGGATCCATGAATTGTCCCGCTTGCAAAGATGCCGTTCTCTCAATGACCGAGCGCCAAGGCGTCGAGATTGATTACTGTCCGAAATGCCGTGGCGTTTGGTTAGACCGCGGTGAACTAGATAAAATCATCGAGAAGTCGGTAAAGTCAGAAATGACGGTCCAAACCGAATCCGCGCCGCTCGAGTACGTGCGCTACGAAGAGCCCATTCGCGAACATCGCCCCTACGACAAGCATTACAAAAAGGAGAAACGCCGCAAATCTTTTCTCGAGGAGCTTTTCGATTAACTTTTGCATTTCCTAGGCAATGCGGTTAGCTAAGCTCCTTCATCATCTTTAGCCGGGGGGCGATGGCGTGATTATTTTTTTTCATTACATTGCTTTTCTCATCACACTCTCGATGCCCGCCGCTTTTGCCGAAACCGATGCCATACTTGAAGTTGAGGACGAACCCGCGATCACCGTAGGTGCGCTCAACTTCCAGTCGCGCCGCGCGAATGACGTCGACAATATCATCACCAATAAGTTACTTCGCGCCGAAAGCGGTTCGACTTCGATCTGGTCGGTAGGTACATCGTTGGAATACGCCGGCGGGAACTTGCGCAAACCCTTAAGTGAGGATCGCCCGAACATTGCTTCGACCACGGCCACGACCGACAAGGCCTTTCTCGACGGCCAAGCCGACGTGAAATACAACATCTCGAGCCAACATAGCCTCAGCGCGGGCATCGGCGTTCGCTGGATCACGCCTTTCTCGAGTGAGCGCCCACGCGGCTACGACGGCAAACGCGTCGACGTGGCGAATCCATTTTTGAATTACCAGCTGCTCTACAACTTGGGCGGCTTGCAATCCGTGCTGCAGGTCCAGCCCACGATCTATACCGAATCTAATCTTACCCGCTTGGGTTACCACTCGTCATTGCTGGTCAATCAAGACAGCGTGATCGAACTCGGCGATTCGGGTTTTACCCTCGGCTTTTCGGTCTGGGCGCAGTACGTGCGCTACGACAAAGAAGGCTCTTCGGGCGATCCGAATGATCCCGACAACTACACCGCCGACGTGCGAACCGAACAAGCGGATTATATTTTTGGTCTGTCACCGGTCTTAGAATACATGTTCAACGACACGTTCAACCTGCGCACGGTTCTCTATCTCTACAACTACGAACACATGCGTTCCGAGCCCGACCGCACGACTTACGCGAAAGACACGATCACTCAATCCTTCGGCTTAGGTATTTCGATCACGCCGGTGATCTTCCTTTATCCGAATATTCAATTCGTGCCCGAAGATATCCGCGATGATTTGACCAACGTGGGCATCAGCGCGGACATCAGCGTTTTTTAACTAATCAAAATAATCAAAAGGGAGGACCGGTCGCCGACAAGCGGGCGCGGCCGAGAATATAATTCGACCTTCGGCCGTTTTGATCTTGATCGAACGATCTTCGCTTGCGCACGCAATCATAGATAGGTAGCAGGCCTTATGGTAGGTGCGCATGCCTGCCGTTTCCTCGTAAGCCTCTTTCAAATCGACGTACACGTCGCCCGAGTAGATTTCGTTATTTCGGCGATCTCTAACCTTGAACGTTCCGCGGGGATAATCGGTTACGTAGTCGATAAAAGGTTTTACGTAACTAAAGTCGTAAGCCTCAAACTTTTCATCCGCGCCCATGGTTTTCAGATAGTACTTCGCTACGAGCTCGGCGCACATCTTTGGCGTGGCATCGAGGGACATACGGAAGATCCCGTCACGGTCAGGACCGTTTAAGCTTTTTAACGAAAGACGTTTGACGAGCTTTGTCTCAAGGTAGCCCGTGATTTGATCCGACAAAATATATTCTGAATCCTCACCGACCGGCAACTCAAGCTCACCTAGCGTCGCGACTTCGTGGTGAATCATTTTGTACTGCTCGGATTCGCCGTCCGGGTTATCACCACCGACCGAAAAACGCTTAAGATCACAGATGATCTGATTCGTTCCCGAATCATCTACGAAGCTCCGGCACTCTTTGGGCTTACCATTCACCAACACGGGGTAATCTTGATCACCTTGCACAACGCACTTGATGAGAGTGGGCCGTGATAAAACCTGTTGCATACGATTTTTGTAATCGACCGCATCGCTCGCGCGACGAAGATTCTTGAAGAGCAGGTCTTTACCTCCGTCGGCATCGACCCAGGCTTTGATGTCCTGAATAATGACCTTGATCCGGTTTTCACACCGATCACCCCCGCCGCTACCGGCCGGGCCGAACTTGTTTGGCGCAGCTAGGACTGTGCAAGATAAGGACAGCCCTAAAATTAAAACAGGGATCGACTTCAACATTGGTTCTCTCCGGCTTGGGAGAGCAAAATTGCAATCCCTTGGCCATCTATGTAAACCAATTTGCGAAGGGCTCCCATTTCAATGTTGTCAAATTTGAATGATTTCAGTTATATTTAGGCAACAAATGGATAAACTCAACGTCTTTACCTTTTCTTCTTACAAAGCCTACCTCGAGCGAGCCCTCCTCACGGATGCGCCCCGCGGGCAAATGAGCCGGGCGGCCGAGGCCTTGGGATGCCAGGCTTCCTTTTTGTCGCGCGTGATTCATTCGAACGTGCAGCTGACCCCCGACCAAGCCTTCGTTCTCGCCGGCTTCTTCAACATGGATGAGGACGAGAGTGCTTATTTCCAAACCCGCGTGGAGTCCGAACGTGCCGGCAACCCGTCGTACCGGACCGCGCTGGGCGAGAAGTTAAAGGACATGAAGCGGCGGCGTGAAGATCTATCTAAGCGGGCGAATCGGCCTGACTTCGACATCGATGCCCAACGCGCACGTTATTTTTCTTCTTGGCATTGGAGTGCGCTGCATTTTCTTACGGCAATCCCCGCTCTGCATTCGGTGGCTTCGCTCGCGAAACGACTTAACTTGGATGAGAAAACAACGCTCAACACCCTCCGTGAATTACAAAGCTTTGGTTTAGTCGGTGAGGAAAAAAACAAATGGCGTTACCGCCAAGGGCAGTTCCATTTACCGAAGTCGTCACCCTTCGTACTGCTTCATCATTCCAATTGGCGGGCCCGCGCGGTGCTCGATGCGCAAGACATCACAAACGAAAGCATTCACTTCACGTCGGTATTGACGTTAAGCCGCGAAGACCTGGAACGATTGAAAAATTTAGTGCTTAAATTTATTTCCGAAGCCGAGGCCGTTTCGCGCCCGTCGCCGCCCGAAGAATGCGCGGTACTCAACGTCGATCTTTTCGAGATTTAGAGAACGTGCGCGGCTAAGACCCACGCGATGTAAATGTGGGTCAGGTGATGGATCATCTGGTCAAAACCGAAAGAGATCCAAAAAGCCTTGCTGCGATGATCGTTGTAGCGCCCGAGATAAGTAGGACCCGCCTTCAGGCGATCCATCAAGAAATGCACGCCAAAATCAAGCGCGGCGAGCCACCAGTACGACGGATTGATGAATAACGCGAGCGCCAAGGTTGCGCCGGCGTGAATGCCGCAGTGAATGGCCAAGGGCGCGACGAAATCCCAGCCGGGGCGCGACTTCTGCAGCATCCAAACATTTTGAAAAACGAAATCGGCGAAGAAGTGTTTCACTTGGAAAAAGATCAACAACCATAAGAGGAGCTCAACGTTTATGTTCATTGATCCAGGCAGCCGCGAGTTAGAGTTGACTCAGTGTTTTCTTATTATACTCTCCAAGGATTCACGTCTTCCAACTAAAAAGCCAAAGGACCAAGACCTTCATCGATGAAAGCGGAAGAAAGCAAAGAGAACCCTCTCCTTAATATCGCGATCAACATTCTCCTTCCCGTGGTCATCTTGAACAAGGGCGCGAAGTTTTTCGACGCGAAGTATACGCTGCTCGCCGCGCTCTGCTTGCCGCTCGGGTACGGAGTTCACGATTACGTGAAACGCGGTAAGAAAAATTATGTTTCGCTACTCGGGATCGTCAACATCCTGCTGACCGGCGGCCTCGCGCTGATGAGTTTGACGGGAATTTGGTTCGCCGTGAAAGAAGCCAGCTTGCCGCTGCTCCTTGGTTTGATGGTGCTCGCTTCGGCGTGGAGCAAAAATCCCGCGGCGCGGTTGATGTTCTGTAATCCGCAAGTGCTCAACATGAAAGAGATCGAAGAACGCTTGGTTCAGTTCACGCGGCAAAGTGATTTCATGCGCTTGCTTAAGCGCACGACACTATGGCTGTCGCTTTCATTTTTTATTTCGTCGATCATGAACTTCGGTTTGGCTTGGTACATCTTTCAGGACATCGACCCGGCCCTCGCCGCCGAAGAGCATAGCCAAGTTTTGAACGGTCAAATTGCGCAGATGACCTGGATGGGTTTCGTCGTGATCGCGGCGCCCCTAATGGTGTTCTCCGGGTTTTTGATTTATTTCTTCTTGAAACGTGTGGCGACCCTGACCGAGTTGCCGATGAACGCTTTAATCAAAAGTTAATTCGGACCTGCGGAATGAATGGCCGGAGCGGACAGGACCAGACCGGGCCCGGCCGAGTCGTGACTCATTGTTTAAATTCTGAAAAAAAGATGGCGCGTAATTTTATGGCTTCGGAGAGCCTATTCCGTTTAGCGCGGGGATCTTCCGTATTTGTGATCGCGGTCTTTCCGCCATCACGGCGGAAAGAACATTAGTAAATTAAATTTATTTTGAGGAAGCGATAAGGCTTCGTCGATAACGCAGCTTTTCCTGTCTGGAAAGGAAATGCTGCGTCGGCAAATTCTAGAACCAGTAAATGAAATTCGCGCCGAAGGTTCCGTAGTTTTCAAGGTTGTTCGCGAATTCGCCGAGGCCGCGTTCGTAGTACACGTCGAAGCCGATCAGGTCTTGAAACATCAGGTTTACACCGAGGTTTAACAGCGGGATCAAACCCTTGGCGTCAACGTCTTGTAATTTCGGTTTTGTTTCATCGTTCACGTTAATGCCGACGACCAAACCGCCGAATAAACCGAACATTTCGTTCACGTTGAATTGCACCAACGCGGGCACGTCGAAGTAATCGAAGTTCACTTTGGTTTTAAATCCCGCAGTGTTCAATTCGATGTGGCGTTGGTTGTAGAGCAATCCGGTACGGAATTTTGCGGTGTCGCTCAACGCCAAGCCCACGGCCAAGCCGGCCTTGAAATTGAAGACGCCGTCGACCGACGTGCCGGTTGAGTTCGCGTCGGCGGTGGTTTGGTGCACGCCAAGCAGAACGCCGAATTCTTGCGCTTGCGCAAAGGGCGAGATCATCAAAGCCGCGGCGATTAAAAAATGTTTCATCTAGGTGTTCCCCCGGTAGGTTTTATGTCCAGGGAAAGATATAGCGCTAGTAACCTTCGAGGTCGAATTCTTTCAGTTCCGGGATGGCGCGGCCCTTCTTCAAATACTGTTCGACCGTGTCCCGCTGCTGAACGTAACGTTGCCGCAACATCTCACTGTGCGCGAGGCGTTCCTTCTCGGCGGCTTCGTGACGTAAGCGTGAGGCCTCATCCGTCGGGCGCTTGGTGCGCACCTTAACGTATTCTTCCCTCGCCTTTTCAACTTTCAAGGCGTGCGCCTCTTCAAGTTTTTTGCGCTCACCGATCGTAGCGCGTCGCTTTTCCCACCGCTCTTCTAGTTCGCGATGATAGCGGAAGAAGTCGTCGTGACGTTCGTTGATGCGCTTGACCATACGCTCGACGCTCATGTTCGGGCCGGCCGCCGCCGTGTCTTCCGCGCTACAGGGTTGGGTCAAATTGAGGGCAAACAGCACAATTAAAGACATATTGAGGGCCATTCCTTGATCTTAGCGAAGTCTTTGTTAAAACAAATGTTTTGCCGAATCATTCCGGACTTAGGTCAACACCCCGGCAAAGGCAAACGGAGCATCATGGAATTTCTAGCGGATCTTGGACTGTTCAGCGGCAAGGTCATCATTCTCACACTCGCCATCGGTATAATCTTAGTTTTGTTTTTCGGTCTACTGGCTAAGGCGCGCCACAGCAAACCCCTGCTGACCATCGAAAACATGAACAAACGTTTTGAAGACATGGCGCGCGCATTAAAGAATTCAATCCTCGACGGCAAAACCCAAAAAGCCGAGGCCAAGCTCGCTAAGAAAAAAGAGAAAGCCGACAAGAAAATCGTTAAAGAGCGCAAGCGCATCTACGTTTTAGAATTCATCGGCGACGTTCGCGCCGGCCACGTTGAAAACTTGCGCGAGGAAGTCACCGCGATTCTCACCGTAGGCCGAGCCGGTCAAGACGAGGTGGTCGTGGTGCTCGAAAGCCCAGGCGGCATGGCGCACGCGTACGGCTTAGCGGCCGCTCAATTAATGCGTGTTCGTCAGGCCGGCCTACAATTGACCATCGCCGTCGATAAAGTCGCGGCGAGCGGTGGTTACATGATGGCTTGCACGGCCGACCAAATCCTAGCGGCACCGTTCGCCATCGTCGGCTCGATCGGCGTCGTGGCGCAGGTCCCTAACTTCCATCGTCTCCTAAAGAAGCATGACGTTGATTACGAAGAGATGACGGCGGGCGAATTCAAACGCACGATCACCGTCTTCGGTGAAATCACCGAAAAAGGAAAACGCAAGTTCATCGATCAACTCGAAGAAACGCACGCGCTGTTCAAAACTTTCGTAAAAGAAAATCGCCCCAAGCTCGTGCTCGAGCAAGTCGCCACCGGCGAATACTGGTTCGGTCGCCGCGCCCTCGAACTGAATTTGGTCGACCAAATTATCTCGAGCGATGATTACCTTTTTAGAAACCGGAATGAAGCCGACATTTACAAAGTCGAGATGAAGGTAAGCAAACGTTGGTCCGAAAAACTGGCCGAAAACATCGCTTCACTCGTGGTCGGTAGTTACGAAAAAACCTGGAGCAAAAGCCAGGAGCAGAGTTTCCTGAGTTAAAAGGCGTTGCTTTAACGGCTTACCGCAATCGCTCCTGCACGTTCAAAACACCCTTCTCACCGGTGAGCGCGAAGTTTTTAGGCTTCGCCGCCCCGATCGCCAAAACCGCGTTGAATTCGCCGTCCCTGACCCATGACCCTTTAAGCCGCCACGGTTGTTTGCTCTCGAAGTCCACGCCGGTCACGCTCTGGATCACGCCGCCCGACGCTTGAATGTCGCCCTTGGCCTGAACGTCGCGCCACATAACGGTGTCGTCGGTTTCGGGCCGCACGGCTTGCAGCTGCGCGTAGCCTTTCCACGGCGGGTTCAAACTGGCTTCGAGCGCGCGACCTTCAAGGTGAAACACGCCCGGCGAATATCGCGATTTGATTTTCAATCCGGCCACCGACCAGCCCGAGCCGGTAATCTGCTCGACTTCCGAATCACCGTCCCAGCGGCTGAGTTCGCCCGCCGTCAACGCACCTTCGCCGGTGAACTTCAGGTTGCCGAGTGTCCCACCGACCAACAACGTTTGGATCGCCGGACTAAAACGCAACTTCTGGATATCGGCTTTGAACTCACCGTTGCGCCAGTCGTTTTGGAGCGTGAACTTCAAATCACCGGCGAATTCCCCGCCGCGAATTTCTAGCTGGTCGATCTTAGCTTCGATTTTCGAATCGACCCGCGCGACGGTCGTGCGCATTTTGTCGAGCACTTGTTTGCCGCGCACGCTGCGGTTAGAAAAGATAATCTCGGCGCTCTCGAGATTGCCTTCGAGCTTCCAGCTATCAGGCGTTAGGTAATGAAGATCGCCGCTCCAAAAACCGGGGCGCGCCAAAACTTTCGGCAGCACTTGGCGGCCGAGCGCTTCGAGCACGTGCTGCATTTGCAATTTGCTGATTTTAACGACGGCCTCTTTTTTCAACTCGTTCGGGTGATCGAGCCAAAACTCGGCGGTATCTAATTCGACCCGGCCGTACGCACCTTCGACCTTGCAATCGTTGGCAACGACCGGGGTCGCGTTCGCCCGATCGGCCGAGCCTTCCCATTTCAGGGCGCAGCTTAGCCACGAGGCTTTCAAACGCACGTCACGTTCGGAAAACCCCATTTGATGAAGTTCGCTCATCACGTCTTTCATCGGCAGCTGGCGAACGAATGCCTGCGCAGAGGCCGCGTGATTATTCAGATCAATCGAGCCTTTAAGTTGGACGTTGCCTTCCTTGAAGACGGAGTGAACACCCCATTGCAATACGCGGTCGTCACCTTGCGCGTCCAAATTAATTACGTGCGAGAGTGAGCCGAACGGTAAACTTTTTTGCAGCTCCATCAAACCTTGCACCGACAAATCATCGCTCACGTTGAAGCGCATCGAATGAACAAGAAGTTTCCAGGTGCGATTGCGCTCGTAGGTGATCGCGAAGTTAGACATCTCGATGCCGTCGAGGTGACGGCTCACTTTATTCCAATCGAGTGAAGGGGCGCTGATCACCGGCTTCTTAGGTTCGAGATTCTCGCGGCTCGCGTCTAGAGTGATGGGATCCGGCGGGCAAGGTTTGTAATTCAGGTGAATGGAGCCGTTACTCATTTCGACGCGCCCGAGCCGGAGCGAGCCTTTACGGAGCGCGAACAAATCCACCGGCAGCACCGCCTGCGGCACTTCGACGAGGAAGCTGAGCTTGCCGCAAACTTCTTGGCGGAAAGATAAGTTTTTGACCCGCAACCCCAACCCCGGCCACATCCCTCGGGAGAGCAGCACTTCGGTCTGCCCGACTTGGAATTCTTGTTGCGGAAAACGGCTGCGGAGTTCGGTAACGATACGTTTGTGAACGCGGTCTGAACTCAGGATCGTGCGGACGGCCCCGCCGATGAACGTGGCGAAGACCAGCCCGACGACAAACCAGGCGAAACCCTGCGAAGAAACTTCCAGATTGGACTTACCACGCAGAATTCTCAAATCGCCTACTTAATTAGTTCGTGCGGATTTTATCTGAAAAAAAAATTGAGCACTTCAAATTCTTTTTCGCCCTTAGGGCTCTTGAATTCAATAATGTCGCCTTTTTTCTTCCCGATCAAACTTCTTGCGATGGGCGAGAAAATCGAGACCTTGCCGCTTTTTACGTCGGCTTCATCTTCGCCGACGATCTGGTAGGTCACCTTTTCGTCGGTCTCTTGGTCTTGTAATTCGACCGTGGCGCCGAAAATGATTTTTTCGGACTGAAGTTGGGTGATGTCCACAACCTCGGCGTTCGAAAGTTTGCCTTGAATATCGGCAATGCGGCCCTCGACCATGCCTTGACGATCCTTGGCGGCGTCGTAATCGGCATTCTCGCTTAAATCGCCGTGACCACGGGCTTCCTCAATGGCTTTGATGATCGCCGGGCGTTCTTGGTGGATCAAAACCTTGAGTTCGGACTCAAGTTTAGCTTTTCCCGAAACGGTCATTGGTTGTCTGTCAGACATAGTAAATCTCCTCGAAAACGAAGCTGGCCATAATAGTGGACTTTTTGACGCAGTCAAACAAATCCTTTAACTCAGGCAATTAACAGGAGCCATCCTTAACGGAGGCCGTTAGAGTTAATTCATGGGAACTCCGGGACTTTCTCAGCTCAATGTGGACTCGATCGTTCGCCGAATCAAGGCGGCACAGAGCGTTCTTTTGAGCACGCACAAACAATGTGACGGAGACGGCCTAGGCGCCCTGCTCGCGCTGTACCACGGCCTGCGCAAATCCGGTAAAGAGGTTCGCATCATGCTCGTTGATGCGTGCCCAAAAAAATATTTTTTTCTAGAGCCCGAAAAACACCTCGAAATCTTCGAAGCGCCGCACAAGCCCATCGGCCCGACCGAACTCAGCCTCATTTTCGATACGAACGATCGCCGCCTGGTGGATCCTTTGTTCACCGAGCTACAAAAGCATTGCCGCGAGATTTTGTTCGTCGATCACCACCCGGTTTTGAATCAAGGCCCCGAACCTACGCCGGGATCGTTCATCGATACGAGGGCCGCTTCGACGGGCGAAATTTCTTATTTCATCATCAAGGGACTCGGCATTCGCATGGATGAGCGGATCGCCCAGGCGCTCTACACGTCGATCGCTTTCGATACTCAGCTTTTCAAATTCGTAAAGAACTCGGTGAATTCTCATTTGATCGCGGCCGAGTTGCTCATGCACATCAACAACGCCGAAGAGATCCACCGTTTCCTCTTCGCCACCCACACCGCCGGCAAAGTCGCGTTTCTGTCCAAGGTATTGGGTCAGGTCGAATATTTCGGCGAGGGCCAAATCGCCGTTTTGAAACTGCTCGATGCCGATTTAAAATCGCACGGCCTCGACATGGATGACTCGCGCGACGTGGTCGACATGTTGATGAACGTGAACACCTTGCAGGCCGCGGCTTTGTTCCGCGAAGACGCACCCAATGAATATAAGCTTTCACTCCGTTCGAAAGGTGCGCTCGAAGTTTTAGGCATCGCCGAAGCCTTCCAGGGCGGCGGGCACATGTTCGCGGCGGGCGCACCGATCAAAGGCGACTACGACGAAGTGAAAGACAAAGTAGTAAACATGCTCCTTCAACGACTCGACACTTCACATGGATCCAGCGGACAAAAACGCTAAACAAAAATCTAAGCCCCGCATGATCTGTCTTTGCAACGGCGTAAGCCAAGCGAAGATCGAAGGCGCCATCGCTTCCGGTTGCAAAAGTCTGGGGCGAATCTTCGACGTGACGACCGCCGGGGTCGGCGCTTGCGGCGGTAGTTGCCAACCGACGATCAAGAAAATGCTCGAATCATTCGAGCAAACCGGTCAGTTTCCCGAAAACCCAAAGCCTAAAAATTTCCGCCGTAATAATCGACGCTAGACCTGCCTTTTGGCCTAGAGATCAACGGCCAGCAATTGCTCACCTTCTCTTACAAAAATGACTTAGCGGCGTTGGCCTTTTATCCTAAATGCATGAGGCATTTGATTTTCGCCGCCCTGATCGTAGCGGGGCTTCCCACTTTTGCGTCCGAAGAAGAACTCACGTTGCGCGTGCAAAAACTAGAAGCGCAGCTCGAAGAGTTGCGACTGAAAAACGAGGAAGCCGCGGCGGCACCGGCGGCTGCACCCGCTGCCGCACCTGCACCGGCTCCGGCTGCGGTTTCGGCACCGGTCCCCGCGCCTACCGCTTCCCAAACGGATGGCTTTCGCATTTTACGTGACACCGATCAACTCCACACCCAGCTCGGGCCCGCGGCTTCAAAAATTTATTTTGCACCGTCGGCCACTTGGCAAGTGGGCATGAGCTCCGAATTTTTTAGTTACGAGCAAGGCCCCGTAAATCGCACGAACGTGATGAACGTCGCCCCGGTGATTTCCTTTCGCCCGCACCGGCGCCTGATCTTCAACTCGCAATTTTTATTCGAGAACGGCGGCAGCGAAAGCCGCAACACCGTCGCTTACCAAAAGGGTCAGTCCATCGTGCAGATGGCCTATCTCGATTGGCTAACGGATGAAAAAGGCGAAAGCGGTTTGCGCGTCGGGCACCAGCTCGTGCCGATCGGCTGGCTAAACACCCGCGCCGAGCCGGTCACTTACCTCAGCGTGCTACGCCCCGAACTTGAACGCGAACTCATCCCGACCAGCTGGCATGAAAACGGCGCGAGCTTTTGGGTAGACCGGCCGCGCGCCGACCTGCAAATCGGCATTTTCAATTCACTCGATGCACGCGGCTTTCGCCAGGAAAGTTTATTTGCGGGAGGACGCAGCCAAGGTCAAAACGCCGCCGCGAACGACGTTATGGGCGTCTTGCGCATCAACGCCAAGAATGAGTGGTTTCTGTTGGGCGCTTCGTTCGCCGCCGGCAACACCGCGCAGGGGGACCCCGCTTTACGTAACGGTGGCTTCCGCCTCGGTGAGATCCACGCGCGCGTGCGCGGTTCGCGCTTCGAAATCACCGGCATGGTAGCCCAAGCCCAGCTCGACGACGCGGAAGCGATCTCGGTTTATAACGGAACCGCCATGCCTTCACTCGCGCGCGGTAACTCGTTGCAAGCGGCGTATGATCTACTGGCCGATAAACAACAATTGTGGCTATTTGCCCGCCGTAGCAACTACGATCTCAACGCACGGATGGCTTATGGTTTTACGGCCGACCACTCGCTTAATAAAGAAGTGACGGTTTTAGGTCTCGCTTACTTTCCGGTTCCTAACTTAGTCGTTAAAGCGGATTATTCTTTCAAGCGGAACGCGGCGGCGCAAAATGATGACGTCTTCGCGCTCGGCCTAGGCGTTGTGTTTTAATTTTTAAGCCGGAAACTCGCAAATGAATTCGGACCCTTTGCCGACCTGGCTTTTCAAGATGATTTGCCCGCCGTGGCGCTGCACGATGTGTTTCACGAGGGATAAACCGATACCCGTCCCGCCCGTTTCGCGCGAACGCGCTTCATCGATGCGGTAAAATCTTTCGAACAAGCGTGCCTGGTGTTCGGGCGCGATGCCGGGGCCGTCGTCTTTAACGTGCAATTCGTTTGTACCGCGAGCGCCCTTCAGCCACGAAATCTGAACGTTACGGCCTTCGGGTACGTAACGAACCGCGTTTTCCATGAGGTTGCGTAAGACTTGTTCCATTCGGCTGCCGTCGGCGGTCATTTGCTCAAACCCGTAATCGATTTTTACCTGATGCTTTTTCGTGTTCACCTGCTTGAGCACCGATTCGGTGATATCGCGCACGTCGACCGTTTCTAAGCGCAATTCTTTACCTGACTCTAACGACGAGAGATCGAGTAAATCTTCAACCAGATGCTTTAACCGGCCGACGTTTTGCAAAACGATATTCAGAAACTCCTGCGCTTGCTCCGTGCGGCCCGATTTGAAATCGGAGCTTAAGGTTTGCAAGTATCCGTTGATCGTGGTGAGCGGCGTGCGTAGCTCGTGCGAGACGTTGCCGACAAATTCAATTCGAATGCGCTCGGCTTGCTTCAACTCGGTGATGTCGTAGAAGATGCCGACTACCCCGTAAACTTCTTGATTGTGCTTCTTCTTGAGCGGCGTTACGGAAAGCTGAAAATCGCGGGGTAGGTTGTCACCCTTCGTGACGACCTGAATCTCACGGCGGAGGAACGACCCGCTTTTTAAAGCCTCGTCGTAAGCCGCAAGGACGTCGGGAAACCGCAACATCTCACTGATGGTTGTGTCGCCCGCGCTGCTTGGATTGAACAGATACGCGAAATGCGAATTATAAAATAGTACGCGCTTCTCGCTCGAAACGGCCAAGACCGCTTCGCTCACGGCCGACATGATGGTACGGAGCTCGGTTTTTTCACGAGACAGACGAATTGTTTTCCCGCGCAGATCGCGGCCTAATTTATTTAACGCGCGCTCGAGGTCGTACCACTCCCCCGGCTCGTCGTAGGTCAGCGCTTCGGGTTCAAGCGATTCGTTCTCGAACGGAGCTTCGCGCATACGCTTCGTTTTTTCGATCAAGCGCCCGAGTGGAACGACCAAACGGCGCACCATGAACACCGACACTAAGACAAAAATAACCAGCGCCGCGCAGGCCGAAGCCAGCGCCGTTCGCAGACCGAAGGACATCGCCTGGCCGTCGACGCCGCTGTTCTCAATCCATATGAGGAGCGCTCCCGTGACCAGCACGACCAGAACACTGGCGATCATAATCTGTTGCGAAACGAACCACGTGAAAAGCCTGGAAGGAAAATACGTATTTGATTTCATTCTGGTAAATTGGTGTTGCGTACGCGGTAACCCACGCCACGGATGGTTTCGATTAAATCGGCGTACTTGCCCATTTTCTTACGTAAGCCGAAGACATGCGTGTCGACGGTACGGCCGACGACGTTCACGCCTTCGCCCTGAATTTGTTCGATGATCGACTCGCGCGAGAGAACTTTGCCCTGATTTTGTAATAGCGATTCAAGTAAACGGAATTCGGAGCGGGTCAGTTCAAGGCGCTCACCGCTCATGGTGACTTCGAAGGTTTGCGTGTTCAGGATGAGCTCGCCCAAAACCAGCCGCGGGCTTTGCTGACCGGGCTGCGAGCGCAACCAATCTTGCCGGCGAAGCAAAGCATTCACCCGCGCCATGAGAACTAAAGTGTCGAAAGGTTTAGCGATGTAATCGTCTGCGCCGGCGTCGAGCCCCGTCGCGACGTGTTCGGGTTCGGTTTTGGCGGTGACGAACAGCACGGGGGTCCGTTGAGCGAGCTGGCTGTGCTTACGCATCCAGCGCGTAAGATCGAGACCGCTGAGGGAGGGCAGCATCCAATCCAGAATGACCATCTCGTATTGCCTGGTGGTCAGAAGATCGCGCGCCTGTTCGCCGTCGCCGACCTCGTCCACATCGTAGCCTTCACGTTTGAGATGCAAGACGACGAGCTGGCGGATGTCTAACTCATCCTCGACGACCAAAACCCGTTTGCGAGCCTCCATCGTCGAACCAACCTTTATTAAGAATTAACCGATACGGCATTGCCGCGGTGACGAACATCGTTACCCGTCGCGAGGTAAATCACTTCTTCGGCGATGTTCGTGGCGTGATCGGCGACGCGCTCGAGATTTTTAGCGATCATGATGATCGCGAGCCCGATGTCGACCTGGTCTTCGCCCGATTTCATCTGAACCTTCATGTCGCGGATGACGCTGTCTTTTAATTCGTCGACGGCGTCGTCTTGTTCCATCACTTTTTGGGAAAGTTCGATATCACGGCGGGAGAAAGCGTCGAGGGCCGAGCTTACCATATCTTTACACTGTACGATCATGGAGCTGATTTGGGCCGGCAAAGCGACTTGCGGATAAGACTTAAACAAATCTTGTGCAGCCAAAGCGATATTCACGCTTTGATCACCCATACGTTCGAGATCGGTATTGATTTTAGTGATCGCGATCACCAAACGTAAATCTTTAGCTACGGGAGCTTGTTTAGCGAGAACGTTAACGCAGGCCTCGTCGATCAAAATTTGCAAATCGTTGATACGGTCTTCGTGACGGTGCACTTCTTCGAAAGCCTTGCTGTCGCGGGCCACGATGGTCTTGCAGGCGTTTTCCATCGCTTGCTCAACACAGCCGCCCATTTGCAAAGCTAAATCCTTTAGCGCCTGTAATTCAGAATCGATATGCCTGATCATCGCGTCCCCCTTATCCCCCATCTTAGTGTAGGGCTGAGGAGCGGAGGTCTCAAAACTATTTTTCTTTGTTTCGAATGAATCTTTCACAGCGCACTCTTAGCAATGATTAGGGAGAAGAGCAATGCCGCGCGTGTCGGTTTCCCGTTAAACCTTTAGGCCGGGAAAAAATGTTTAAAAGTCGGTACGTACCACTTGAGCGCGATTCTCCCGGACACGGATTCGACTTCGAACCAGCTGCCTTTCTTAGGATCAAAGTGCAGTCCTGTGAGGTGAAACATGGCGAGCGGCAACCAATCACCATGGCTCGACGCCACGGTGACGCCCACGTCGGACTTGTTCCATTCCTTTAGAAACGCCTGCACCCTCTCCTCGAGGCGCCCCGGAGGCTCTTTGCCCATCTGTTCATCGAGCAAGGGGTGAGCGTCGACTTCACGGTTCAGCGCCTTCGCGGTGGGCAGGATGGTTTCCACGCAACGAATCTTAGGGCTGCTGGCAAACCAAACGCCGGACTTCAGCTCAGGCTCTTGGAAGCGAGCGTTGAAGAAGCGCTTGATGGACTTTGCGTGCTCGCGGCCTTTGTCGCTCAGCCCGTTGTCGATCGTTCGCACCGAATTGTCGCGATGCCCGTGGCGAATCAGAATCAAGGTTTTGACCATGGTGGCTCCTACGAGTTAAAGCATGGACCATGACTCATTTGAGCGTCAACGTGAACAAGCTTGCTACGCTCCGCAATTCTCGCGGAAAGAATAATCCTGACGTCACCAAACTGGCGCGAAAGATTTTGAGCTACGGTGCCCAAGGGATTACGGTGCATCCCCGCCCCGATGAGCGGCACATTCGCGCTTCCGACGTTCCGCTTCTGCGTGCGTTAGTTGAAAGTTACAACGGACCCGACCACCAGCATTCGGTTGAGTTTAACGTTGAGGGTTATCCTTCCACCGATTTTCTACGTTTACTCGCGCAACATCCGCCACACCAAGCGACGCTGGTGCCCGATCCGCCCGACGCCATCACGTCGAACGCAGGTTGGGATTTGGTCGCGAATAAAGATTTTCTCGCGGGCGTTCTGGCCCGCTTGGGTGCGGCCGGTATTCGCGTTTCGCTATTCGTTGAGCCGGCGAAATTCGATCGCGCGCAAGAGGAAGCGTTGGCGGCTCTGCGCCCAGGACGGATCGAGTTGTACACGGAGGCTTTCGCCGAAGCCTTTCCGACGAGGGAACGCGACAAAGTCACCGAAGATTACGCGCGCGTCGCCAGGTTCGCGTCGGACCTCGGGATCGGCGTGAACGCCGGGCACGATCTTAGCCAAGAAAATTTGCGTTTTCTTTTGCAACGGGTGCCGCAGATTAAAGAAGTTTCAATCGGCCACGCACTGATTTGCGAAGCGCTTGAGCAAGGGCTCGAAACGACGGTGAAGAACTACGTCGCGATCGTTTTAAAGCCGTGATCGAGCGCATCGAAATACTCAAAACTTTAAAAGATAATTTTACCTACGCGCTGATCAGCGAAGGCCGCTGCGCCATCGTTGATCCGGGCGAGGCCGCGCCGGTCGAGACGTTTTTGGCGGCGGAGGGGCTGCGTCTCACGCACATCTTGTGTACGCATCACCACTGGGATCACGTGAACGGCACGCCGGGTTTGCTGCAAAAATTCGGCGCCGAGGTGTGGTGTTCAGAATATGATTTTAGCCGGGTGCCCGGAGCGACGAAAGCCGTTTCGGACCGCGTGGATCTGTTCGGCGACGAGGTTGAAGTTTTGTTCGTGCCCGGTCACACGCTCGGGCAAATTGCTTACTATTTGCCGCGCTTAAAGGCCGTATTTCCGGGCGACACTTTGTTTTCGGCGGGCTGCGGGCGACTGTTCGAAGGGACGCCCGAGCAAATGTTTACGTCGATGGTTCGTCTGCGCGAATTGCCGTCCGACACTCGCGTCTTTTTCGGCCACGAATACACATTGAACAACTTGGACTTTGTCGAGAAGAACGGCGCGGCCGCTTTGGCCGAAGTTCAGGCCTACCGTGAATCGTGTAAAGCAAAACTCGCGGCCGGTGAACCGACTTCGCCTTCGACGATCGAAACAGAAATGCGGGTGAATCCGTTTTTGAACGCCGCAACGGCCGAGCGCTTCGCGCATTGGCGCGAGCTACGGAATTCTTGGTGAGTCTATTCAGGCCCGAAAATTAAACGCAGGTCTTTCAGCGTTTTAATGTCTTTTCTCGAAATAAAACCTTCGGCTTCCCAAATATTCAGATCGATGTAGTCCTTTACAATTTGAAAGGCTTTCTGCCAGCCGCGGATGATCCTCGTGTGCGGTCTGTAGAGCCAAAAACCTTTGCCGGGATCAAGATGGCGGCACAAAAGTGCCAGCCGTCCCGTCATTTCCCGAATGAAAGCGGCCCAGCGGCGTACGTGGGAAAGCTTGATCGCTAAGTGAAGATGATTTCCGACGTTGGCCATTTTGTAGATCTTCACGCCGTGTTTCGCCGCGACCTCGCGAATAATTTTATTCACCGATCCGAAAACTTTCGGCGTGCGTAGAACGCTTTTACGCGCCCGCAGAGTGAGGTGAATCGGTAATTTCGAAGCGAGCGGACGGCTTGTTTTCGGATTGCCCTTAAATAGGCCGCCGCCGAAATGATCTCGCGGTTTTTGGAAGCCAGCTCCCCTGAATTCTTGCTGTTTCTTTGGCCGTGTTTTGCTCATTCCGGAGAATACAAAACCATCGCTCCCTTGTCATTTACTTTTGTTTATTTACAGGGCGCGGTACTTCTTCTTTGATGGGCTGATTTCGTTGGTGCGTGGTTTGTCCGTCCTTGAGAGGGCCTTCTTGCGGCCGTCCGCGGCCGCAAGAGTGAGATTAAGGGGAGGTTTTTTGTTTTTAGAAGAATCAAATGCAAATTGATGCAGATCCACGCGAGTGGCGTGGCTGTAGTTTGGAGTTGACCCTTGCTTCGCTTTTGGTTGGTCGAAGAAAAGGTCGCACTTACGTCCGCTCCATTTAGGAGGCGCTTGTCGGAGCGATTTTTGACTTCCGAGTTTATTTTATCGGGGGGTAGCGGGTTATGTTTTTTTGGAGTTTTTCTTTTAGGGATTTGCTTAGGTCGAAGTTGTACATTTGGGCGAATCTCAAGACGAAGTAAATGCTGTCGGCAAGTTCGTCGGCGATGGCTTCTTTTTTTGCGGGGTCGTGGACGAGTTCGAGGCTGTTTTTTTCGTTTACGAAACGGAAAATCTCGAGCAGCTCGCTCGCTTCCGTAGCTAGGCCAATGGCGAGGTCTTTAGGACCATGGTACTGGTCCCATTCGCGTTCTTCGCAGAAATCTTGTACCCATTTTTTCATTTGTTCGAGAGTGACGGCGCGGTCGGAAATTTCCATGACCGAGGTCTAGCACTTGTCCCGGCGATAGCAAAGTTCTCGCTCACAAATCTTTTACGTTTCGCGGGTTTAAGCCGAAATGAAAAGGTAGGGAGACTTATATATGAACCGAAATGTAAAAAGGCTCGCGCTTTCACTGGTGCTTTCCGCCGGATGCTTCGCCGCCTCGGTAATCTGGTTCCATTCCGGCAAATCCGCCGCCGGCCCCGGTGACCGCTCCCCCATCGCGCGACTCAATGAATCCAGCAACGACGTTCAACGTAAACCCCTGAAACGCGTCATCTGGGAATCGGTAAGCAAAAACGATGACTTGTTCCCCGGCGAAGCGATCCGCACGACCGACAATGCCGAGGCCCGAATCGAATTAGTGAAATCCGGAACGGTCATTCACCTCGAACCGAACTCGCTCGTCGTACTTGAAGAAAATGAAAACGGAATGAGTCTCGATTTCTTGCAAGGAAATATGTCCGTGTCGAGCACCGGCACGGGCGAGGGCGATGGCCTCACGCTGAAAACCGGCTCTGGCGAAGTGAAGGTGAAGTCCGCGGACATGAGTCTTTCCAAACGCCAAGACGGCAAAATCGACATGGCCGTTTTCAAAGGCCAGGCCGAGCTGCAACAAGACGGCAAAAAAATCGCGTTGGACAAAGAGCAATCGGCATCGTTTAGCGAACAAGGCATGACGGTTGATAAAGATCGCGTGCAAATCCTTTGGCCGCTCGCGGGCGAGACGATTTTGTTGAACCTGGTGAGAAGCGAAAAGTTAGAAGTCGCATTCAAACCGCTTGCGCCCGGCTACACCGTATCGGCCGAGTTCGGAAACTCGCGCACCAACCTGAAGCCCGCCGGAATTACGGCCGCAGGTGAAGCGGGTAAGATTCCCGTCGCCGGTAAATCCGGCAAATGGTTCGTCCGCCTCACCGCAAAATCCAATGAGCCCGGACTTCCGCCGTTAGCCTCGAACGTTGTGCCCTTAACGATCGACCCGAAGGCGCCGCCCGCTTTGGTCGAACCGAAACCCACCGTGCCCGTCGTTAGGTCTAAGGCCGACGAGCCCGTTGCCTTTCGCTGGCTGAACCGCCACAAGCTTGAAAATCAGATTCTTGAAATCGCCGCCGATCCGCTGTTCAAGAATATAAAAAGCAAACAGACTTTCGACGGCGACAAGACGGAGCATACCGAAGCGCTCGCCGACGGCGTGTTCTATTGGCGCGTCACCGGCTTTTTGAAAAGCAAAGATAAAACCGAGGCGCTATCGAGCAACGTCGCCAAGTTTAGCGTCGTGTCCACCTGGGAGCTCAAAGCGCCTACCCCCGTTTATCCGGAAGCCAATCAGCGCCTGACTTACCTCGACGTTCAGCGCGCCGGCGTTTCGTTCAAATGGAGCGCACCTGCGGCGGTCGATCGCGTAGCCATTCTCGTGCAGCGCATGAACGGAAACTCTTCCGTCACGGTTTTGGAAAAAGAACTTGAGACGACGATGATTAAATTAGCCGACATCAAACCCGGGCAATACCAATGGACCGTTACGAGCATCAACCCTAAGGACGGCACAAAGAAAGCTTCCGAACTTCAAACCTTCACCGTCGATGAAATGCCGAAGATTGATTGGGCCGAAATGCCGGCGGTCTACGAATACCCGACCCCCACACCCTCCCTGCGTGCGGAGTGGAAAGCCCCTGCGCAGGCGGTGGCTTCGTACAGATTCCGGGCCGAAAATAAAGATTTGGCGAACGGCGAACCCGAATGGCAAAGCGCAAAACTGAATGAGTTTACCGCGCTGATCCCCACCGACGGAGACTACGATATCTTCGTAGAAGCTTTAAACCAGAAGGGCCAAACGATCGCGCAGAGTGATCGCCGCACGGTCACCGTTAAACGCCGGCCGCTTTTGCCCGCGCCGCAGTGGACTCAGAATACGCCCGACACTTTCAAGAGCGACGCCAAAGGCAACCTTAGTTTCGGCTGGGAAGAAGTTGAGGGCGCAAAACACTACCTTATGATTTTAGAAACGGAATCGGGCAAAGTGGTCGAGAAAAAAGAAGTTCGCCGCACCACCGCTTCGTTCAACCGCTTGAAGCCCGGTCAATATAAAGTGCGGCTCAAAACGGTAGATTCCCTGCAGCGTCCCAGCGATGAAAGCAGCGCGAAAGATTTATTGGTACCGGCCCTCAGTGATATCCAGGCTCCCAAATTTAAAAACTTGAAAGTGAAGTAATTTGCGTTTGAAGTCCGCCCTCCTCATTCTTACCGCGCTCCTGCTGTCGACGCCGGCTTTTGCCGAAGCGCCGGCCAAGGTGCGCCGTAACGTTGAGGTCGAATGGGACGTGATCGACGGAGCCTCCAGCTACGAAGTGCAAGTGATCCGCAAAGATGACCCGAAGAAAAAACCTTCGCGCTTCACGATGAAAAATGCCGGATGGTCGGCAACCATTAAGCCCGGTGTTTACCTTATGCAGATCCGCAGCTTCGATGATCGCGGAGTTCCCGGAGATTGGTCGCCCGCTTCCGAAATGCTAGTTAAGTTGCCCGCGGTCATCGCCACGAATCCCGAAGCGAACGCCGTGGTTCTCTCTAAAGAGGAACTGAATCAAGATTTGACCTTCCAATGGGAGCCCGTGCCCGGCGCGGTAAAATATAAAATCAAAGCCCGAACCGCCGGCGGCGTTTGGAGCGTGGAAAAGGAAGTCGACGAACCTTCCTTAGAAACGTCAGTCTTAGTCGGCGATTTCATAAACTGGGATGTCGTCGCGATCGATGACAAAGGTGAAGAGGGTGATAAGTGGGACGCTCCGCAATCTTTTGAGTTACGCGGGCCCGCGCTCAAAAAACCCGTCATCGAGAAACCGTTATCCTCTTATATTAAAGAGCTCAAATGGTCGGCCCCGGCTTACGCAAAAAATTATCTCTACGATCTGCAGTATTTTAATCCATCGCTGAAGAAGTGGGAAGCCGTCGCCAAGCAAGAGGATTACGCGGCCAACGTTCTAGCCCTCGACACTTCCCGCCCGACGGGCAAATACAAACTGCAAGTGCAAGCCAACGGTGACCACCGCGCAAGTTCGCCGGTCGCTAAGCTTGAATTCGAAATGATAGGCAATTTCAATGACCCCGCCGATATCGACAACGCAATCTTACGCGCCTCGATCACCAAGCCGACGAACTACTACGCCATCGCAAGCTACTTGATTACGAAAGTCAGTTACGAAGGCCGTAATTACGACGCGAACACCAAGCCGACCTTCGAGGCACTCGGCGGTACGGGCCGCATCGGCGGCGGCTATCAAGATCCGAAGTCGAAATGGGGCGGCTTCGGAATCGTGGATCTCAGCGGCTTCTCGATCGGCGGCCAGAATTTTCAATTCGCTTCGCTTGAGGCACACGTCACGAGACGTTTGGAGTTCGGGCAAGGCGGCTTACTCCTCGTCGGATCGGGCCTGTTCTCGAAAGAGCTACCCGTCGTTCTTGGTACACCGGTCGACGGTTTCTTCGGCGTCGGCAAAGTCAGGGGCATGGGACCGCACTTGGGATTTACATACTGGATTCCCCTCAGCGCCCGCTTCGGGTTGCAGGCGAACGGCCGCGCTTATTATTCATTAATGGGATCGGCACCGAACGGCGGCAAGATCGAATCGGCGTTGTCTTACCAGTACGGCGCGCTCGGAAGCTACCGGCTGAATAAGTCTTGGATGAGTTACGCCGGCTACGCCTACCGCTCCGACAACGCTTCCTTCAGCGCGAAGCCCGCGACCGACTCCTTCGCGCGCGAAGGTCAGATCAACGAAGTTCAGCTTACCGGGCACTATCTCAATTTGATTTTGGAATTCAGCTTCTAAACCAGGGATGCCAAAGGCTAAGAGCTTTCGAGGCTTAAAGCCCGCGATTTTTAATCCTTACGGCTTGGAGCTTTCGATAAAGGTGCGATCAAGCCGGCCGATCCACCGCTTCGCCGACTAGTAACATAGCCCTTAAATTCGCATTTGCACCCGCGCCGGCGCGGGTAGAAATCCGGACGTCGTCGTCCGCACTTCGCGCAACGACGGGTTGGTGGCTAACCTAGCTCGCCGCCATTTTTACTTTGTCATCGCCGGCGGCCTCGTAGTCGCTGTATTGAGTGCGCACAAGTACGGGATTTTTCTCTTCATCATAGTAGCCGCGCACCTTGAATAAAGTCAGCGGCTCCGCCTTGCCCTTCACTTCAACCCGGCCCGCTTCTTCGACGATAAATTCGTCTTTCACGAATTCGGCCAGCGAATCGCTCAACAAGAAATCGGTACCGAAAGCTTTGGTTGAGGCCTCGATCCGCGAAGCCTGGTTTACCGTATCGCCGATAACCGTGTATTCCATCCGCTCGCTTGAACCGATGGTGCCGGAGATTGCGTCGCCACGGTGGAGGCCGATCCCGATTTTAATAGGCACTTGTCCCCGCCCGATGCGCGTCGTGTTCAGAACTTCGAGGGACCGGCGCATCTCGATGCAAGCCTTCACCGCGTTTTGCGGATCACGCTCGGTTCCGTTCGGGGCGCCCCACACCGCCATGATCGCGTCGCCGATAAACTTGTCGACCACACCGCCGTGCTTATTGATAATGGCTACCATTATCTGGAAATACTCGTTCAACATCTCAACGACTTGTTCGGGCGAGTTGCCTTCCGAAAACTTGGTGAAGTCACGCACGTCGGAGAAAAATACGGTAACGACCTTCTTTGAACCACCCAGCTCGAGATTTCCTTTTAATAAATCTTCGGTCACGCTCGAGCCGTGGAACTTGTTGAACATGCTCTTCACTTTGTCCCGTTCGAGCAAACCTTCGAGCATGGAATTAAAAGCCTCGCCCAATTGCCCGACTTCATCCCGTGAGGTGACGCTGGCTTTATTCGAAAAGTCGCCCTTCGCCACTTTACTCGTTAACTCCACCAGCTTTTCGATCGGCGAAGTCAGCGTGATAGAGAAAACGAAGATGAAGAACAACGCCAGCGACAACAAACGCCCGGCGATGTAAAAAGCCTCACGCTTGACCGCCGCCGCGGCCTCGAGAATGACCTGATCCGAAACCACCGAAATCGCCGTCACGCCTAAAGAAGTTTTTGTGAAAGCGCCGGTGAACGGCTCGGCCGTCTCCCCGTCTTTGAACCGCATTTGTCCTTGTTTAAGGGCCGCCGTAAGCGCATTTTTCACGATGGGCATCGAGGCGACCGACTCGCCCTTTAAAACTTTTTCTTCCATGGGGTGCGCGAGCAGTTTGCCTTCGTCATCGATCAGAAAAAGACTGCGATCGCTCATCGCCGCAAAAACCTTTTGCATGCGGTCCAAACGAATATCCGCCAACACGATGTGCGTCACCGCCCCGAACTCATCCTTCGCCAACGGAAAACCGATCGTTAGCAACGGGGCCCCACCTTCGATCGACGAGTTGCGAATTTCGATGTGGCCGTCTTTGCCGTTGAACAACCGTTCGCTGTGCACGAGCTTCCGCCCCGCCTGGGCAACCCGTAGCGCTTCGATAAAAGTTTTATCGAGCTTGTATTGCTGCAAATAGGATTCGTTTATCACGCGGAGAGGCTGACCCGGTTGACGGCTAATGACGTCTAACGCAACGAAATCCTTATCGCGACCGAAGGTAAGGTCCAACGACTTCGCTTTTTCCTCGGCCGATCCCGTATCCTTCATCAAGAGCGACGCGATAACTTTCGCCTTATCCACGTAAGCGAGCAGCAAACCTTCAACTTCGGTGGCACGCGCACGAGATTGATCGCGACTCGACTGCTCTTCGCGGTCCATCGAAATTTTCTCGAACCTGTCGGCACTCACCATGGCGATGGCCACCGTCGTGAGGGCCGTTAAGCCTACGGTCATGGAAATAAGTTTCGCGGCGATCGGAATCCGAAATCGGTTTTTCATACCTTACTTGTCGGAATTCCGAGTGATTCAGATGACTTGTTTTTGTCCCCTCAGGCTTTGGTCGAGCAAACGCGGCTCGGACTAAAGTTTGACCCGGCCAATCCCTAAGTTCACAATGATAAGTACTTATGAATTGGAAGCTTTTTGTAATCTTATCGATCTTAGTGGCGGGTGGCGGAGCGGGCTACTATTACAACTCTCGTCACGCCGACGCGGGCACGGCCGGCTTCGTTCAAGAAGTTACGGCTAAAGTACTGCTCGACCGCATCAAAGCGGAAAATAGCCCGCTGGTCTTAGTAAATTTTTGGGCGTCGTGGTGCGAGCCGTGCAAGATTGAGTTTCCACACATCATGGAAGTTCGCGCGAAGTATTTGAACAAGGGATTAAAAGTCATTTTCGTCTCGATCGACGATGTGCAAGATCGCCTCGCGGCGGAAAACTTTCTTCGCGCGCAGAAAGTCGATTTTTCGACCTACTACAAGGGCAACACCCCGCTCAAATTTATCACCGAAATCTATCCGAACTGGACGGGCGCCGTCCCCACGACCCTGCTGATCGGCGCCGACCAGAAAATCGTCGACGCTTGGGAAGGCGACACCTCCTTGGAGGAGTTTGAGGCGCGCGTTCAGCGTCATCTCAAGGGCTCATGACGAAAAAAAAAACCTCGCTTAAAAAAGCCGGTCGTCCACCGCGTCAGCCGATGAGACCGCCGTCCGCGACTGGCGCGGGTGAAGTCACGCCGGTGACCCATCTTTCCGACTCCGCTCGCTGGGCGCTCATGGTGCAGAATTCCTACGTTCTTTCGAGATTTTGGGCCTGGTGCAGCCGCATTGAACTTTCACCCACGGTGAGGATTCCGGTGCCCCGATTCTTAACTTATCGAGATCCTTAAAAATAACTGTATTTCTGTTGTCGTGGCCATTGAGCCGGGCTATACGTTTCAGTTCCGGAGGCCAAATGGCAAAGAAAAAAGGCAAAGTACGTATCATCACGTTGGAGTGCACAGAAGCACGTAAAGAGGGCAAACCGCCTTCACGCTACACAACGAAAAAGAACTTCCAAACGCATCCTGAGCGTTTAGAAAAGAAAAAGTATAGCCCGTCGTTACGGAAGCATACGATTCACAAAGAAATCAAATAGCCGAAGTTTTTCGCGCTACGAACATAATCCCACCGGGGCTTCGTTTAGCGGTCGAAAAGATTCGACTGCTTGTGATCCGCGATCCCAGTGGGACTTTTCTTTTTGCGCCTTCTCGCATTATAAAATCAATCTTTTGAGGTCTAAGTTCGGCAAGAGCTGTTGAAGCCGCTCGCCGGGTCTTCTCGTTTCTTCTTGAAGCCGAAGCTTTAAGACTTCCTCTTCCTGTACCCATCTCTCCGTTTCAAAAAATTGAATCGGTTCGATGAGCTCCTCTCGCTGCGGCCAAGTCCAAGTCCATGTCCTTGGCCAAATAGTCAGTATGCTTTTACGCATAGGTGTACCCTCTGGGCTAAGCCCAATAAAAATCCAATAAAACCACGCACGGAAAATCCGCGAACGGCTCTGGAAAAATGAATTAAAAAATAAAATCTCGCGCCGGTGAGCGTGAGAAACTAAAACGAATTTTGGTGGTGGCTAACGTACTTGCTAGTGAAGAGACGCACGAACAAAGAACAAGGCGCCGCAAGCGTAGGAAGCCACGGTGGTATCGGTAGACTTCATTCCGATTTTAGTTTTCATCAACATGCGTGACCTCCTTTCAAGAGATAAACCGACTTTACATAATACGGTGGACTTTTTCCACTTAAATCTTTCGTTTTGATTGACGACGCTTCACTTAGGTCGGCACAACTGATTGATGCGCGCCGTTTGGGACAAGATCGGGATCTCCGCTTCACTCATTTGTTTGATCCACTGTTTGTTCACGCCGGTGCTCGTGATCTTCTTGCCGTTTTTGGGCGAAACGCTCTCGCACCAATGGTTTCACCGAATCATCGTGGTCATAGTTCTGCCGGTTGCGGTCTGGGCTCTATACAGCGGCTACCAAATTCATAAAATGAAACGCATTCTTTGGCTCGGCGGCGCGGGCCTCGCGTTTTTAATCTCGGCGATGCTGTTCGGTCACGATGATTTCCGCGTTGAATACGGCCTAATGATCACCGCGGGCTTGCTGTTGGCATCCGCGCACATCGTTAACCTGCGCGCCTGCCGCCTGGATCATCCGTAATTTCTAATTCCGTCAAAACGGCCGCGTGATCGCTCATACGTCGCCACGGTACGCCCGATAAAACTTGATAGTCATGAATAGCAAAACGCCGGATGTAGACCCGGTCGAGCGCAAGCAAAGGTCGCCAGCACGGAAATGTCTTTGCGTGCGATCCCGTGAAGATAACCCCGCTCTCGCCCATTCCAAGTTGCTCAGCTAATGGGTCCGAGACTTTCTTCTGCCAATCGTTAAAGTCGCCGGCGACGATCAACGGTGAATCACCGGGGACATTTTCACGCACGCGCTTTACCAAGCTTTGCATTTGTTGACGGCGACCGCGCTCAAGCAAATCTAAATGAAGGCAAACGAGGTGCACGTCGCGCCCGTGAATCGGCAAAGTGGCATGCAGTAGCCCGCGCTGCTCTAATTTATTGGTCGAAATGTTGATATTTTCGAATGCCGAAAACGGATGCTTACTTAAGATCGCGTTGCCGTGATTTCCCGAGGAATAGATAGCGTTCTTACCGTAGGCAAAGTGCGGCCAGATTTCGTCGGCTAAATATTCGAACTGAGAATCAAGATCGTCGGGCAGCATGTCTACGGGGTGTACACCCATCACTTCCTGAAGGAAGACGACATCCGCATCGACTTTGCGAATCGCCTCGCGCAGTTCACGCAAAACGTATTGCCTCGAATAGAAGCAAAAACCTTTGTGCATGTTGTACGTTAATATCCGCATTCGCATGACGCTCAGGATAATTAAAAAGGCTCCCGCTGGGGAGCCTTTTCAGACTTTGACGATTTGTTGAGCGAATTACTTTTCAGGTCGATTAATTCGCGAGACGAAAGGCCTGACCGCTCGCGCGCTGTACGGCGGCTTCCGCGTTGACCATGCCGCTGCCGTATTGATTGTTGGTGTTGGGACCGAGCGGCGTTGCCGTGCTTCTTAGCAGCTCACGCACTTGCGCGGGAGTAAGCGCTTTGTTTGCCGCACGCACGAGCGCCGCAACGCCCGCGACGTGGGGCGTGGCCATCGACGTTCCTTGAAAAGATGAGAAGTCGGTTGCATCAACCGACATCGTCGCGCGGACCGTGCGCCCGCTCGCGATCAATCTTTTTACGGCGTCGCCGGAAGTTTGCTCGATCATGGCCGCCGATACCGCAACTTCGGAGCCATCTTCCGTTAATGAACCTTGCAGCAAGCCCGGTGCATTGTTGAAAACCACAACTCCCGCGGCGCCCGCTTGGATCGCGCCGGCGATTTTATCTTTGAACGGAATCTCTCCGCGCGAGATGAGCGCAAACTTTCCGCGAACATTAACCGCGGCGAAATCTGCCGGCTTGCCCAGACCCGCATAAACAAGTTCGTTAGAGGAAGGTACGGAAACGGGCGAACCTACGAAGGGCGTAGACTTCACTTCGACGGGACCGCGCCCGTCTTGTAAATCGATGAGCACGGTTGCGCCCCGGCCGGTGCCGCGGGGCACGCTCGATACGACGTCAACGCCCGGGCCCATGATGGCGAGTTCGGGGCCCCACTGCGAGAAGTCGGCTTTAATTAAATTCACGTCGACCGCTCCGACCGCGAAGGCCGTAACGTACGCCGCGGGATAAGAAACGGTGCCCGTGCCGCCGTTGCCGCTCGCCGCGACGACGAGAACACCTTCCCGCTCGGCCCGTGCTAAGGCCTGTGCCTCACCGTTCGAAATAAAGAAGCCACCCAATGACATATTCACGACGTCGACTTTTTCGTCGATCGCCCAGTTGATGCCGCCGGCAATCGCGACGGAACTGCAACCCGCCATCGAACAAACTTTCCCCATGAGCAAACGCGCTTCGGGCGCGACGCCCGTCAAGCCGCCGTTCAATCCGTCGGCGAGGATCGTGCCCGAAACGTGCGTTCCGTGACCGACGCTATCGGTGACTTCATTGATGTCGCCGCCGCCGCCCGCGGGTAGCGTAAAGTCGCGGCCCTTCTCGAACCGGCCGGCGATCGAAACGTGCGTTTTATCTAAACCGGTATCGAGGACCATGACGCGCGCCGATTCACCCTTCGTGATCGCCCACGCTTGCGGAGCCTTAACCGCGCCGATGCCCCACGGAGTTTCCATGCGCGCGGTTTTCACGTTTGAATTCAAAATTTGATTTCCCCAGGTTGCCATCGGCTTGGGTGCGGGATGGAAGATCTCTTTCTCTACGAACGCGATGGCCGGGTGATTTTTTAAACTCTCGACCGCGGCGGCATCGTTCGTGTCGACGACGAGCATATCGAGATGCTCAAAGCTTTGCCCCACGCTCGCGCCGCTGCCCAAAAGCTTCATGCCCGTAACGGCACGGTTGGGGTCGAAAGATTTCATATTTTGCATGACGTTCTGAAATGTCTGACTTGATTTAAATTGAACAAGGTAACGTTCGGCGTGTGCACCCGCCGAAAAAACGCTGAGCAAAAGGGCTAAAGCAGCCATCTTCCGTGTAAACATGAATTCCCCCTCCAGAGAGTTCGCAGGTCAACCTCGACCTTTGTAGGCGATGATTAGAACATTTGATGAAAACTTTGCAAACTAATTGGTTCCACTTTGGAACTCATAAGCTCTAAGATGCTAACCAATGGAAATGGCGACGAATTTTTTGGTAAAATTCATGCATGCGACTTGTCATTTATGGAATGTATTACAAACACTGTGGTCGCCAGGCGGCGTTTTCGGGGCGGCAAATGCGGGGCCGGCGAATGCGAGTTCGCCGCCCGAAGTGATCTAAATTTTTTCGATCGAGATATTAAAGACGCCCATTTGGGTCAACGGCTCGTCGGCGTTGGGAGCAAACGCAACGATAACATCCCGGCGGAGCCTAGCGGGAATACGCTCTAAAATTTTATCGCGTGAATTTAGGTCCTCACCGTCGAAGTACATCTGCGTGATCAATTCCTGATAGCCCCTCTTCGCCACGCGGAAATGAATATGCGGCGGACGGTCCCAATCCGTATCCGCCGGGTAGGCACCCGGCACGATCGTTTTAAAAATGTATTCGCCGTTATCGTTCGTGAACGTCTCACCCCAGTAGCGAAAATTTGGATCAAGCGCGGCCGTGTTGGGGTCACCATCATGATTGTAACGGCCCGAAGCGCACGCTTGCCAGATCTCGACGTTTACGCCCGCCACGGGAGCGCAATTCAAATCGCGAACGACGCCCTTAACGTAAATCACTTGGCCGAGCGCGGGCCCCGATGCGTTCTCAACCCGCGTGAGATCGTTCACCGGTAAAATGTTTCCTTCACCCGGGTAAAAGGGACCTTCGGTTTGCGCAACCGTTTTTGTGCAAACTTCGGCGGCGCCGGCGCCGGACGCCAACAGCGCCCCCGCAACACCGAACGATGTTTTTAAAAACTGACGGCGTCTTAACGGTGAACTCATAAATCGCTTCCTTTGTTTAGGTTCGATACCAATTCAACAAACAAGAAGCTATAGGTAAAATATGAAACACTGATTCCTTCGATAGGATGTATTTATGTTACCTTCCAGCGCCGATCTTTCCTATTTCATCGCCATCGCCCAAGCGAGTAACCTCACCAAGGCCGCCACCCACTTAGGAATTAGCCAACCCTCGCTAACGCTTGCGATGCAGCGGCTTGAACACGCGGTCGGTACGCAGTTATTTATTCGCACACGCCAGGGCGTGAATCTGACCAAGCCCGGCGAACGGCTGCTCTTTGAAGCACGAAGTTTGATGAGCCGCTGGGAAGAACTTCGCGGCCACACTTTAAGTACGATGAATGAAGTACGGGGAAGATTTTCGGTGGGTTGCCACGCTTCGGTGGCGAGGTATTCCTTACCGCTGTTTTTACCGGCACTTTTACTCGAACACCCTGACTTAGAAATATCTCTCGAACATGATCTTTCGCGCACGATCACCCAGAAAGTGCTGGCGCTCGATCTCGACGTCGGGATCGTGGTGAACCCCGTGCCGCACCCCGATCTGGTGATGAGATGCGTAGCCAAAGATACGGTAACGCTGTGGCGCTCGAAGAATCTGAACAACGAAGATGTGCTGATCGGTGAACCGAGCTTGATTCAAACCCAAACGCTTATCGCGAAGATGAAGCGCCAAGGCTTCCGGTTTAAACGGCTAATTGAGTCTTCCAACTTGGAAGTGATCGCCGCCCTGACCGCCGCCGGCGGCGGTACCGGAATCTTACCGGCACGGGTGGCGCACGCGGAAAGCGATGAACTCTACGCCGTTAAAAACGCACCGGTCTTTAACGACGAAATATTTTTAATTTACCGGGTTGAGAACAAGAATGTTCGCGCGATGCAGGCGCTTTCGCAAGCGATCCAAAAAGGCTTTAAGAATTAACGGCGATGCACGTGTTGGATCGCGGCCTGATCGGTGGGATAGATCACCATCTCCTGAATGTTGACGTGCGCGGGCCGTTGTACCGCCCACAAGATACTTTCCGCGATGTCTTGCGCGCTTAAAGGCGTCATCCCTTTATACACGCCTTTCGCCCGCTCTTTACTCTGGAAGCGCACTTCGGAAAATTCGGTTTCGACCATGCCGGGTTCGATATTCGTGACCCTTAAACCGGTGCCGATCAAATCCATGCGCAAACCTTCGCTGATCGCGCGGACGGCAAATTTAGAAGCGCAATAAACCGCCCCGCCTGGATAGACCCAGCGGCCCGCGACCGAACCAAGATTGACGACGTGACCGCGCTTCTTCTTAATCATATGCGGAAGCAACGCCCGCGTGAGGCGAAGGAGACCGGTGACGTTCGTTTCGAGCATGGCCTCCCAGTCGGCCGGATTGGCATCTTGAATCTTTTCGGTACCGCGGGCTAAACCGGCGTTATTGATCAGGAGATCAACGCCGGCGAAAGCTTTTATCTCAGCGAGCGCGGCGATGTCGCCGGCCTTGCGCATGTCGGCGGCGGCCACCGTGACGTCAATTTTATGTTTACGTTCGAGCCGTGTTTTTAATTTGAGAAGACGTTCTTCGCGGCGGGCAACCAACAAAAGATCGATGCCTTGGGCGGCAAACGATTCGGCAACGGCGAGACCGATGCCGCTCGACGCGCCGGTGATGAGGGCGCGCTTAAACTTCATTTGTTGACCTCAAATACGCGAAAAGCTTTGGGCAGAAAATCTTTGAACTTCTTTTGCGCGATGATTCCGGTATCGTTACCGAGGTAAACCGGCATCTCGTCGCCGCAGAATTCGGCAAGCACTTGCAGGCAAACGCCGCAGGGAACGGTCGCGTTTTTCTCACCCGTGACGATGACTAAAAACTCAGGCTTTATTTGCCCGAAGAAAGAGACGGCGGTGCAAACGGCCGTTCGTTCGGCACAAATGGTTGCGCCGTAACTGGCGTTCTCAACGTTGCAACCGGGCACGGCGTCCTCGACCCCGGCGAGTTTTAGCGCCGCGCCGACTTGGAATTTAGAATACGGAGCGTGCGCTTGGGAGCGGGCCATCCACGCAATTTTATGAGCTTTTTCGACATCGGGTGTGACATTCATGGTGGCCTTATACCCGTTGCAACTCCAATTCACATGTACTACTTATAGGTGACGCAAAGCCGAAAGAGAGTGTCTGATGAGCTCGAAAAAACCGCGCCTTGAGGACGTGGCTACCCTACCACCCGAAAAGAATCTTGCCCTGACTTTGGATGAAGTCGGCATCGAGAATGTGCAAACTCAAGTTCGCCTGCAGGGCTTGTTGTTGCCCGCGCGCGCGCAAGCGACCGTTTCGCTCATCGATAAGCAAAGCCGTGGCATTCACATGTCGCGTATTTTTAAGATCATCAATCGTTTGTACGAGAATGAACTCACCTGGCCGGCGCTGAACGAAGCGATGGACCAGATGCTCGCGACGCACGAAAACTTAAGCGATGCCGGCATGCTGGCGCTCGACTTTGAATTCCCTGTGCTTCGCAAAGCTTTACTAAGCGGCGAGGAAGGCTGGCGCAGCTACCCACTTCGCTTCAAAGTCGTTTCCAAAAAAGGCCTGCGAGAATTGAAGCTGCAAACGCGCGTGCTTTATTCAAGCACTTGCCCTTGTTCCGCGTCGCTCAGCCGGCAGATTAACCAGGAAGAGTTCCGAAAAGCATTTCGTGAACCGGAAGTACGCTCGGCGCAAGTGCTCGAGTGGCTCGGCAAAGCCGAATCAGTCGGCGCCGTACCGCACGCGCAACGCTCGGAAGCGATTTGTGAATTTACCTTCGACCCCGCAAAGGGCTACCCCTCGCCGTTAAGCTTGATCGACGAAATCGAAGAAGCGCTCGGCACGCCCGTACAGACCGCGGTCAAACGCGAAGACGAGCAAGAGTTCGCCCGTAGAAACGCTAAAAATTTAATGTTCTGTGAAGATGCCGCCCGCAAATTGAAATGGGCGTTGATGAACCGTGAAGAACTGGCGAACTTCCAAATCGAAGTCCGCCATTTCGAAAGCCTTCACGCGCACGACGTCGTCGCGAAGGTCGGAAAATACTAAACAAAAACTAAGCCTGCTTGATGTAGCTTCCGCACCAAGCTTTTTGACCGACGAACTGGGGCTTCGAAGGATCGCCGAGCAACAAGCAGCGGGCGTACTTCTTACCTTTGTAATCGGTTTCCGATTTATCTTTGTTATAGAAGTTGCAGGTCTCGCAATGACCTTTGCTCTCGGGCCATTTGGGGCAAGCCTTGTTCGGCTGCTTCTCGGGATTCTCGCAGTAATTGGCGATCGTCGAGGTCATACCTTCTTTGAAGATATCCTTTTCCGTAAGCTTTTTTGCGTCGGCGGCTTGGGCGATTTTGCTCCAAGATAACTGGCCTAAGATCGATGAACCGAGGGCGGCCCAGCCGATAAATTCGCGTCTTTTCATAAACAATTCTCCTGTGGCTTGCGGGCCCACATCACGTGTGCTCGCATTAGATGAAAACCAAACGATAAGCTACTGCAACGATATCGACAATCAGAAAGTTTTTTCAATGACGGCGCCTACTTAGTGCATTGCATCATGTAATTTGGTATAAGGAGGCACGAACTCATTACCGCCAGGACCGAATCATGATGAACGCCCTGATCGTAAAAGTACTCGCCGTAGGTCTTACGCTGAGCCAACTTTTCACCAAACCGCCGGAGCAATTTAAGCCCCAGTTTGATCCCATCGCGGACCAAGCCCAGGTGGCGTCATTGCTCACCGACGGCTGTCATTTCATGATCAAAGAATTCCAAGCCGAAGATATGGATTTCGACTTCTTGTTCGGCATGATGATCGGCAACGCGGAAGACGCGAAAGCCAAGGCCGAAAAATTAAAGAGCGAAACACAAGCTATGGGTCCCGCCCCCGTGGCCGATACCTTCACCGATAAACTGATGAAGACGGTCGACCTGCCCGGCTTGCACGCGGCTTACAAACAATTTTGTAAGGGCGAAAAAGTTGAGAACTCGCCGCTGAAACTAGATGAGGTCATTGCTTACTACAACACTTCGGTCGGCACGCTGCCCGACCACAACAAGCTCAAGAACTTCAAGTTGCCCGAGACTTCGGTGCTCTTAGATAAAGACGATAAGAAATTTACGGAGATCTATTCGGACGACAACCGCCGTCGGTGGGTTTCGATCAAAGATATGCCCGAACACGTGAAGAATGCCTTCGTCGCGGCCGAAGACAAAAGATTTTACCAACACAACGGCCTCGATATCCGCGGGATCGTCCGCGCGTTTTCGAGCAATTTCTCGGGCAAAGGGCGTCCGCAGGGCGGCTCGACCATCACGCAGCAGGTAGTTAAGAACTTACTGGTCGGCGACGATCTTACGTTCGAGCGCAAAATCCAAGAAATGGTTTTGGCCACCCGCCTCGAAAAAATTCTCAGCAAAGAGCAGATTCTTGAGTTGTACATAAATTACGTTTTTATTGGCCGCGCCTCTTGGGGCATCGAGATGGCTTCTTTGAATTACTTCGGCAAATCCGTTAAGCAAATCAACGATGCAGAGGCCGCGCTCCTCGCCGGTCTCGTCAAAGGCCCGAACTATTATCACGTTGAACGTCACGCCGATCGCGCGCTCGAGCGCCGTGATTACGTCATCAATCGCATGAAAGAGGATAAGTACCTGACCGAGGCCGAAGCCGCCGCGGCCCTCGCCACGCCCGTGAAATGGATCGCCTACGAACCGCCGCGCACCAAAGGTGGCTACTATTTTATCGACGAGATCAATCGGCAGGTGAAAAAGCTTATCGGCATACCCTCGCTCACCTCCGGCGCCTACACGGTGTATTCGACGTTAAATTCCGATATGCAGGTGGCCACCGACCGCGCTCTGCAAGAAGGTCTGCGCTCGTACGAAGCGGATTCCGGCCGCGCGGCTTGGAAGGGCCCCGAAGGATCCATCGCCGATGACGTCGAGAAATACAAAAAGTCGTGGCAAGAAATTCTGCCGAAGGTTCGCCCTAAAATGTTCGACGTGCAATGGCCGCTCGCGGTCGTTGTGCAACCGGCCGGGCGTGGACAAAAAGGCGGCGTGCGCGTAGGCCTCGCCGACGGCCGCACGCTGGCGTTGAACGGTGCAGCTTCTATTCTCAACACGTTGAAGCGCTACGATCTCGTTTTCGTAAATCCCGAAGCGCTGAAAAATTCTCGAGCTGAATTGCGAATTCCGTCGACCGTGCAGGGCGCGGTGGTGGTGCTCGAGAACAAATCCGGCAAAGTGCTCGCGATGTCGGGCGGCTTCTCCTACGCTCAGTCGCAACTCAACCGCGTGACCCAAACGGCGCGCCAGACCGGTTCGACTTTGAAACCGTTCATTTATTTGGCGGCTCTAAATTTAGGCTTTCAACCGAACACGTTGATTCCGGATGAAGAAGTCACTTTCCCGCCGATCAATAAAGGCGGAAAATCTTGGACGCCGAAAAACTACGACGGTAAATCGTACGGATTAGTCACCATTCGCCAAGCCATCGAAAAATCACTTAACAAACCGACCGCTCGAATAATGGCGGCGATGGGTTCACCCGGCAATCCCGCCGAGGGTTTAGATTACGTCCAAGGCGTAACTAAGGAACTCGGCATTTACAAAAACACGGTTCGCGTATACCCGTTCGTGCTCGGCGCCCAGCCCGCACGTTTGATCGACATGGCCGTGGCCTACGCAACCGTCGCGAATGACGGTTACAAGCCGACTCCGCAATTCGTCGACAAGTTGGAAAAAGACGGTCAGGTCGTTTACCGCCGGCCGCGTGGTCAGCTTGAGGCATTGCCCTCGTTTCCCGATCGCGTGCCCTTCTACCAGCTCCGTCGCATCTTAGAAGGCACGTTAGTGCGCGGGACGGCGACCCGGTTAAAACGGTGGGTCGGCTCGGTCGCCGGCAAAACCGGAACTTCGAATGACGAGAATGACGCGTGGTTCGTTGGTTTTACGAATGACGTCACCGTTGCCGTTTGGGTCGGTTACGACAGCCGCCGCGTTCGCGCCTCGCTCGGCCATAAATTTACCGGCGGCCGCGTGGCCTTGCCCATCGCCGAACAGGTCCTCGATGCTTCATTCAAATTCGTTAAAGAGCGTAGCTACTTCAATACGCCCGACAACGACATCCGCGCCCAGGTGAGCGAAGCGATCGTCGCGGGCTACGAGGCCCTTGGCGGGGTCGAAGTTTACCGGCTTGATAGCGTGACCCGCCAGCCCCGTATCACGCGCAATGACATCGTGACCGAGCAGGAATTGGCAATGCTGCCGCCGATGCCAGATCGTATCGTGGAAAATCCCGACGACCAGACGCCGGGCATAGACGACGGCGAATACCAACCGGCACAGGCCGAGGTCACCGCCGCGGAAGACCGCTACGAACCCGGCGCCGAGGAACCGCATGATCTTTGGGCCAAGCGCGGCCGCAAGGTCGAGCCTATCTTCGCCCAACCCGTATTTTTTAAATTGAGAGAGGACTAAAAAATGAAAAGATTAACGACGACCGCTTTACTCGCGGCTTTGAGCCTAGGCCTTAGCCAGAATACTTTCGCGCAAGAAAAAGCCCTTGAAATCCTGCCCCAGAATGCAAACTTCGCCGCGCTTAATGCGACGAACATGAAGCCCGGCACGGTTTACTACCAAAGCACGGACAATCCGCCCGCATTTACCGACTGGATGAAAACTAATCCGAACGAGTACGCCTACCTCGGGCTTTTCGACGGCTACGCGGAGCCGACATCACTCACCCGAAGAAAAAAGCTGGCGGTTACGGAAAAAATCACGGTTTTCGTGGCGAAGGCAAAGACGATCATCAATAAGCCGGCTTCGGCGATCAATCTTCCCGGCATGATCAAGCTCGACTTCATACGCAAACTTGATCCCGAGATTCGTCACGCCGCGATCTCGCCGGCGCAGGTGATGCCCGTCATGGGTGGCCAACCAAAAATCGATAATTTTAAAGCTTTGTGTAATACAGATTCCGAAAACATCAATCGGCCCGCGAAGGAGCTTTCGCTTGATCACCTCAAGCGCCCGGCTCAACCTTGGTGCGCCAATACCGAGCGTTCGGCTTGCGTAGAGTCTTGCTACCTTTTTAACAGCGGGTACCGCACGGTTGTGAAAGGCTTTAACAATTTTAAAGCTGAGGACGAGTACGACAAAAAAGACTTCGGCATGGCGACGCAATCTGAAATTCGCTATTTCGTTTCCGAAGCGGAGATGGGCAAATCTGTTCCGGTGGCCGCCTTAACCGGCGTCGCGACGCCCGTACGCGGAGTTTTTGAACAGAACATTTTTTACTTTAATCAGATGGTTCAGTACGGAAAGGTCATTGCTTTTTTCCAAGAGCACCCGACCGACGCGGGCAAAACGATCGTCACGAGCTATCTCGTTTTTGGTTTGCAGACCTCAACCTACGCTAAGGCTTACCCGATCTTGGGTCTCACACTTGAGGTTAAGGAAATCTTGATGGGCCGGGGTGGCCGAATGAATACTCCGACTGGAATTACCGCGGGGCTGCCCGTTTATACGCAAAATATCGCGAAGTCTCTTTCGGGTCTGTTGGAGAATTAGAGCCTCAGGCGACGGTACGATCAGCGGCGGGCCGATGGCCCGCGGCTAACCGATGAATCTTTAAGACTACTCTTGGCGGCGGCCGAAGAATGCGGCGCCGAGCAAGAAACCAACGATCAAACCACCGACGGCGGCTTGGATCGGGTACTCACGAATCACGCCGGTGCCGCGGCTCAAATCCACTTTCGAAAGTAGATCGGATCCACGGGTGACGGCATTGTCGTACGCCGTGCGTGCGGTCGCGACGAGGTCGTCCACCTTACCGCCACGAGCCATACCCATGATCGATTCATCTTGGATCGTAGGGGTTGAAGTCGTGTGGGGTGCTAAGGTTGAGGGCGTAGCTGCTTCATTGTCCATTTCGGCCTCCTGGCGTTGTACCCATTTGCCGTTACCGGCTTTTTTAGAACTTTTTCCGCGTGTCGTTAAATCGTCTTGCATAGTGCCTCCGTTGGTTGTTTTTTTCTTTATCGTTTTGTTAACAATTAAAACTGGCGGTACTGATCGCGGAGCGTGCCCCGAACTCCGTCACGCTCTTCGTCAAGGGCGGGTCCGCGAGTGCCCGACTCCTGCTTGAGATCGCGCCGAAAATCCGCGGTCAGCTCTTGCAGTTTGCTACGCGACTCGGCGGTGGAAATTCCGTATTTATAATTCAGCAAACCGGCCAGGGCGGTAAAATCGCCGTTAACTAAATCTAGCTCTTCGTCGGTCAGCTGATCCCATGTGTTTTTGATTTCGCTTTTGATGCTCTGCCATTTCTCGCGCAGGATTTCGTCTTGATTCACGGTAGCCATGGTCCCTCCGTCGCTTATATACGCGTTTAAAGAGAAGCAAGATGGTCGCCAGGAATTCCGTCGCTGAACTCCCACGTATTGCTTTTAAAACCAGGGGTCCAGAAGTTGAGGCGAATTTTCACCGTGACCGGGGCGGGTCCGTACGCCTTTGGTCAAAAGTGAATCGAATTATTTGCGTGACGCCACCTAAATTGGTAGATTGCGTCCAATATGGAAAACGAAATGATTATCCCCGAAGAAGCTCGGCTGAAATATATCGAACGCCGTAAGAAGGACATTGAAAGCTTGCGCGCGGCCCTGTCGCAACGGACGTTTGATGAGTTTAAACGCGTCGGCCACCAGTTAAAAGGCAATGCCGCCTCCTTCGGTTACATGGAGCTTGAAAAAGTCGCCATTCAACTCGAAGCCGCCGGCGATAAGCAAGATCTCCACGAGGCATCACGCCAACTGGGCTTGTTTGAGCAATGGTTCAATAAAAATTCCAGCGTAAAGCTTTAGAAACTTTGATTTGAATTTAGGCATAAAAAAAGGCGTCCCCGGGGACGCCTTTTTAGTTTGCTCAAAGGTAAGGGCCTCGCGGCCCACCCGAAAGACCGCGATTAATTGATGGGGTTACCGGACTGCTCCATCTCACGAACGCGGCGGTAAAGCGTCTTACGATCGACGCCTAAATCCTTCGCGGTGCGATCTTTAGCACCCTGATTCAAGCTTAGAGCGTAAACGATGTACTTATTAATCAGCTCGTCGAGCGGCAAGATCTTGTCGTCGGCGACCACGAAGCGGGACATGTCCCCGTCCATGAATTCAACGGAAGCCTTGGTTTGCTCGGGCATATCCTCTTCGAAATTCAGATCCGGCAGATCGATCGAAGAACCTTTACACAATACGACGGCGCGCTCGACTACGTTTTCGAGTTCGCGGACGTTCCCTTTCCACATGCTTTTCAGCAGGTATTCGGTCGCGGATTTTGAGAAGCCCTTAACGTTCACGCGATTGAGGGCCGCGTGCTTCTTAAGGAAGAACTCGGAAAGCGGCATGATGTCTTCTTTGCGCTCGCGCAGGGGCGGGAGCGTTATCGGAATCACGTTCAAACGGAAGAATAAATCCTCACGGAAACGGTTTTCGATAACTTCCTGACGAAGATTTTTGTGGGTCGCCGAGACGACGCGTACATCAATCGCGCGGGTTTGGTTTTCACCTAAACGCTTGATCTTTTTGTCTTGGAGAACGCGTAACAGCTTAGCTTGGAGCGGTAGGCTCAAATCCCCGATTTCATCTAGGAAGAGCGTTCCGCCGCCGGCCTCTTCGAAGAGACCGATGCGTTTTTCAACGGCGCCGGTAAAGGCACCTTTAGCGTAACCAAAGAGCTCGGCTTCGAGCAAGTTTTCGGGGATGGCCGAACAATTGATGGCAACGAAAGGACCCTTTTTACGTGAACCGAATTGGTGAATCGCCTTGGCGACGACTTCCTTACCGCTCCCGCTCTCGCCGCTGACGAGGACGTGGGCCGTGCTGTTAGATACGCGCTTAGCGAGATCCAAAGCACGCAGAAACTTCGGCGCTTTACCGATGATTCCTTGCATGGGACCGGCGTCGTTGCCGCCGACGACCGCGCGCAGGGCTTGGTTTTCGTCGCGCATACGGCTGAAGTGCAGCGCTCGTTCGACGGAGACCTGCAATTGCGGGAAGTGCAACGGCTTAACCACGAAATCATAGGCGCCGGCTTCAATCGCTTCGAGGGCGACTTCGGCACTACGATGCGCGGTCATGATGACGAGGGGGGTGGTGATGCCTTTTTCTAGAAGAGCCGTGGTCAATTCGACCCCGCTCATCTTCGGCAGGCGTAAATCCGAAATAATGACGTCGCAAAAATCATCGGTTGAAGTGAGCGCCTTGAGCGCTTCCTCTGCGTCGTCAAATGTTACTAACTCAAATCCCTTCGGGCGGAAGAAACCTACGAGAAGGTCTTGAACATCGGGGTCATCATCAATGACTACAAGCTTTGATCTTTTCATAAATAAACAGTTAACACGTGTTCTTTTCTACCCCAAGCAAAAAGTGGAACTATTCCCCGATTTTTTCAAAAAAGCCCCCAAAAAGACGGTTGTGGCGAATTGACCCATTTATAAGTCTGGGCCTATGCTTTGCTTTTGTAGAAATCACCACTGGAGGTTTTTAAATGTTACGAGCCGCCCTCGCTTTCTTTGTACTAGGACTTATCGCGATGCTCTTAGGTGCCGGAAATATCGCCGGAGTATCTCTTGAGATCGGGCAAACCTTGCTCGGCGTCTTTTTAATCTTGGCAGTCATCAGCCTTGTCGCTAGCCTCGTCGGTGGCCGCAAAGCGGTTAGGTAATCAAACGTTCACAGGGGGATTTATGAAAGCTGTTCAGTTCTGCAAATCGATTTTGTTGGTTTCTTCGTTAACATTAGGTTTCGCGGGCCTCGCGCACGCCGAAGAAACGCTGAAAGAGAAAACGGTTGAAGCCGCAAAAGACGTGAAGAAGAACGCTAAACAAGCCGGCCGTGCCGTTAAAGACGAAGCTTGTGAATTAGTGAACGGAAAAATGGAATGCGCGGGCAAAAAAGTGAAGCACAAGCTTCAAAACGCCGGCGACGAAGTAAAAGACAAAGTCGGCGCGGATTGATTCTTAAGCCATTTTTAGATCTTGATTGAACGAAACCGCGGGAGCTTGCTAGCCCCGCGGTTTTTTTGTGCCCTTGGTCCGGGCGTCTAGTGGGCACGCTTTATGCTCATCCTTCCTTATATAGTCAGGGAGGACTTACCCATGTTCACACTCATCTTTACTTTATTTACTTCGGCGTTCGCGAACGCCATCGTTATGGAACCCGCCTACCAAGCCGCGGAATCACTAGGCTACCAAGTCGTCGGTGAAATCGAATTCCAAAACAACAGCTCGGCGATCCCCGCCCCGGTCATCAAAAAACAGATGCGTGAGATCGGTGAGATGTGCCCCCGCACGCAATCGGCCGATCCGAACATCTCGAGCTACGCACGCTTCGTGATCCTCGCGTGGTCCGATAAAGACTACCCTACGCGTGAACGCGGTTTTCACTCGGCCAAACAGCAATGGTTAGCGAAAAAGAGAGGCGAAGCGGTTGCCGAGCGAATTCGCTCCGAGGTTAAAGGCAATCTTAACTTTGAACTCGTCAACATGGCTCACCGCAAAGCTCATCGCGTGGAGGCCGTCGAACCCGGCAACCCGCTGACCGTGCAACTAAACGTGAAGAAGGCGGTTGAGATCGCCGGCGCGGCACCGAGCGATCAACTCGGCGTCGGTCTATTTGCCGAGTACTCGCAGGCGGCAAAGGCTTTGATCTGGGTGGATTGTCGCGAAGGACTGCAACGACAAAAGGGAACGATTCCTTCCCTCGTACGGCTTGCGGAACTGGGGCGAGCCCCGACCGGTTTGTGAGGCACGGTTGAACCTCGCCTCGCCTAACCGGCCTAGATGCCTAGCCTCTTTTGGCGCATCGTTTGCTCAGACCTAAGACCAACCAAGGAGCACGAAATGAACGAACAAAAGACCGCCGAGCGCTTCGCGAATACCGACCGTGACGATGCCACCGTCGGCGTGAAGCACGAACGTAACGTCGATCCGAAATTGGCTGACAAAGACCAACCGACTTGGCAGCCGCCCGAATCACAGCCGGAACCGCGCCCCGCCGATCCCGTGATGGACTCATCATTGGATTCATCGGCCCGCTCGCCCGACACGCACTAGTTTTCAGCTCAAAATTTTCAAAAAGAACAGCCGACTCCCCGCCCCGACATCCCGCAAAGGGGTCGTGGCCCGGATCGGCCTATGTTAGTGTCCGCGCCATCTAGGGGGAAAAACCGATGGCGTCACTGACGACTCAGCTTATTCACGCGGGCGAACCCGTTCCGCGCATCGAGGGCTCGGTGTCGATGCCGATCTTTCAAACGGCAAATTTCGAAAACGGTGGCGAAGAAACCTACGATCAGGTGCGCTACACCCGCCTGAACAACACGCCCAATCATCACGCTCTTCACGAAAAATTAGCGATCATCGAAGGCGGCGAAGCGGCGCTGGTCCTCGCGAGCGGTATGGCCGCGATCAGCACGACTCTCCTGGCGCATTTGCAGGCCGGTGATCACCTCCTCGTGCAAAAAACTTTGTACGGCGGCACCCATACTCTTCTTTACGAAGATCTACGCCGCTTCGGAATCCACTTTGACCACGTCGACGCCGGCCGGCCGGAAACGTGGAAAGATAAACTGAAGAGCAATACAAAGATTATTTACTGCGAATCTATTTCGAATCCGCTGATGGAAGTTCCGGAACTCGAGGAGATCGCCCGCTTCGGTCGAGAGCACGGTTTACTCTCGGTCATCGACAACACGTTCGCTTCACCGGTCAACTTTCGCCCGTTAACGATCGGTTTCGACGTGAGCCTGCATAGCGCAACAAAATATTTGAACGGGCATTCCGACGTCATCGCGGGCGCGGTGATCGGGTCGAAAGCGGCGGTTAAGAAAATCAACCACGCCGCGGCTCATCTGGGTGGATCTCTCGATCCCCACGCTTGTTTCTTACTCCACCGGGGAATGAAGACGCTGGCCGTGCGAATGAAACACCATAATGAAAGCGCGCTACGAATCGCGCAGTATTTAGCCGGGCACCCGAAGGTGAAAAGCGTTAACTTTCCCGGTCTCGAAACTTCGCCTTCGTTCGCGCGCGCACGGCGCCTTTTCTCCGGCTGCGGAGGCATGCTTAGTTTTGAACTTAAAGACGGCGAGGCCGCTACTTTTTTGCGCGCACTCAAATATCCAGTTACGGCGGCAAGCTTAGGCGGAGTGGAGTCGCTGGTTATCCAACCCGCGAGAAGCACGCACTTGGGCCTCGGCGCCGTCAAACGCGCGAAGGCAGGCATTAGTGATTCGTTGATTCGCTATTCGGTCGGGCTCGAAGACCCTGCCGACCTCATCGCCGACCTTGAACAAGCTTTCTGAAAAGAGATTCACAGATGCGAACAATATTAAACGTTTTTGCGTTGACGATCCTTACCGCTCTACCCGCCGCTCGCGCCGCCGTTGCGCCCGGCGTGGACGGTGCCGGCTACTCCTACAATCCGCGCGACACTTCGTGTGACGGCTTCCCGCGCTTGCAAGTGGAAACCATGCCGGGCACTTGTCTAGGCATGGTCTTACCGCGTGGCGAATTAGTTATGCCGCGCTCTATTTTGCAACTTCGTAACGCCGATGAGTTTCTATTGGTCGACATGGGCGGCTGGCATCCGAACAACGGCGGTCTTTATCTTTTGCACCGGGAAAACGGCGCCTATAAGACAACATTAGTGAAGGGTGGGTTAAACACGCCGCACGGCCTCGCTTACTCACCCGACGGCTGGATTTACATTGGTGAATCCGACAAGATCTCGCGCTTCAAATTTGAAAAAGGAAGATTGCATTCTTGGCAGACGGCGATCAAGGACCTGCCGCGCTTCAAAGGTCACATGCACCCGCTGACGCAATTCACATTTGATCCCGTGAGCGGTGATCTGTTCGTCAATTCGGGTGCGCCTTCGGACCACTGCACCGCCCGTCAATCGCCCGGCAAGGAATACGTCGATTGTCCCGACGCGGAGGACATGGGGCTCGGCGCGATCTATCGCTACCGGGCGAGCGACCTTGCGAAGTTACCGAAGGTGTTGCCGAGCTTTAGATCGGTTACGGGGCAGGGCTTGCGTAACTCGATGGCGATGGTCGTCTCACCCGCCGGTTACGTAATTCAGGGCGAGAACAGCCGCGACTTCCCGGAATTGGAGGAACCCTACGAAGAGATAAATATTATTGATTTAAAGGATGACGGTTATAACTACGGTTGGCCGTATTGTTACAACGCGCACGCGATCTCGCCCGAATTTTTATTTGCGCAAAATGCGAAGGCGGCTTTGCGTAAACGCTTTTCGTCGCCGTTAGACTGCGCTTCGAAATTGCCGAGCGCCAAATCCAATTACAAACCGCCGCACGCGCTCATGCCGCCGCACGTGGCACCGCTGCATATGGCGTACTACTCCGGCTTGATGTTTCCGGAGCTAAACGGAAAACTCTTGATGTCGTGGCACGGCCATCAGCCGACCGGCCAGCGCTTGGTCGCTTACGACGTCGACGCCCAAGGCCTGCCGGTCGTCTCGGTCCCGCCGCCCGACTTCTCTTTCCGCGTGAACCAACGCTCCGGGTGTCCGTCACAAAAACCGTTCGCGCCGCGCGGCGGGTTTGAGCGGGTCGCGCCCTATTCCGAAGTGATTTCCGGTTGGGACGCCCGCCGCGGCGTACGGCCGAAGGGTGCGCCGGTGGGATTCACCGTCGCGCGTGACGGCTCGATCTTCATCGTGGAAGACCGCGTGGGCCGCGACGTCGTTCGGCTGGCCCGCACCGACGAGCGCTTCGCTTCGAGTTGCGCGCTCCCCGCGGGGGAAGCGAACGACCCGCGCATCGAATTTTTAGCTTGGCGGCACGCAATCGAAAGTGATCCGGCAAGTAAGGTGGGTTTTCGTAAAGCGGAAGCGAAGTTAATCGAGAAATACTGCGCTTCATGCCACGGCGGCTTCATGGAAAAAGATATCGCCGCCGATAGCTACTCGCGTTTGGATTTTTTGATTAAGAACGAATGGATCACGCCCGGGAATTTGGAGGAAAGCAAACTTTACGGCGCCATCTCGGGTAGCCGTGAATACCCGCCGATGCCGCCCGGCGGAGAACCGCAGTTCGCGGGTACGCCCGAGAATGAAGAAATACTAAAGCTGGTACGCGAATGGATCAGTGGTTTGCCGACGAACGTCGATTCGACTTACACCAAAATCGTTTTAGGTTCGGCGCGAAAGATTCGGAACAAGGCTGCCGCTTCGGGCGCGGTCGAATGCGGGCAGATTCAGGCCGGCGACGCGGTCTACGTGGACCCGCGGCCCGAGACGAGAGTGAGTAACGCCGGATGGCTTTGGAGTAAGATCTATTTACTGCCGAAAGATTCGCGTCTTTACCGCGGCCGCTGCGCGGCCACCGACGGCGTCTTCTATATTGCGCTCAAAAAAATCTAAAGCTCGATCAGGTTGCTGGCGGTATTACCCCGTTGGGCAACCCGCTCGATCGCGCGCGAAGGTTTCACTAACTGTCCGTCGGAGATTTCGATCTTCTGGTGCGCGCGATCCACGAGCCGTGCATCGTGCGTAGAAAACAAAAAGCTTACGTGGTGCGAGCGATTCAAGTTTTCGAATAAATCGATGAGTTGAAAAGCGGTCTTCGAATCGAGATTCGCCGTGGGCTCATCGGCGAAAATGATTTTGGCGTGCGTGGCTAAGGCGCGGGCCACGGCTACCCGTTGCTGTTGCCCGCCGCTGAGTTGGCCGGGAAACGAATTCACCTTATCGGATAGCCCTACGTCGCTGAGCGCCTGGAGGGCACGTTCGCGCGCCAGCTTCTTCGTCTCGCCGCGAATTAAATTTGTGTACTCGACGTTCTCTACGGCAGTGAGCGCCGGGAACAGGTTGTACGCTTGGAAAACGAAGCCGAGCTTCTCGCGGCGAAAGCGGCATAACTCTTTTTCATTTAGTTCGGAGATGTCGTAATTATCGACGCGGATTTTTCCGCTTGTGACTTGGTCTAAACCGGACGCAAGATTAAGTAGCGTCGTCTTACCGCTACCCGACGGTCCCATCAGAACGGCGAAAGCGCCCCGCTGCAGCTGAAAGGAAACATCGTGCACGGCCGCGACCGGCGGAGTTCCAGGGTAGACCCGCGATACGTTTTCAAATATAAGTATAGCCATAACCAAGGATGATACATGATTTTAATGTTGATGGGTTTAAAAAATCTGCGCAGACATTTTCGCCGTTCGCTAATCACCGTGTTTAGCATCGGCTTCGGTCTGGCGACTATACTTTGGTTGCAGTCCATTTTGCACGGGAGCAGCCGTAGTGCCGTTGACTCCGTAACTTCCGCTTACCTTGGTCATATGCAAATTTTCCGTCAGGATTATTTAGATAATAAAATGATTCAGCAAACCTTTCGTTGGGACGAAAGTCGTTTGCCGCAAGTCCCCGGTACACAAATTATATCGACCGAGCGCATTCATTTGCCGGCGTTAATTTCGAGCGGCGAGCAATCGATGCCGGTCATGCTCGAAGGTATCGATCCGATCAAAGAACCGCAGGTGACGACCATCAAGAGCACGTTGGTCGAAGGTGAATTCCTCGCGGAAGAAAAAGGCTGCGCCGAGAAGTCGGCGTTGATCAGCCGCGGTCTCGCTAAACTATTGAACGTTAAACTCGGCGAGAAAATAGTTTTGCTCGCGCAGGCGAGTGACGGAACTTTAGGCAACGAACTTTTTCGCGTTCGCGGATATTTCGACAGCGGTTCACCCGACCACGACAAAGGGATAGTTTTAACGAACAAAGAATGCGTACAACAGATCGGGGCGCTCGACGGCGTGCACGAAGTCACCTTGCGCGTGAAGGGCAAGAAAACCCCGGAGGAAGTTCAGAAATTGATTGAGCCGTTGATGGCGGAGGGCCAACGCGTTCTAACGTGGCGCGATCTCTCGAACGGCTTGGTCACGATGACGACGTTCAATGACGCAAGCTTGCTGCTCGTAAGCGGGATTTTATTTACCGTCATCTCCTTAGGCATTCTTAACACTTTTCTGATCGCCGTCTTCGAGCGCACGAAAGAGTTCGGCGTGATGATGGCGCTCGGTACCCCGAGTCTAGGCGTCATCGGCACGGTATTGTGGGAGGCGTTTTTCTTAGGTCTTGCGGCATCGCTTCTTGGGATTTTTGTCGCCGCGGTCTTGATTACTTATCACTCGAAATTCGGCTTTGATTTGAGACCACTCGTAGGCCAGAATCTTTCGGTGGGTGCGTTCAAACTCAATCTCACCATTTATCCGGTGATCAATTGGGTGGGCGCCGTCAAAGCCACGCTATTTACATGGTTAGTCGTCGTGGTAGCAACGTTCTACCCCGCCTACCGGGCTTCGCGCCTTAAACCCGCGGCGGCAATCCGCTCGCAATAAAAAAACAGGATCAAGACGATCCTCAAACATCGAGAGGGTTAAACTCTCTCCACATAAGGAGATGTGATGCGATGGTTAGCCGCAGCGGCGCTGCTTTTTTCTTTAAACGGGGCGCATGCCGCCGTCGGTAAAATTTCCGATCCGAACCCTTCGCAATTGATTAAGCGGGCCGAAGATCAAATCCTCGGTAAAACTTTTCGGGGCAAGTTGCAGATGAAAATTCAGCGGCCGGATTCCGAGCGCGAGATGGAAATCTTGAGTTGGACCGAAGGCACCGGCAAAGCCCTCGTCAAGATCACCGCCCCGGCCAAGGATCAAGGCACGGGAAACCTGCGCACCGGATTGGATTTATGGCAATACCTACCGAAGGTGGAGCGATTAATCAAAATCCCCCCGAGTCTTATGTTGCAGAGCTGGATGGGTTCGGATTTTACGAACGACGATCTGGTCCGGAGCTCGAGCACTTTCCGCGATTACACGCACGAATTTGTGGGCTTTGAGCAAGTCAACGGCGTGAAAGCCGCCAAGATCATCTGCCGGCCTAAACCCAACGCGCCCGTGGTGTGGGGCAAATTGGAAATGTGGATTGAACCGAAACGCGCGGTCACCGTGCAGCAAGATTTTTACTCCGAGTCGGGCGAGCTGCTCAAACGCATGTCGGGTTCGAACATCAAAAGCTTCGGTTCGCACACGATCGCTTCGCGCATGGAAATGAAAACGATCAAGAAAAACACCACAACGGTCATTGAATATCTAGACGCGCATTACGATGAGAACATCGAAGACGGTGTATTTAACCAGAACTTCCTGAAGAACTCGATCTCGCAGCCGTGAAGATTTTAATCGTTCTTTTCGCGTGTCTCGTGCCCGCCGCCGGTTGGGCGGGTTCGAATGTGCGAAATTTCGTCGAGCTCTCGCCCCAGTACCGCGTTCTTAACCAAGAAGGATTCGCGGCCAATGACTCCGTGCTTGACGTCTTCGGAGTTTTGAATTCGCACATTGAACTGACGCGTGGACAATGGTTCGCCGAGATGAAACCGGAGATTCGCGCGGTCGCGAGCCGCGGGGTGAAGAACCCACCCACGGACCCGAACGCGGTTACGGCCGTGACTTCACGCCGGGCTTTAAACACGCGCCGCATGCTCACGCGTGAATCCGACGGCGAAGCTTATTTTGATTTCGACCGCCTGAACGTTAAGTATTCGCTCGCGCAAGGCGAAATCTTCGCGGGGCGCAAACCGCTCTCGCTGGGCGTACTTCGTTTTTTTCCGGTTTGGAATAAGCTGACCTTACCGTTGGTGTTTCAGCCCGGCCCCGAGTGGATTCAGAATCCCGACATTGCGGGCGCATCCTACCAGCGCGGGCGTTTCGCCTACCGTGCGTTCGCCGGACGAGGCGACACCGCTAAACGTGACGACCTCGCACTTTTCGAAACGCGCTTCTTCGGCGAAGGATTCGAACTTCAAGTACTCGCGGGTCATTGGTGGGAGCACACCGCCGCGGGGCTCACCGCATCGATCGACGCGTTCCAATCGACGCTGCGGATGGAATCACTTTGGATTGCGCGTGCGCGGGGCGAAAATTCGCAATTGCAATTCGGACTCGGGATTGAGCGCGCATTGTCGGCGAAGTGGACTTTGATCGGTGAGGCTTTGTACCAAAGTGCCGGCCTCGATGATTTCGCCAACGTGACCTCCGTACCGAATCGCTTCATGGTACTCGGGGGCAAGCTCTACGCCCTACCCTACTTCACTTATCAATTGCATCCGTTATGGATGTTACAAGCGGGCATGCTCGCAGGCTTCGCCGACGACGTCAGCGCGGTCGCGCTCGGTGGCTTCGAGCATTCGTTGAGCGACAACACTTCGCTGACTTTAAAGATTAAATGGCCCGTGGGCGCTAAGCGTGGAGAGTTCGGAGATGAGCGACTACGCTCACCTTTGACCGGCGCGACTTTAGGAATGTCGTCTACGGCCGTTCTACAGCTGCAGTCGACATTTTAACCGGCCGAAACCGTTTGATCTGATCGATCTTAACCCAAAAAGAAATTTTGCCGTCGCGCTCGCGGCGGACCCAGTTCGGGCGGCGGGAAAGTTTAATCCAGTAGGTGCCTTCGTTGTTGTGCACGACCCACTGCTTAACCGACTTTGCGACGAGCGTACCTTGAATATAAGTAGAGAGTTTAGATTCGGCTTGGGATTCAACGGGCGCGATCGCAAACAAGGCAGCGAGAAATAATATTCGCATTAGGCTCATCTCTTGGAAATTTGGTTGATCGATTTCATCGGGCCGTTCTCAATGAACGGTTGGATCGGTCCGTTAGAGGCAGGAACTCGTACCGCGGGCGGCCGCTGCGCCAAGGGCTTAATCACCGGCACTAATTCAGCGATACTTCCTTCGAAAAATTCACCTTCGCTGCGAAGCGACTGGTAGCGCAAATGAACCATCTTGAAAATATCCTGGTGCGAAGCGCCGAGCGGATCACCGCTTTTGATGCCCATCGTTTTCAGAAATTGCGCGCGATTGCGTTGGAGTTCTTCTTGGCGCGGGTCGATGCCGTTTACGCCCGCCGCATTCTGCGTGGCGGCGGCGACGGCTGGAGCCGCGACCGCGGCCGGGGCTGCGGAATTAGCCGCGGCTTCGGTCACTTCTTTCGCGGGGCCGGGCAGACCGGCGCTGCCGTTTGAACCGGCCGCGGCGGCCGACTTTGCGGCGTCTTTAGCTAAGGAAGCCATCGCCTGCGCCGCGATGTTGTCGCGCTCTTTGGCCGCGGCGGCGAGTCCTCGTGATACGTCGTCGGGATTGTAACCGAGGCCCGAAGCGACGCCACGCAAACCTTTTTCAAGAGCGGTGATGCTCATGTCGAGCGGTAAAGTTCCGAGCGGCGTTTTGATCGACATCTTGTCGCTGGTCAACTTCATGCCGTACTTACCGAGCGTTTTTTCGGCGGCGGGCATGTAAGGACTCGAACCGTTGGCGAGATTATCGAGTTCTTTTTCCGAAGCGATGCCGTATTTTTTCAGCGCGAAATCGCCGGAGGTACCGGCGGTATGTACGCCGTGCATCGCACCGCGGGCAAATTCTTTGGCTTGATCATCGGCGGCCTTGGCGTCTTTGCTCATCGCTAAAGATTTGCTGAGCAGCCCGACGTTCGGCGGAAAGCTTGACCAAGCCCGGTCGTGATCGGCCAGCGCCTGCTTATAAAGTTTGTCGGCGACGGAACGGTTCGCGAGCGCGGCTTGGGAGTTGCTGCGAGAAAAATCCCCGGCCGTACCGATCACGTCGGCAACGGCGAATGCGTTTGCGCCCTGAAAGATCAGAGCGAAAACGAGGATCAATCTGAAACAACCTAAAAATTGAATCATGCTTACCGTAAAGAATTGCAAAGGACGTTCCTTTGAGAAACCCCGTCGCCGGCGATGCTAGGCCTTGCCGGCACTCATTTGCATCATTCTGAAACACACGATTGTGACTGACATTTCGGCACCTGTTAGGAAGCCATTCGTTCACAATTAATACACGAACTTACGGCGTGGGCGCGGCTTTGCAATTGTGAACCGCAAGCAACATAAAGGGTGGGACGACATGAAATTGAAATCTTTGATAACGATCTTGATCAGCGGGCTCGTGATCTTCGGCTGCGGCAATAAAGATAAGAAAAATAACGGCGCACCCGGACCGGGCATCGTGATCGGCCAGGGCGATCAGGTCGCTAAGTTTAAATATTACAACGGTGGCTTCGACGTACCAGATTCAGAACCCGATTGGTTGAACGATATGACCATCACCTTTACGACAACGGGATTCTACGTTGAAGGCAAACATGAAGACTCGCTCTGTACGCGCGGCGATTCTTTTACCGAGGCTCAAGCCGATCAACTCTTCGCGCTCGCCTCGGCGTTGCAGGTGACTCAATTCACGAACCCTGCAAGCTCGGTCCAGGACGCGGGCGTCGAATTTATCGAAATCACCAACACGAACGGCGCCGTCCACAGATATTATTTACGTGATTCTGAATTGAGTTCGGGCGATCTTCTGGCAATCAACCCGGAACAAATACGCGATTTCCTGCAAGACCTAGAAGAGGGTTTGCCGACCGCGTGTCAGTAACATAGCGGCGATCAGGACGAACCGCTTACTGAACCGTAAGGACCTTACACTCGCGAAGGTGCGTGCCGACTTCGAATTCGGCCGTCTCGCCGACTTTTAATCCCAATAAAGATTCACCCAAACTTGAGTTGGGCGAAATAACTTGCACCGTACGGCCGTCGAATTCAAGGCGAACGGCCCCGGCTTGCGGCATGATGAAGACGACGTTCTTTTTGCCGTCGAGTTCAATTTCGACCAACGCGGTGCTTTGCACAGGTTCGGTCGGCGAAAATTCTTTTAATCCCGTAGTTCGGAAAACGTTCAACGCAAGATCGATCTCGGCCACGCGCTTGGCTTGCGCGCCGGCAAGGTACGAGGCTTCGAGACCGCGGGTGTCGTATTCGTTCTCGGGCTTACTCTCTTCGTGAGTGGCGGCTTCGAGCGTGGCTAACGCGGCGGTTTTGACGACGACGAGATCGCTCTCGAGCTTTTCGATAATGGCGAGGATGAGATTACGTTTGTTCAAGCTTTTCTCCGTTGGCGGACCATAACTGAAGACGCGCCGTACGCCAAAGCCATTTTACAGATAAATGCCCTTTTTGCCCGACACGCAAAACGCCGCGTACCCCGCGGCCAAAGCGTACACACCGTACCGCCAACCGAAAATCTCCATAACCATAACGACGCAGGCGAGCGGAGTTTTCGCGGCCGCGCCGAACAACGCACCGAAGCCTAAGCTTCCGAGAAACGAAGGCGCGAGCGGAATAACTGCCGACAGCGAACTGCCCAGCGTCGTACCGATAAAAACAAGCGGCACAAACTCCCCGCCTTTGAAACCCGTTCCGAGAGTGAGCGCGGTGAATACCGTTTTTAAAATCGGGTCCGTCCAAGGCGCGACGTTAAGCAACGCTTCTTGAATGTAGGCGATTCCGAGACCGTTGAAGCGATAACTGCCTTCGAGATGGAATAAGGCCACCAGCAACGCGCCCCCCGCGACCGGAATGAACGCCTGACCGCGAATTAACCTACGCGCCGACTTTTCGATCACGTGGGTGAACAGAATAAAAAACCTCGCCATGAATCCGAAAGCGAGACCGGCCACGAGCGCCCAAAGCACGAGCGTGATATCAAACGCCGCAACGTCCCGCCACGGGAATGAAGAATGCGGCGCCTGCCAAAGCATCGCCGTATAAAAGGCAACGAACGATGCGAGCGTGCATTCAAGAAGACCACCGAAAGAATTTTTCCGCCAACGGCCGGCGACGATGACCTCTAACCCGAAAAGCGAACCCGCAAAAGGCGCACCGATCGCGGCCGAAAAACCGGCGCCCATGCCCGCGATCAATAATCGCCGGCGCTCAAGCGCGCTAACCTTAAAATAACGCAGAAGTTGATCGGCAAGCGAGCCACCCATTTGCACGGCGGTGCCCTCGCGCCCGGCCGACCCGCCGAAGAGATGCGTAAGAATCGTCGCGCACAGGACGAGCGGGATCATGACCGGCGGCAATTGTTTTTTAGGATTGCGGATTTCTTCGAGGATAAGCGCGTGGCCCGAGGCGGCCTCTTTGCCCGCGCTATGATACATCCGGCCGATGATGAATCCGGCTAGCGGTAAGCCCCAAAGTATCCAAGGGTGATCCAAACGGAAATGCGTGGACCAATTTAAAAGATGTAAAAAGATTGCCGCGGCGGTGCCCGCCGCAAAACCGACCGGGATCGCGAGCGCGATCGCTTTTGCCGTCATTGCCAATGAAATCGCACGATTTCGGAACTTGTTAACCAACGCATGGGTGGTCCCCAAAAACCGGTGCCCATGTGCGCGAACACGAGCGTCCCGTTGATCTCTTTGAATCCCCGCACCACCGGCTGCGCCATGCGGACGAAGAGCGCGAACGGAAAAATTTGGCCGCCGTGCGTGTGGCCCGCTAACATGAGGTCGCACCTTTCGTTCTTTAAATTAAAAACCGTCGTGGGCTCGTGCGCCAGAAGGATCCGGTAGTCGACGTCGGTCGTCGTCGCGAGCGCTTTGCTCGGTGAGGATTCAAAATTGCGCCCGCGGCTAACGATCACGCGATCCGGGACGCCGGCGATCATTAATTTTGCGCCGTCGCGGTCAAAGATCTCGTGCGTGTTGTGCAAAACCGTGAAGCCGAGTTCTTTGAGCCGCTTCTCCCAATCCCCGCCGCGAATGAATTCGTGATTGCCGGTGACGTAGAACTTTTTGATCTTCGGTTTTAAATTCGCGAGTGGCGCTAGTTCGGGTGACACTTCGTCGAAAGGGCCGTCGGCTAAATCACCGGTTATCGCGATGAAGTCGGGCTTTAATTCATTGATGCGCGCAACTTGGCGGGCGAGCCAAGACTTATTCAAGAAAGGCATGCCGATGTGTAAGTCAGAAATCTGGACGAGCGTCAGATTCTTCATGACCGCCGGGCCTTCGATCTCGTGCGTGATAATGCGCGGTGGACTCAAAGCCCTGAACACCGACCACGCGCAAGTCACCGCGGCCGCGGCCCACGGCCAGTAAGAATAAGGATGGTCGACGAACCAAGACAGAACGAACTGCACGATCACGAAAGAAAAAGTCAGGAAGAAAAAACCGATCCAAAAAAATGCAAAGTAAGTGACCGGCAGCAAACGCTTGCGCCACACGCCGTGACTAAAGATCAAACCGAGCGGCATCGAAATCAGCGCGGCGACCATGAAAATCAAGAAAGGAGCGGCCAAGAAATTAGGTACGTCCCGCATGGTGACGGCGTAGATGAACCAGTGGACCAAACCAAGGATGGTCGTAAAAACGGCGAGCGGAAGAAGGATGCGGCGTTGACCCGGACTCATTTCGAAAGCGTAGCAAACTTCTTATGTCGGCGCATTTTTATTTTGCTGGCAGTAATAGCGGATTCACGTAAGCTTCTCAGGTGATCTTTCCGGGGGAAGCGATCTTGTACGTCGGACAAAAATATGGGGCGAAAGGCCTTCCACAGCCGAAGGCCTGGCCGGTAATCGGAAATTTACTCGATCTCGATTTACAAAATCCTATTCAATCGATGATGAAACTCGCCGAGAAGTACGGGCCCGTTTACCGGTTGCAAGTGCCGACGGAAGATCTCGTCGTCGTAAGTTCGCGAGAACTCGCGCACGAAGTTTGCGACGAAAGCCGTTTCGACAAAAAAGTGCACGGGCCGCTCGACGTCGTTCGCGATTACGCGGGTGACGGATTGATCACGGCTCACACGCGCGAAGCGAATTGGGCGAAGGCACACCGGATCTTGCTTCCCGCCTTCGGGCCCTCTTCACTCCGCCCCATGTTCGGTCAGATGTTAGATATCGCCGAACAAATGCTTATCAAGTGGGAACGGCAAGGCCCTTCGGCTCCGATCGACGTCTCGGACAACATGACCCGCCTGACGGTCGATACGATCGCGCTTTGCGCTTTCGGTTACAGGCTTAATAGTTTTTACGACAAAGCGATGCATCCATTCGTGGACGCGATGATGCGCAGCTTGATCGAGTCGAGCGCGCGTACGCGCCGGCCGCCGCTGCAAACCCACTTCCTCCTCGGAAAAAAACGCCGGTACGAGCTCGATCGTGAACTCATGCATAAACTCGCCGACGACATTATCGCGGCCCGCAAGGCCGAAGGTTTAGATTCGAACGCACGCGATATTCTCACCACGATGTTAACCGCCGCCGATCCCGAATCGGGCGAACGGCTCGACGAAACCAACATTCGCTACCAAATGGTCACGTTTTTAATCGCCGGTCACGAAACGACCAGCGGCTTACTTTCCTTCGCGATTTACGAATTGCTTCGCCACCCGGAGGCCTTGGCCACCGCGCGCGCGCAGATCGACGCGGTTTTGGGCGGGCGCCGCCCGACTTTTGACGACATGTTTGAGCTAACCTACGTCGATCAAATCCTGAAGGAATCTTTGCGCCTCTGGCCGACCGTGCCGGCGTTCGCCGTTTTTTCGAAAGAACCGCAAACGACCCTGCTCGGACATTTACCGGTAACAAACCGGCAAACTATTTTGTTGCTCTTACCGGCCGTTCACCGTGATCCCGTAATCTGGAAAAATCCGGGAGCATTTTTACCCGAGCGTATGGCGCGTGAGAAGTTCGATGCCTTACCGGCGGATAGCTGGAAGCCGTTCGGGAACGGCCAACGCTCGTGCATCGGCCGGGCCTTCGCGCTGCAAGAAGCGGCGCTCGCGCTCACGCTGATTTTGCAACGCTTCGATCTGAAAAGTGAAAACCCGGGCGCGGATTTGAAGATTAAAGAATCGCTCACGCTAAAACCGGATCGTTTCTTCGTCACCGCCCGGCCCCGGGCAAAGAGCGTTGAGAGTAAATCATCGCCGGCCACGCGCGCGGTCACGCCGGCAAAGCCCGCGGCGTTCAAGCCGCGCGGCACCCTGCATATTCTTTTCGGATCTAAGACCGGAACGGCGAAAGGTTACGCGCAAGACCTTTGCGAACAAGCGACGGTCCGCGGTTTTGCGGCGGTGGTGCAAACGCTCGATGAGGGATTTGCATCGGGAATACTAAGCGGGCCGTCCGCAACAGCGGTCCTAATTACGGCGAGTTACGAAGGCCAGGCCCCCGACAATGGCCGCACATTCTTTGAAGCGCTGGCTCGTCGGAAGATGGACGCGCCTACCTCCCTGCGCTACGCGGTTTTCGGTTGCGGTCATCGCGACTGGTCGCGCACCTACCAAGCGGTGCCGAAATTCTTTGATCAACGGCTGGCGCAACTCGGGGCCGAACGCATTTGCCCGCGCGGCGAAGGCGATGCGCGCGCCGATTCATTAAGAGATTTCAATCACTGGTGCGAAGGTTTTTGGGCCGCGATGGAAATTCAGACGCCGTCCGATCCCGCGATTGTGCGCGCACTACGCCGGTTCGGCCTTGAGGAAGCGGGAGAGTTACTGCCGGCCGCGACGTCTTTAAGCGAACCCGTCACCGAAGCGCAATTGAATCAGCTTTTGGCCTTCACCCACTGCCCTCCCGATCGCGCTAAACTCAACGCCCTGATCGCCGGGCGAAACGGCGAACTCTTGATCGACGTGATCGAAAGCGTCCCGTCGTGCAGCATCCCGTTGCGGAAGTTCGTCGCGCTTCTTAATTGATTTCGAAGATGGATCCGAAGATGGTGAGCCCCGGGCCGAAGGCGAAACTAATCACCTTGGTGCCGGTCGCGAGCTTGGACTCGAGAATCTCGGCCCATACGTGGGGCAACGTCGCCGAGGACATGTTACCGCGGTCATGTAAGACTTGTTTGCTGAATTTTGTTTGCGAATCGCTTAAGCCTAATATCTCTTGAACGCTCTGGATAATTTTCGGACCGCCGGGATGGATCGCGAAGACACCTTCGGCGAGTAGCGCTTTAACGTCGAGCCCGGATTGCGCGGCTAAACCTTCGAAGAAAGCGTGAATGCCGGTACGAATTTTCTCGGGCACTTCGCGCGAAAGATTCATTTGCAGGCCCCAGCTTTCGGGTGACCAACTCATATCGGCTTCCGAATCCGCGACGACCATTTCTTTGATGCCGAGAACGCGGTAGCTGGCGTAGCCGTTCGGGTGCGAACCCGCGCTGTATTTGATGTGTCCGTCGGCAAATAGGCTTTGCACCACGATTTGCTCGGCGCTATTGGCCGCGGCGTTCATGTGAAGGCCGCACATTTCGGTATGCACGATATCGACGGTAAAATCGCGGCCGTCGTCTCCCTTTGAATCGGCTACGGCAACTAACCCTTCGGCTACGCGCACGGCCGGCAGCGAAGCGTAACAGCCCATGTGGTACGCATGAGTTACACCTACCCGCGAGCCCCAGCCTTTACGCGCGACCAAGAGTTGGGCGGCGCTCGGTGACCGGTAGCCGGTGCAGGTGACGTGAACGATATGCGACGGCGTACGTTCACTGCGTTCGTAAAATTCGTTGAACACCGCTTGCGCACGTTCCGAGAAAAATTGCGTGCGCACCCCGATGTCGGCGCCCGACCATTGCCCCGGGCCGACGGGATAGATTCGGGCGTTGCCGAAATCGGGATCGGTCACGTCCCCGCATTCGAACGCGCGTTTCGCGATGAGGGCTTCTTTAATGGCATAACGTTGGTGAATTTTTTCGTACTGCGCCGGCGACATGTCATCCGTGGGCGGTCGCAAATCCCTTGTGGCAAGATGACGATCTAAAGTCCATCGGTTGAGCTCGCCTTGCGAACGCTCGAACGGAGGCTTTATAACGCGGAACTGCGAAAGATAAATGTCGGTTTGTGACCTGATTTTTCCTCCTCCCGATGGATCGATCGGCTTCCATGCTACCGGCGTTCAAATCGGAGTCAAACTTATGTTAAGCTTAATCGGACGTTAAGCTAAAGTGAACGTGCGCTTGCAAAGCACGGTGTTTAGCATACGCTTATCGCGTGACTAAATTTCCTCATGCCTTCGCGGCGGCGGCGAGCGTTTTGCTTTACTCGCCGGCTTTGTTTTTTTCGTGGGTTTACCTCGATGATTATCTCATCGTGCAACGCGCGGCTTACTTCAGCAAACTCTCGAGTATCCCGGCGGCCTTTCTCGCGCCGGTGTGGGCCGCCTCCGGAAACGAATACAATTTCTACCGGCCGGTCTCGACGTCTTTTTACATCGCGGGCGGCTGGATATCGCATCAGCTTACGAACGAAATCCTGCCTTGGCCGTTTCATCTCACCAATTTATTCTTAGTGGGGGCCGCCGCGGCCTTGCTGGTGAGTTTATTCCGCACGTTGGGCGCTTCGAACAAAGCCGCTTTGATCGCGACGCTATTCCTGATCGCGCATCCGCTCACCGTGGGCACCGTGGTTTGGATTCCCGGCCAGAACGAGCTGCTACTCGCTATATTTAGTTTAGGCGCGATTCTTACCTACGGTTATTCTCTCGGAAATCGCCGCTGGTTAGCCGCGCACGCTTCCCTGTTATTGCTCGCTTTGCTCACGAAAGAGAACGCGATCGCCGTACCCGCGCTGTGCTTCGTCTACTTGTGTCTGGTGTCACGGACCCGCTCGCTTAGGGTATGGGCGTGGTCTTTGTTTACGTGGGGCGCGACGACATTGAGCTGGTATTTATTAATCCGGCAAGGGGGCGGCGAACAAGGTCCCGCCGCGGGCCGCGCGCTCGAAGCGTTATGGCATGGCTTTCCGCTCCTCGCGATCTATTTGGGCCAGCTGCTTTTGCCTTTTCCGCTAAGTACCTTGCCGGCCGCCGTCGACACGGGTTGGTGGATCTGGGTCGCGGGTGGCTTAGTCGCGCTTGTCCTGACGGGTGCGGCCGTATGGCGTTGCAAAACGAAACCGCTCATTCTTTTCGGTCTTCTTTGGTTTGTCGGATTTTTGCTTCCCACGTTCGCGAATTTAGTGCCCGCGCAAAAAGAGATTTACATTTTGCGCGCGGACCGAAGTTTTCTCGCCATGGCCGGCGTCGCGATCGCGTTGCTTCAGTTTCCATTTCGTTTTAACATTCTGCGGTGGCAACGCTTGAATCCAGCGCTTTTTAGAACCGGCGCCGCCGCTGCGCTCCTTATCCTAATTGCCTTGAACGTCGTCCATCAATTTAACTACGCCGACGCCGCAAGTTTTTACGGCCGCGGTGTTGAGGGCTCGCCGCACTCCCCGTTCGCGCATACCCATCTCGGCGACGTTTTTTTAGCGAAGAACGATCTCAGCTCCGCGATCGCGCATTACCGGGAAGCCCTTCGCCTCAATCCGGGCGAGCGCCAAGTGCATAACAATTTAGGCGTGGCGTTGTTAAGACTGGGCCGGGTGGACGAGGCCGAAGCGGAATTTATAAAAGACATTGCGAACACGCCTAATAGTTTATTGGCGTGGCCTAACCTGGGGACCATCTACCTGAACCGCGGCGAATACGACAAAGCCGAGGAAGCCTTCCGGCGGTCGGTGGTCATCAACCCCGCTTTTCGCGACGGCTGGGCGGGCCTCGTGCGAGTTTACACGGTCACCCGCGACGAGGCTCGGCGGCGCGAGGCCGAGTCCATGCTCGAGCGCGCCGAGATGGATTTTAAAAGCGGTTTGTGACCATGTTGATACCAGCGACAAAAAAATCTAATTTCCATTTGCGCGCGCCCCGCGGTCTAAACAATCAGGGGGACGGATGTTTTATCTATTTTTAATTTTAGGAATTCATCTTCACGCCGGCGCGGCGGCCACGGGTAACGTTCCGCTGACCGTCCCTTTGGATTTGATCGTTTTGAAAAACGGCGCGTGGGGACCCGAAACCGTTTACCCCCACGTCGAACGCGCGCAGCGAATTTTCGCACGTTGCGGAATCCGGTTTGCTCCCGTAAAAATCGATTACGCCGAGGCGCCGGGTTTTGCTCGCCGCCCGCCGTTTGATCAAGAACTCGCCGAGGCCGTCATGCCCGGCCACGCCAAGCCCGCATTATTTTTTTTCGACGGCGCCGGCTCGGAAGCTTACGGCGAAGATTTTTCGGATTCTTCACCACGTAAAATTCTTGAGTACACCGGCTGGATCGCCTCGCAAATCAATACTCCCGATTACGTGAAGGCCCGGCATCCCGCCTACGATACGGTCGCCCACGAGATCGCGCACATGCTATGCAACTGCGGCCACACGAGCCCGGGTCTGCCCAATCTGCTTTCCGGTCAGGCTGAATTCGTGAATGATGAAGTGACCCCTCAGCAGTGCGAGCAGTTTCGGGCTTCACCGCTCGTGCACCGGGAACAAAGCGTGGGCGTGTAGATCTCTCCATGCCGTAGAAACCACGCGCTCGGAAGCGCGCGGGTGATTCCATTTTGAACCCACCAGATCGCCTTTACATGATGCTAATCAACCACACTTAAGAGGTACAAAGCGTGACTTAATTCCTGAGTGTTTCTTACGGTTTAAAGCGCATTGCGCCTTTCAAAAATCCATATTTTGGGGCAGTTTTACCTTAATGCGATTTATATCGTTCATAAAGAGAACCGAAGGTCCTTTTATAAGCTCTTTATCAACGAACAATCGTTGGCATATTCACTGCTCTATCCAGTTCATCGAACACGTAAAAAACATGTGGAACTAAGTCCATAGGTTTGATCCCCAAAATTTTTTCTTAAGGAGAAAAAATGAAACTTTCAAAAGTCCTAGTCGCAGCGGTCCTCTCGTTCTCTGGTGCATCGGCTTTCGCCGATGGTGAATCAAACGGCACAGGCTTGTTCCTCGAGCCCGGTGTTACTTACCAAGTTGGTGAGTCGAATATCGATTACGCCGGTGGTTCCAATTCTGCCGCGGTAACCCGTGGCTTCGGTCTCGTTGGTCGCGCAGGTATTCACGTTTGGGAACGCTTCTTCGTAGCGGCCGACGCTCGTTATGCTTTCCTTAACTTCAACGACAACTCCAACAACTACCAAGTCAAAGCTCAATCGTGGGATATCGCTCCCGTTGTTGGCTTCCAGATGAAAGACTACGGCGTACGTTTGTACGGCGGTTACGTTCTCGCCGGTAACTTGGATCCTAAAGGCAAAGACGGTTTTGACCCTAAATTTGAAGAAGCAACCGGCTGGCGTGTAGGCGCGGGCTTGAAACTTGAGCAAGTTAGCGTCAACATCGAGTGGCAACGTATTCACTACGGCAAAGCTGATCTTAAACGCGCCGGCTCTTCGACTCCTACGAACATCGATTACAATCCCGATGGTCTCGTAGCGAGCGTTACGTTCCCCTTCGAATTCAACTAAGTCTAAGTTAACAATATTGTGTTCGATACGGGGTACCCAGCGGGTGCCCCGTTTTTTTTAGAATGAATTCGTCCAATCGTCCGCCACGCCCCAAGCCGAGATCACGCGAAAACGACAATCCTTCGAGCCTACCGGTAACTGCACATTGATCTGACGTTCGCCTGCGTAAATAACCGTGAGCTGACGATCGAATCCAGAACAGCTTGCCCAAACCTGGCTCCCTTCGAAATGCGGAAATCTGCCGTAAATCTCCACGTACTTGCGTTCGGGGCTTGTGAATCTGACGGCAGCGGCGCGTGGAATCGAAAAGGGTTCCCCACGAATGTGCATTTGCGCAGCGCCGTTACTCGCGAACAAGGCGTAGCCGTTGTCCGAGACGGAAATGTCCTCGTACATTTGCCATATGAACGACAGAGGAATTTCCGCTCTAAAATCTTGCAGTAGCTTTATCGCCGCCGAGAGTTGTTCGATATAATCTCGCCGTTGAATGCCCGAATAACCAAACTCCCCGATCATCAGCGGCTTAGAGCCTAACTGACTTTTTATGGCGCGAAGATCATCGGCCAGTCGATTGTCGTTCAAACTTTCGTACGAAGAGTAACTCGCCCAATCGCAGGCGATCCGGCCCTTGGTGATCAACTCAAGCACCGAGGTGACGTTCTGTTTTTGCAAGTGGCGGATGGAGTTGAATTCGACCGCGTGGAGCAGCTGAAAAGAGAGCGTATTGTTAGCGCGAAATTTAACGAGTGCCTCTTGCCGTAAGTTCGCCCAAGCGGCCAAACCCCAAATATTTTTCTCGGCCGACGGACATACTTGGAGACGCTTCGCTTGCGATAATTGCGAGAATGCGTAGGAGGCTCCGCAAAAAGCTTGGTTGTCGCCCTCCCAATTCGCGACGATGACTTTCTTTTTTGGATTGGCGTGCCGTGCGATCTCACGGAAGAAGTTATTGTATTCATTTAAGACCGCGTCGCGCTTAAGTTTTAACTTTGCGGCATCTAAGAGTTCGCCGTTGGCGGAACTGAAATCGTAAGTGGTTAGCGCCACCGACTTAAAGGCTTCGTCCGAAAGAAAGGCCGAAATTTCCGGGTTGGCGATGATGCACGCGAGGTCTCGGCAATGGCCCGTATCAATTCCGTAGAACTTCATCATGTTTGCGGAATCAAAGCTGATGAGCAACCGGACTGAGTTTACCCCGATGCTTTTCATATGTTCACGCATCATGCGCAAACTCTGAAATTTGCCCCCCATGACATAAACACCGAGGGAGCCCGCGCCGTGGAGTGGTTCGACTTGAATCGCGGCCGGGGACGGCGAAGATAGATTTAGGAAGAGAACAGGCAGGACGATGAGCGCGCAAGCACTGAGGAGTTTGGACGGACCAAGGCTGATTTTCATTCTTAAAGGTTAGCAATAAAGCGCGAAGAGACCCACCGCTTCGCTTAGCTATCTCGTAATGGGACGCGAGTGACGCGCAAAAGTGTTTCGATCAGGGCTTCTTTGTGGATTGGCTTCGAGAGGAAGTCGGTGAATCCGGCCTTGAGTGCGCGGTCACGCTCCTCCTTCATCGCGTGGGCCGTCAACGCGACGACGGGAACTTTGAAATCACGTTTTTTTAACTCGGCGATGACTTCGTAACCATCCATGCGCGGCATCTGAACGTCGCAGAGAACAACGTCGTACGTGCCCGTCCTGGAGAGCTCAACGCCTTCGTGACCGTCTTTGCCGATCTCGATGGTGGCCCCTAGTTTCGTAAGGAGAATCTCGAACAGCGCTTGGTTATCCGGCGAATCTTCAATGACCAAAATACGTAAACCGTTAAGCGGTTTCGCAGGCTCCTTCGCTTTCGCGACCGTCGTCGCAAATTCAAGACCTGCCGAATCGACCATCTTGGTTCCGGGCATGAGCTTGATAAGTACGGACGCCACGAACGTACTGCCCTGCCCGAGCTCACTTTTTTCAAGATAAAATTCGCCGCCCATGAGTTCGGCAATCCGGCGGGTAAGTACAAGGCCCAAACCGGTGCCGCCGAATTTACGTGTCGTTGAAACATCGGCTTGCTGAAACGCCTGGAAAAGCTTATCGGCTTGGGTTTTTTCAAGACCGATGCCCGTGTCGGTAACGACGAACCGGAGTTTGCCATCCTCGAACAAGACCGTCATCTGCACGCGCCCACGCTCCGTAAACTTCAGCGCATTTCCCACCACGTTGTTCAAAATTTGACGAAGCCGTGTCGGATCGGAGATCGCTTTCTCGGGGATCTTGGTCGGAATTCTTAATTCAAAATCGATCCCCTTGTCGCGCGCCCTCAAACCCATGAGCGAGGAAAAATCGGCGAGCAGGTCCGGAAGCGAGAAGACAATATGCTCCACCAACATTTTGCCGGCTTCAACTTTCGACAAATCAAGAATGTCGTCGATGATACGAAGAACGTGGTTCGAGTTTCTATCGACGATAGAGATAAAATTAGAGAGTTCGTCTTTTGTTATGTCGGAGCTTTTGATGAGTTCCGAAAATCCCATGATCGCGCCGAGTGGCGAACGAATTTCGTGTGACATATTGGCGAGGAAGACGCTCTTGGCGCTGTTGGCTTTTTCGGCCGCGTCGCGCGACTCTTCGAGATTGAGTTCAAACAATTTCCTGTCGGAAATGTCACGCGTCACCGTGGCGTAGCCGATGGTGGCGCCGCTCTTCTCGTCACGGATGGGAAAGAGATTGTAGAGCACGGGAATGGGCCGGCCCGTCTCGAAGTGACGAAAGCTCAACTCACCTTCCCAGTAGCCCTTTGATTGCGCCGCCGGGTAAACCTCGTCTTTAATGCGCGGAATATCGCGAGGAGAAAAAAATTGTTCGAGGTTCGCTTGCGTGATGTCCCGTTCGCCGAAACCGGTCATCGCGCGCCCGCCCCGGTTCAAAAAAATCGGTTTAAAATGCGCGTCGGTCATGCCGATGAAGTCGCGGCTGCTTTCGACCACGGCCGCGAGCCTGGTGCGGGCATCTTCGTTTTCTTTTTGCGTGGTGATGTCCGTGTTCGCGCCGAACCAGCGTTTGATCTTGCCGTTTTCGTCACGGATGGGGGTCGCCTGGGAAAGAAACCACCGATATTTGCCGTCGGCGCCGCGGATCGGAAAGACATCTTCCCAGTTTTCGCCCGACTCGAGACATTCACGGTATTTACCGATCACGCGAACGAGGTGGTCGGGATCGATGACGCTGCCCCATCCCCAACCGGCCATCTCTTCGAAGTTGGTTCCGGTGTAGTCGTACCACCGGCGATTGTACCAGCTCACGTAGCCGGTCGCATCGGCCGTCCAAGCGAGCTGCGGGATAGAGTTCGCGATCGCTTGCACTTCGTGCTCGGCGTTTTTGCGGGCCGTGATGTTGACCGAGGTGCCCAGGAAAGTCAGCGGACGTCCGCTTTCGTCGAAGGTCACTTCACCTTGCGCTTCGATCCACGTAAAGCCTTCCTGACCGGGGCGGCGGATACGGTACTCGGAAATGTAGGGTGTGCGTGAATCTACCGACGACTGAATCTTGCGCAAAGTCTCTTCGCGATCTTCGGGCAGTATCTGTTGGAAAATCGTTTCGAGTGGAACGTTGGCTTTGATGCCCCAGTCTTCCTGCATCTGTTCGCTAAACGTAACTACATTTTCCGCAATCTTCCATTCGAAGAACCCGACCTTCGCCACTTTGGTCGCGGCGGCGAGTAAGCGCTGAGTTTCAAAAATCAATTCGTTCTTTTGGTACAGAGCCTCGCGTGCGCGCACGTCATCGGTGACGTCGATCAACTGGATCAAAATGCCGTGATCGGAATCGTCCACGCCGTCGAGTCTGGCGTAAGAAATATTGTAGAAGCGCTTAGCTAACTTCCCGTCGCTGCCCGGGACCTTCAGCGCGGCTTCTTTGTCGAAGCGCCGCTTGCCGTCTTTGTAAACGATCTTCATCGCATCAATGAAGGGAAAATCCGGGAAGTCTTCAAATACGTCGGCGAAGTTTCGGGCCACGTATTCACGCGGGCCGACGAGTTGCATGAACGCACCGTTTACTTTTTCAAAAACAAAATGTGGTTGGCGGACGATGGCCATGCCCGCGGGCGAAATATCGAATACGAGCTGAAGATTCTTGCGGGTCTTCTCGGCGGCGCCGGCGATCGCGCGCTCGCGCTCCTGTTGCTCGAGCAAAATCTGGCTGTTGCGCCTAGATTGAAAGAGCGCCATGACCTGTTCGGCCAAGGCCTTGAGCGCATCACGCTGTTCGACAGAGAGTTGTTTAGGCTTGTGATCGATCACGCACAAAGTACCCATCAACTCACCGTTCGGAGCCATGAGCGGTGCGCCGGCGTAGAACACGACGTTCGGTCCGCCGGTGACGAGTGGATTGTCGAGAAATCTTTTGTCGTCGAAGGAATTCGGAACTTCGAAGACTTCCTGGCCGGCGCCGATGGCGTGGCCACAAAAGGAAATGTCCCGGGGCGTTTCCTGCGCGTCGAGACCACGCTTAGATTTAAACCACTGCCGGTCTTCATCGATGAGAGAAATTAAGGCGATCGGGGTACCGCAGATTTGCGAAGCGAGCAGCGTGATATTGTCGAAGACGGATTCGGGAACCGAATCCAAGATCGCGTAGTTTTTAAGCGTTTCCAACCGGCGTTCTTCCGAACTCGGTTTAGGGGGCTTCTGCATTCAATGATCCGTCCTGATCTCCTGAAAGTAATCGCGCCCGGGATTAAAGGCAAACGATTCGGGCGAATTGGAACGTGGCTGCCCCATTCCTTGAACTTAATGCCCCGGTAACAAAATGGGTTTAGTCAGCCGTACCAGGTTTTCCACTCCCGTTTGAGTTCACGATATTCCGCGCACGCTTCGACCGCATCCCACGCTTTCTTGAACACTAGCGCGGATTTAGCTTTCTCTTCGTCGGGCTCGCGCGGCAGAACGGCGCGCCCGTGCGCTCCGCTCACGCCCCGTAAGGCCCGCGGCACGGCGCCTTCGTACTTTTGACCCGAGCGGTGGTTGGCGTAGCGACGCGACCGCGTGTAGCCCATTTGGATAAACTTCCGGGCCATGTCCATGCCGGCGAAATCGCCTTCGCGCCGGTATTTGTGGAAGGCTTCGGTCAACGCCGCGGCCGATACGCGTGCCACTTCGACGTTTTTGAAACGCCAATGCGGAAGTAATTCAGATTTATACGGTTCGGCCAACAGCACGCCCTGCTCGCCGATGCCGACGCGGTAGAGCTCGGGATTTTCCCGGAAATTAAGCTTTTTAAAGTTCTGCGAATAATCAAAAGCCATCGTTCAATCTAGATTTCGGGCGAACCGGAGCCACGTTCATCACCGGTGTTGCGCCGGTGCACGGCCGTGAGATTATAAATCGAGCGGATGAGTTCATCGGCATTGATCGGTTTACTCAACTGATCATTGAAACCCGCCGCCGAGGAGCGCGCTATGTCGTCGGGCATGGCGCTGGCGCTCAAACCGATGATGGGGATAGTCACACCCCTCGCACGCAAGATGCGGCCCGCCTCGTGCCCATCCATGACCGGCATCTTTACGTCGGCGACGATGATGTCGTAATCGGATTCACGCTCGGCCTCGATCAATTCCTGACCGTCGTCGACGCACGCAACGTGGGCGCCCGCGCGCTCGAGGTAACGGCGAATCAAAAATTGATTATCGAAAGAATCGTCGGCGACGAGAATCCGAAGGCCTTTAAGAGAAACGCCCAAGGAGGAACCGGCCGATTGCACGTGCAAGACCGTCGAAATGTCCGGAGGATTAAACGGCAGCCGCAGTTTAAAAACGCTGCCGACGCCCTCTTCACTAGAGATCAGTTTCAAATCCCCGCCGATGAGGGACGCCAAGTTTTTTGATAAGGCCAGCCCGAGCCCCGTGCCACCGAAGCGCGTGCCGACTTCGTCGTTCGCTTGAACGAAGCGGCGAAAGATTTTTTTGGTTTCGGCGCGGGTCATGCCGACGCCGGTGTCCGAAACGATGATGGAGATTTCCTCGGCCGGGCCTTCATCCGCGCAACCTTGGACCGCGAGGCTTACGTCACCGTGCAAAGTAAATTTCAAAGAGTTTGCCAGTAGATTCGTAAGGATCTGCCTTACCCGTGTCGGATCACTCTGAATTTCACATACGGCGCGGGTGCTGTAGAAGATCCTAAGCTTTACGCCCTTGGCCTCGAAACCTTTGCGAAAGCTATCGGCCACGTCTTCGACTAAATTTCGCACGTCGAATTTTGAGTAGGTCAACGCGACCTTACCGGCTTCAACTTTCGACAGATCAAGGATGTCGTTGATTACCGATAGAAGATGTTTGCCGTTTTTGTTTATCGTTTCGTAGAGGTAAGGCTTGTCGTATTCGGCTACGCCGCTGTTCATCAATAGGTCGGTGAAACCTATGATTGCCGTCAGCGGTGAGCGGATTTCGTGGCTCATGTTCGCGAGGAAAGCACTCTTAGCAACGTTGGCGGTATCGGCTTCGGCCTTCGCTCTGGTTAATTCGCGCGTTTTTTTCTTTAGCTTCGCGAGCAAACGATCGCGCTCGTTGTGGCTCTTTTTCAGTTCACGGTTGTGCCTGAATTCGGAGATGGCTTCGTCGAGTAAGCGGTGATTGCTTTGTGCGGCACTAGCTAGCTCTTTTTTGCTTATGTAGTTTTGCGCGCCGGCCTTGACCGCGTCGACCGCGACCTTCTCGTTGCCCTGCCCGGTGATGACGATGACCGGGGCCGGAAATTTTATCCGATCGTTGCCGACCGTTTTTTGCAAGAACCCCACCGCGTTGTCGATCGGAAACGAGTGATCGAGGATAATGCAATCGAAGACACGTTCGGAATAAATAGCGATGCCGTCTTCAACCGACTCGGCTTCTTCAAACGTGTAGGTGTAGTCGTCGTTTTTAGACAACCAGTCTTTAACGACGGTGCGATCCTCTTCGGAATCGTCGACGATCAAAATGTGCCGTAATATACGCGACTGGCTCAGGCAAGTTTCTCCCGGGATTGAGTGTCTTACGTAATTTCCCGGATGAAAATAGACAAGATATTTAGGATGGGACGCGGCATTTGCTTACGTAGGCAAAATAACGTGGGTAAGCCAAAACTTCTTTATACTCTCGACGAAGTCCTCGAGCTTGGAAAAGTCCACCGGTTTAACGGAATAACTGTTCGCCCCGTTGTTGTAACAAGCCTCGACATCCCGCCCGCTTGAAGACGTCGAATAGACCGCAACCGGGATCGTGCGCAGACTATCGTCTGCTTTTATTCTCTTAAGAACCTCACGGCCGTCGATGCCTATGATGTTCAAATCCAGGATGATCAGGCCGGGCAAGGCTCTATGCTCCATTTTAAGGTTCTGCAAAAAAGGCAGGACCTCGTCACCGACCGCGAGCCGGAAAAGCGGGTTTCGGATGTCTTTACGTTTGAACATGATCTCGAGCACCTCGAAATCTTCGTCGCTGTCCTCAACGATTAAAATCGGCCGGATTGTCTCCTCGGCCATTTCACTTCGCTCTTGGGAGGGTGAAAAAGAAGGTGGTGCCTTCCTTCGGTTTTGAATCAACCCAAACGCGGCCGCCGTGCCTTTCGACGATTCGTTTAACGATCGTCAAACCCGTACCGGACCCGCCGCCGAATTTGTTGCGGGCGTGAAGTCTTTTAAAAATTTTGAACACTGCGCTTTGGTGAATCTCTTCGATGCCGATGCCGTTGTCCTTCACGTAAATTCCGACGAAGTTTTCGTCGTCCACTTTTGTCGGTCCTATGGTGATCACTTTATGCTCGGCCAAATTATATTTCAAGCCGTTGGTCATTAGGTTCGTAAACACTTCGATGAGTTGAACCGCGTCACCGAGCACCGCGGGTAAATCCGAAATTTGCACGTCGGCCTGTTCTTCTTCGATGCGGCTTCTCAATGAATCGAGGGCTTTTTTCGCAACTTCGTTGAGGCTAGTCGAAGACAGTTGAATGTCGGTTCGCCCGAGCTGCGAGTAGTGCAACAAGCTGTTGATCAAATCTTCCGACCGTTGAGTCAGCCTAAGAATGGTCTCCAACCGGCTCTTACCGGCATCGGATATTTTTTCGTCCGGACTTTGCAACAACAGCGCCGCGTAGTTGTGAATTCCGCGCAACGGTTCTTTCATGTCGTGCGAGGCCGCGTAAGCAAACGAATCCAGCTCGGTGTTGCTTCGCTCAAGCTCTAGATTGAGCTGGCTGATCTTCTCCATCTTCTCCATAACGAGTTGGATAATGCCCGCTTTAAACCGTGAGATTGCGCGCACCGTTTCCGCGGACCACGAAAAAGAATTATGTTGAACATTCTGCTTCCAGATCTCGAAGGATTTTCGCGGGTGCAAAACATGCTGGCCGGCCTCGACTTCGACGGGTTTATTCGGGTTACCGCCCCACTTCACCGTTTGGATCACCTCGGGCCGGAACCAAAAGAAATAGGTCGTTTGCGCGCGCGAAGTGGAGAAGCACGCCACGCCCGCGGCTTTGTCTTTAAAAACAATCGCGCGTGGATCGATCTTTGATAACGAGGACGTGGTGAAAACGTCTTCGGACAGCAGCGGCTCAACTATTTCACGGATCAGGTTGAGTTGGTCCATTCCGGGCGCATCGCCGATCGGGTACCACATCCCGTCCATTAAAACGGCGCCGGAGGTCGCGCCGCCGAGGCGCAGGTAAAGCGCCGGATTATGAATCAACCCGTCCATGAAGATTTCTGAATCGCTCATTTTTGAAATGAGATCGCTTTGCGCTTCGGTCAATTCGGCTCGCGTAACGAGGTCGTTCTCACTTTCGGATAAAAAAAGTAGACTGGCGTAAGCCTCCGAAAGGTAGTCGACGAAAAATCTGACGTTCGAGTCGACGCGCTTCGTGCCGGCCTCGTGCACGCAGGAAACCAAGCCCCAGAGCTTGCCGTCTTTTATGATCGAGCAACTCATGGAGGCGTTGACCTTCATATTTTTAAGGTACTCGACGTGAATCGGCGAAACGTTCCGCAAGACGGAGAGGCTAAGGTCGATCGGCAACCCGTCGATGCCCTCGGCGGGCCAGAGCCGGCTCGGTTTGAAATGCACCTCGGGAATGAGCCGCATGCGGTTGAGCACGAAGAGGTTGCGGACTTGTTGCGGGATATCCGTCGCCGGAAAATGTAGGTCGAGGTACGATTCGACGGTATCCGATTTCGCCTCGGCGATGACGTGCCCGTTCCAATCATTATCGAACTTGTATAGAACAACGCGATCGAAGCCGGTCACGGCCCTTACTTCGTTCACGAGCAGCGCGCTCGCTTCGTCGATATTTTTTAACTGGCGCATGCGCCCGGCCGACGAGCGTGCCGCCTCGAACATCTCGACCGCGCCGACGTCACTCTGGGTGGCCGGCTCCAATTCGACGATGATGTTATTCTTGAAAATGTGCGCCGAGCAATCGAAGTGGTTTACGTCATCGCCGAGGACCCTTAACCGATGCGTGCTGAATCGCTTGGCCGATCGATTCGATAAAGCTTTTTGTAAACGAATTCGTTGGGGCTCTTGAATCAGCGTGAGAAAGTCAAAACCGACCAGCTGTTGCGGCGCTTTCCCAAAAAATTCTCCGACATTTTCCGAGCAGTTACGGATCTGAAACGTTGATGGATCTAGGACGAATAAGACTCCGTGCGGCTGGATCGCGCCCGGAATGTGAATCGGTTCCCGATCACAGTTGTTTAGCGCCGCCATCACGATGTTGGTGGTTTCCGTATCGATATTCAAAGCTCACCCTCCGCACTGACGCCAAGGTGACACTACGGCTTAAGTTCGTCGAGACGCCGCGCATCGGCGACGGCTTCTTCGCACGGTGTAAAGGACCAACCTGACCTTCGTCTCTTAAACGCTAACGGCCTGACTCGCCGGAATTACGAAGTGGAACTGGCTTCCTTCGTCGGCGCGGGAAGTTGCCCAGATCTTTCCGCCATGCGCCTCGACGATCCATTTCGAAATAAATAGTCCCAAACCTAAACCGCGGCGGTCGTTCGAAACAAGCTGTGAGAAACGGTCAAAGATCTGCGCTAATTTTCCGGCCGGAATACCCGGACCGTTATCCGCAACGGAGATTTCGACGGCGTTATCTTTTTCATCTGCGGACAGCACGATCTTCCCGTTTTTTGGGGTGAACTTAATCGCGTTCGCGATGAGATTTGAAAGGACTTGCAGAATGCGGTCGTGATCGAAAGAGGCCAAAACTTTTTGCTCCGGCCGGCGGACCGTCATGGTGAACTTTTTTGTTTCCAAAATCGGCTTAAACAGATTTAGGCATTCGTCCAACAACTCATTCACGTTACCCATTGTGGGCTGCACTTTCAGATTTCCGTTAGATATGCGCTCAACGTCTAACAAATCACTGACCATCCGCTCCATGTTCGCGGCGTTTCTTTCGATGATCTCCAGATATTTGAAGGGTTCTTTGAAGTCGCCACCGGTTTCATCCAAGCATTCGCGCATAAGCGCCGCGCTCATCGAAATGCTACTGAGCGGGTTCCTAAGATCGTGGCTGACGACGGCCAGAAATTGATTGCGCGACACCAAGGCCGTTTTTGTCTGGTCATGCGACGATTTCTCATCGGTAAGCAACGCAAGATTCAATTCGGTTCGGAGGTCGATGTCCGCCCGTTCATCAAGCAGATGCAGGTCTGTTTCTTTACGCTCATGATCGAGTAGCGCTTCCGCAATAAGCCTTCGCTGAAATCGCTCTTTGGTGCGTACCGTGTCTTCGACTTTTCGTTGTAGGTTTAAGGCCGTATCCGAACGCTCGCGTTCGCCCGTGGCCTTCGGTTCTCCGCCCCCGGTGCTTTGCCGTTTTTCATCGGCCAAAACCCGGTTACTTTGAATGGCGTCCTCGGCCTCTTTCGTGACGGCGTTACTCTTCTTTAAGAGGTAGGCATCGGTCTTACCTCGCTCATCTTTCAGACTCTGATCCGTATTACCCCGAAATTTATTTGAAGGATGGTCTTTGTCATTTGCGATAACGTGCCCCTGGCCGGTGAATAGAGGTCCTTAGTGTATGAGCGCCGCTGCCGACTTACAACCGGGTTTAAGACCCACCGCCATGCGCATTTTGTCGGAACTTTCGACGATAGTTGAAACAAAAGTTGCCGAGGGCCGTTTTATCCGACGATACCGGTTCATATTAGAACACGACGCGCTTTTTGGGGATTAACCGCGGTCTTAGCCGATAATAAGATATGTTTAGCAAAACTTTGAGAAACCGCTTCGCTGACGCCTTGATACTTTTCCTTACTGCAGTTTGCTCTACGCATTGCACATATGCCGGATTAAATTCAAAAGATTCAGCCTCTCAAGAAGTTAAGGCCTCGGGAAACGGCACCTCCTACGACGGAAAGATGCGCTACGTTGCTCGCAGCGCTGAAGCGAACGTCTGCGCGGACGGCGCCGCCACCAAAACGGTGGTCGAAATTGATGATCAAGGCGCGGCCTGGATGACGCGAAAAAACTGCGCGGACGTAAAGCCCATCGCGATCGACTTCGGATCGCTAAACCTTATGGGGCACAACCTAAGCAACGCGATTTTAGACGGGCACGTGCTCGATCAAGACCGGCCTGAACTTCAATTCACCTCGAGACTTTGCCGTGGATCGCAGCAGCGGGAATTTATTGAAGGAAAATATATGGTCGTCGCCGACACGGTGATCCGGCCGGCCAAAGTCGCAAACTCCGTCCAGCCGTTTACGGCGCAACTGAAAATCGGTTACTACGACAAAGACCGAAACTCGGTCGCCACGCCCATCGCCATGGTTGATGTCGAATTGAGATATTACCGCTCCGGGACAGGGGTCTACGATGTCTACGTCGCCACCGTCTGGCAAGACGGCAAGAAATGGCGCGTAAAAGTTTTTGTGAAGACCGACGGTCAAACCGGGGTGATGGAATTCTCGCCGGCCGATGCGGGTAATTTACAAGCCCCGGTCGCGACCTTACCTTCGATTCAGGCTCCGCCCGCGCAGAGAATAGCGATCACCTGCTATCCCGGTTCATGAATGATTGGAAGTCTCTTCACCAGCAAGCCGAGCGGCAAATCCGCTCGGGCCAAATCAAAAGTGCCGCGGCACTTCTAAAGACGGTTGTTCCAAATCAAGTGCCCCGCGAATGGCGAATGCCGCTGGCGAACCTCGCACGCCGTACACGCCTAATCAATTTAGGTTTAAGACTGCTCAATCCGATCGTCCGGCCCGTGATCGAGCTTACCGTCCGGCCCGCTCACGCGGATGAACTTATCGAGTACGCTATTTTGCTTGAGCGAAGTGGCGCCACGTCGGAAGCGATGGACCTTCTCTCTACGATAGATTCGGATGCCCATCCCGAATCGCTATTCGGAAAGTTTAGTTGCCATTTCAGCCGTTGGGAATACTCAACGGCCGTTCCGTTTCTAAAACGCTACCTGAAACTGGCGCCGAACGAATACACGCGGCTCATCGCGCGCGTCAATCTATCGGCCGCGTTGATCGCGACGGGCGAGTACGCCGAAGCGCTTGAGCAATTGGCAATGGCGACTGAACGAGCCGCCGCCGCCGGTGCCTTGAGGCTTCGCGCGAATTGTTTGGAATTACGGGCCCAGTGCTGTATCGCGCAGGGCGATTACTCCGCCGCCCGGTTTAACTTAAACGAAAGCGAACTTATTCTTAGCGCCGGCCCAACCCGAGACAGCCTTCACGTTTCGAAATGGCAAGCGTTTCTGTCGGCGCTCGAGTCCCGGTCTTTATCCCCGATCGAAGCATTTCGCGTCGAAGCTCTCCGACGAAAAGACTGGGAAAGTGTACGAGAATGCGATCTTTACGCGCTCAAAATTACTTACGATGAAAAAATATTTGACCGTCTTTACTTCGGTACGCCCTACGAATCCTACCGGCGCCGAATCGAGCAGGAAACCGGGCACGCTCCCCGCACTCGCCTCTCCACCATCGGTGAAGCCGGCCCGGCCGCGCCCATCTTTGATCTCGCTTCCGGGATGATCGACCGCTCAATGCGCACAAACGACGCCACGGTTTTACCCGGGCGGGGTCAGAAGACTCACCAGTTGCTCGAGTTTCTCCTGCGTGATTTGTATAGCCCCGTTCGGACCGGTTCTATTTTCGGTGAAATGTTTCCCGATGAATATTTCGATGTTTTTTCATCGCCCCAGCGGGTCCGGCAGTTAGTTTACCGCGCACGACGCATATTGAACGCCGCCGGGCTCCCGTTAACGATCGCCGAAGAAGACGGCCGCTACTCGGCCAAATTGGGTGAACTCTTCGTGCGCGTCTCGTTAGACAGAAGGAAACCTTCAAACGAAGAGTTTTTTATTTCCCGAATTCAATCTCAATTCGGTACGCGGCCTTTCACGAATACCGAAGTCAGAGCTTTGCTCGGTTTATCGGCGGGAAGCTCACAGCGTTTTCTCGCCTGGGCCATCGGCGCCGGGCAGGCCAATAAGCTCGGCAAAGGGCCCGCCACGGTTTACGTACTCACCGCCGCCGCCACCGCGGCTTAGCATTCCCAAACTGAAACGGCTCGCCGATCTCACCAAATTTGTTATTCGAACCAATCCTTCGGTCCCTTCATGATGAGGACATAACAACGAAGGAGAAAAAAATGAACACCAGCAGCACGTTTAGATTCTCGAAAAGTTTTTTGTTAATCCCCTTACTCACTCTCTCGGCCTGCGGAAAAATGTCCGTCCAGCAGCAGCGGGAAGTCAGTTCGGTCGTCTCGCCCAATTCAGTCGAAGAAAAAGTCACCGGTTGGTACCAAACGGGCTCCGCGAACGTTTCCGTAATGGAGGGGACCGACGACGTCGTCGTAAGAATAGCCGGTCCTTCAGGACTGGCTCGTAATGAAATCACCGGCCAAGTTCGTGCAGGGAAATCTTACCGCGCGAGCGCCGAAGGCAAAACCGACAACAGCTCCGAGACCGCGGTCATGGGCGTTCAGTTCTTTGATATGAACTGGAATATGCTCGGTGATCAAAAAATAAAAATTTCTTCCGCGGATTTTGCGCCGCTAAACATCGACTTCGTCGTTCCTTTAAAAGCGGAGCACGTGCGCCTGTATGTTTCGAAAGCCGGCCGGCTCGGTTCGACCTTGGAAGCCAGAGCTGTTCGGTTTGCGGAATTAGCTACGCCCGTAAATCCCGTTGAACCGGCGAACCCGGTCCCGGTCCCGGTGCCTACCCCGACCCCCGTACCTGCGCCCACGCCCGTCGCTTCAACCACCCTTCGCTACGCACCGCCCGCGCTGGTGAATCCCACCACCATTGAAGTCGGGAATGGTTTGAGTTTATTGAATTTAGATACGGCCAAAGATTATGTCATTAAGCTGCCGCCATACAAAAAAACGGGTGGTCTCGCTCTCGTCGGCGGACACAACATCGTGGTGGTCGGTGGACACATCACGATTCCTAAATCGGCGAACGGCCTCGGTGGCGTGAACCAGCGCGCGATTTACGTCGCGAAAAGTACGGGCACCGTCCACATCGAAGGCATCTTGGTCGACGCCTCCGGCGGCGGTGAGAGTGATGCGATCGCGATCAACGCGCCCTTGGCTACGGTCCAAATTCAAAACTTCCGCGTCGATGGAATTATGGGTAAGAATTCGACTTGGCACGCCGATCTCGTGCAACCTTTCGGCGGCGTAAAAGAACTGCGCATTCATAATTTTACCGGATCCAGCTACTATCAAGGTTTTCAGATTCCGATCGACCGCGGCCCCATCGGGAAGGCGATCCTTTCGAACGTCAATGTGCAAACTTTAGGCGCGCAGACTTCGGATTCGGGCGGTCAACTGATTTGGGTCGCCCATAATTGCCAAGCCTATCCGATCAGCATGGATCAGGTTTACGTTAAGCCCCGTGACGCTAAACCCTTCGGCGCCAGCGTCTTTCCGCAATCGGATAACGCGAATTGCCCCTTCCGAATCACCAAAGATTCGTCGGGCCGTGAAGTCGGGGGTTGGTCGAATCTCAACGTGACCGGGCGAATCCAAAAAGGCATTCCTTCCACCGGCGACTTCGTGCCCACGGGCCGGGCCGGCGTTCTTTACGTAAGGTAGTCTGATCAAGCGCGACCGGTTCATTGCGCCGGTTGCGCCCTCCCTCCTGCCGTGCTTCAATATTCTCATGTATCAATGCCCGGAGTGCGTTCTTAAGCTTAAAAAGCAGCAGGTCGACGACAAAGTTTATTGGGGTTGCACCAATTGCTCCGGTCACATGGTTGGCATGTCGGCGCTGAAGAAGTTGATCGGCGAACCGAACGTGCGCAATTTATGGTTGCAGAGCGGTCACGCCAAAGCCGAAGGCCGCCCCTGCCCAAGTTGCAGCTTAAGTTTGCGGCCGGTGATACACGGCACGGACGTCCCCGTCGAGGTTGATGTCTGCCGTACGTGTCACATCTTGTGGTTGGATCAAGGCGAGATCGTCGATTTTTCGAAGCTCAAAGAATCACGCAAAAAAGTTCAGAAAACCCCGCAACAGATGCGCGAGTACGCGATTGCCCTGACCGAGCTTACCGCGGAATCTCAGCGGCCGGTCGAAGCCGAATTCATTTCGCAAACCGGACCCGAGGAAAGTTGGAAATGGTTGCCGGCGATCGCGGGCCTGCCCGTTGAAATGAACCGGCCCGCGCTGCGCGATTATCCGCTGCTGACTTGGCTCGTGGTTTTCATGGGCGTCGCGGCCTTCGTTTTAACTCATAATTCGGCGACGGCGATTAACACCTTCGGCTTCGTGCCCGAATTGCCGTGGCGCTTTTCGGGGCTGACTTGGTTTACTTCCTTCTTCATGCACGCCGGGATTTTTCATTTGATCGGCAATATGTATTTCCTGACCGTCTTCGGCGATGACGTCGAGGATGACATCGGTTCGCTTCCATTTTTGCTGTTGTTGTTCGCTTCCCACTTCGCGGGCCTCGCGCTGCAATGGTCTTTTACGGGCGCGAGCAATGTCCCGGTGGTCGGCGCGAGCGCCGGCGTGTTCGGTATTCTCGCTTATTACATGCTGCGCTTCCCGCACACGAAGGTCGGCGTGCTTTACCTTTTCTTTTTCCGACCGCACTGGCTGCGTTTCTCGGCGAAGGTGCTTTTTGTTTTAAAGATCGGCTGGGAAGTCATTATGATCTGGCTGTTGCAGCGAAGCCCGGCCTTGGGCGGCATCGCCCACGCGGCGCACATCGGCGGGGCGCTGATCGGCGCGCTCGCGGCGTTGTTGATGAACCGTGATCGTTCCCACATCATTGAGTAGTTATCGGATAAGGGGCGAGATGCAGTCTTTGAAGTTCGTTTCCTCTAGGTGATTTTTCAAAGGTTCCCGACATTGATCGGCGCCCCGGCCCCCCTGATGCATGTCGATGTTGAGAATGCGGTAGAAAGTCGGCGAGTGCGTATCGGTCTTCCGATCCTTCAATTTGACGTAGTCTAATTCAGGAGCCGCGCCCAAAATACCGCACATATCGATTATATTTAAATCACGGATGGCGTAACCGGCGAAAGCATCGGCCCAATCTTCTTCCGTCCAAAGTTTATCCGCGTTGAACCGACTGTGGTCATACTCGGCTTTGCGCGATGACGCTTCGTAATTCTTCGATATGCAGGTTCGTATATCTTCGTACGGTGTGATCGAAACTCCGCGGTGCTTCAGAAGATCCAAAGCTACGCTCGCCGCGTGCGCTATTTCATGAACAGAAATGGAAATTCCCACGCCGTAATTTTTTGCCGAATAACTACTCAGAATCACGTGGTTACCAGAGACTGAGTCACGTGCCGGATCAAAGATCCAGCCGTTACACAAGCCCTCTAGCGCGCCATCCTTGTCGTTTCCGAGACCATTCACCATATGGTAATGATCGAGCAGGCTTAAGTCCGTTCGCTTTGCCATCGCCAAGGCCCTACTCATATTTTGCTCGATCATTTGAATATACTCCGGCAAACTCATCGGGGCCGAAATCTGCATCGTCCGAACGTAAGTCATAATTTCGGACGTGAGCTCAGGCCCGAAAAGATGACGGAACGTAATCTCAGAGCGACGCAAAGCTTCGGGTTTCATTACGTTCTCGACCAGGTCCTTTTCGGCAGGGGTAAGTCCGTAATGAAGAGTCCTGTTATAAGCCGAGCGACAAGTCTTCTCCCATTTTGCGGGCGAATAGATTTGATCGATGGCGGCGATACCCTTTTGGCGATTATGAATCACCCCGGGAATATCGCTAATCATGAGTTGTTCAATCGTCGCGCGTTCGCCGTCTTGAAACGTCACGCGTCCGAGTTTAATTTGAACTTCCAAATCCAGCTCTCCGAGAAACAGATAAAGTTTTTCGCCATACTGAACTTTGAAATTTTCAAACTGAGCTAACTGTTGATTTAATTTTTGGGTGTAAACGGCACGCTCTGCCGGCAACAGCTTTGCGATGTTCCTTTTAATTTCGTTCAAGACAAATAAGTCTGTTTTTTGTCCATCAACCAGATTCAGCGCCGCGCGCGGTTCGGCATTGAGTTGACTCATTTTCAATTGCGCAGCGTAGAGCGAGCTTGCGGTCAGCAGGCGCGGGAATAAAGCTTTGATCACCGAGCCGATGTGCGCATCGGCCGAGAGAGGCTTGCAGGCCACGACGTAACGTCCGTTGATTCTATCCGTACCTAAATTCCAAGGCTGTCGCTCAACGAATAACGACATCAAGTCCTGATCGGACATGCGACGAATGGACTCCGTTATCTTCTGCGTTTCGCCGAGCACCTGCACGGATTCACGAACCTGCTTCTCCCTTGCGATACGGATTTGATTGAGCGTGCTTTGGTAGCGCCGGTAAAATTCTTCCAGTCCCGGATGGATCTTATTTTCGAGCGCCAAAAACGATCCAATGCCGACGGCGGGGGCCTTTTCCTTACAGACGTCCGCTATGCATTGCTGAAGCGTAGCCGCGAATACGGGCTGCGCCAGTACCGTGCCGATAATTGTTAGACAGATAGTAGCTAAATTCGATGCACGGGCATTGATCTTGTTCATATTCACTCCCAAACCTAAACGGCTTACGGAGTTATAGGACTACAGGATCTATGCCCGCCCTCGCTTGGCCAGGTTGCGACTACAGAATAGAAAGCAGACCGGCGACCACGCCCTGGGTTACTTCGATAATCTGGAAGCCACCGTTACCGGTCGCGACGACCAAGTAGCCGTTGCTGTAGTAAACGTTGTTCGCGGATTGACGTCCGGTCAGCGCGAAGCGGCCCACGTAGTTCACTTGAAAACCGTTACAGCCGGCGAGATTCAATAGAGGCTGGCCGATGGCGTACATGTAGACGCCGGCGCCGCCTTGGGCGACGTAGATAATTCCGTTACCGAAGGTCACGGCGTTCGCGGCGACTTCCGAGCTAGCGAGGCCGAGGCCCGTCGGGATCGGCATGCTGCCGATGCTGGTTCCGTTGTAGCAAACAAATTTTGTTCCACCTTCCCCGCCGGTGGCGACGTAGCCGTTCGTGCCCGCGAAGATAGTAGATTTACCGCTATCAATCGTTGAACCGGAGAAGGTCGACATCGTGTCGTTGACCGCAGCACCCGTAGCGACCGAGTACGAACCGACTTTCGCGCTTGCCAGCGAAGTCTGACCGGAGACGACGAGGACGTCGTTGGCTATTCCTAAGGTAATATCGCGCGCATTTTCAACCGCGGTGAAAGCCGCCGAGGAAAGATCGGCGGCGTTGAGAACCGACAAGCCCCCGTTCATTCCGGTGACCGCGTAAACGTAGCCGCCGGCTTTGATGACGCCGGTTCCGGTGTGCGCCGGAACGTCTGCGTCGGCGGCGCTGCGAAGAACTTTTGATTCGGGCGAGGCATCCAAACCACCCGTCACGTCCAAGCCAAAACGATAAAGGATCGCGCCCGTCTCACCCGACGACGTGTTACCAACGGCGTAGAGTTTCGAATTTGCGGAGTCGACGAAGAGTTTATTGATATCTGTGTCGGCGAATGTCGTTGACGCTTTTAGAGTGGGCGCGCCTCCGCTCCCGATGCCGATCACGTCTACGCCGCCGGCTTCGACCGTGCCGGCGGTGTTGTAACCGATGTAAACGTCGCTGCCGTTCACGGTGATGTCACTCGCTTGCAGACTGACGGAGTTCACGATGGGCGGCGCGATCGTACCTTTGAGAGTCACGCCGGGCGTGAAGCACAGAAGCGTGCATCCGAGATTTGAAGAATGAACCAGGTTAGGATCATTCACCGAGTTGATCGCCATATCCGCAACGCCGCTCGTGTCGACGTGAAGTACTTGGTTCACGGATCTCACGCGTCCGTCGCCTGTCGGCTCACTACTCGTGAGGTCGGCGCTCTCCGTATTACTTTGAGTACAAGCGGTTAAGCCGACTACCGAAATCGCGGCGAACAACGAAAAAACGTTCCGAATCAGTTTACGCGAGTGCATTTGTGAATCCCCCGGCCAATGGCCCACTACACTCTTCGACACTTGGACGAAGGTCTGTAATCAAGAATTCTTTAGAAAGATCCGCAAGGCTTTCGAGTGCTTAGGAAGCGCGCCCAAAATCAACCAGCGTCTCATTCCGGGGTGCCTCGTTTAGCGAGCGACCGTGGAGATCGCGGCGGGCTCTTTTGAATCCAGCGATCGAAGCTGGTTTAGGCACTCACGTTTGAGCAGCGCGGCCTGGGGAGCCAAGTGACCGATGCCGACAAACAAAATGGAGTTTCCGTATCCACGCGCTTGATTGCGCGCCATGAGCGCGTCCCTTCCCCAACAACCCCGATAATTCTTAATGTTGGCCGCTAGGTCCCGCTCTAACGATTTGATGTTGAGTCCGCGGGGACGGTCCTCAAAAAATTTATTGAAAAACTTGTGAACGATTTGTTTCTCATCGCTAGTGAAAGTCATTCCCGCGCCGTTGAGGAATAGCCGCTGCCCATTCTCCGCCCGAAGTTCGCCCCCGATGTCTTTTTCGAACTTCGCACCGAACGCTTTCATGCCCAATGCGAAACGATTCGCGATTGTTTTCTCGGACAATCCGCGTTGCTTGAGCTTCGCAAAGAGTTCTTCCGCCACTAGTTGCAAATCCGCATCGGCGTCTTTTCGCGGGGGACAATTGTTCTTTGTGTAGACCTCATCTTCCATATCCGAAGGTTCGGCGGTTGAGGCCCAAAACGGAGTTTCGGAATGCTTGGCTTGATAATAGAGAGCGGGCGAAAGCGAAATCATAACGAGTTCTTCCGCCTGTTGCGGGGTGAAACCTAATTTCTGCAAAATCTCAGGGCCTCGACTCACGAAATACGGTGCCGCGGGAATTAGCTTAGTCAGAAATTCGCGCTTAATTTCGATGAAGCCGAACATCACCTTATTTTCTGATACAGCTTGCTCGAGCGTTTTGAGGTCTTCACGCCAATGTCGAACCGCGGGCGCGTCTCGTTTTAAGAGTTGATTCAAACGTTCGCGGGCTTGTCTAATTTCCTTGGGCGTCTCGATCTTGGTTGCACCGGAAATAAGATTACCAAGAGCTATCTCCAAACCCTCCGCTTCGCCAACGCCGTTACGTTTGGGATGTTGATGACCCACAACCGAAACGATCTTGTTGGGAAACTGTATGTCTACGCGACGTGGATTCTGAGAGTCGATCACGGGCTCGCAAAGGGGCGCCGCCAAGACCGGCGGGGTCAAAAATAGCACGAACCAGAGAATCCACATCAAGAAGAGTACTGCGAGAGCCATGCCCTACCGGCCACCAGAAAACGTCCGCGGCCATCAAACTTTAGACAGCGACAAGCAAAAATGCGCCTTTTTAGATGAGCGTTTCTTCTAAGTTTTAGGGAAGCGAAACCACCTCAGCGCAGGCGAAGCCCAGCCCACCGCGCAGGCGCAGCCGAGCCCGCCCACCCAGATCTCTCCAACTTTCTAATCGCTTGAGCTGCGAGGCGGCCGAGCCGCCCGCGCGGAGGCGTGGCCCGCCCACGCCGCACAAGCGGGCGGCGACAGCCAACGAAGCAGATGAAGTGATTAGGAAGTTGGAGGTGGCGAGCAGATTCGAACTGCTGTAGCCGCTTTTGCAGAGCGGTGCCTGGCCACTTGGCTACGCCACCTGATATCGAATCCCCAATCAAACAGAATTCTGCCCGAAAGACAACCGCGAGGACTTTGACTCCGCGCGCTAATGGCGTGCATTCAGCTTCCCGCCCCGATCCGCGCTCGGGATAATGGGCGCTTAAGTCACGGGCCGGAGTGATCCATGAAACTGAACGAACTCATCTCGCACAACATCGATGAAATTCAGGAGATGCTGAGCATTCCCGAACCTTATTCGACGTTCGAGGACTATACCGATTTTAAAACGCTGCTGCTCCGGCGCATGGAGTTCATGCACGACCGGCTCGAGTTTCGCTCGGAAGCTTTTCTGCTTAAAGAGAAAGAAGTTTTCTACTTCGACCGGGATGCGCAGTCGTTCGTGCGGCTGGAGAACGGCTTTGCTGAGCTGGTCGGCTTGCTCGACAAGTACTATCGCAACAACCAGAAGATCATCACCGCTTACTCGGGGCAGATCGAAGCGCTCGAAGATGATTTGTTCGATCGTAACATCACGCGCGTGTTCATGGATCTGTGGTTCGACTTGAAAAAGGATCTGTCAAAACTCGAAAATTATTATTACCGGAACGGCATCGTCTACCACGAGTTCTTGCGCAAATCGCATTCGTTGTTCGGTGATCTGCAGGATGAATTTAAAGACATCGAAGACGGGATCCAATTCCAATCTTCGAACATCAACACATTGAAATCACGGCTGGACGGCGTGCACCACTATTACGACTCGATAAAGAGTGACCGGTTGAACAAAACCTTGCTCACGTTGACCGTCATCTCGGGGATCTTTTTGCCTTTGAATTTGATCGTCGGTTTTTTCGGCATGAATACGCCGGGCCTGTTTTTCTCGGGCGATGAAACGGGCACGCAAAAAGTCGTGCTGCTGCTGGCCGGCGTGTTCTTCGTTTTATTCTTAGGCATGCCGCTCCTGCACTGGATCGACCGCTATATCTTGCGCTACGTGCTGGGCCGTTACGACTTTTATAAAAACATCGCCAAACGCATCGATGAACTGAGCGAGCGGCTGCGGGGCAAGTAGCTGGCCGCAGCCTTAAGCGAAAATTTCGCGAAGCTTGTGCATCGGCGTGACGACTAAAGCGAAAGCTTCTTGCGTGTGGCGGCCGTAGATCTTCTCGCTGCCTTCAAGGTCGGCCAACCCGCGCGCGACCCGGGCCATCGAACGCCGCCGCCGGTGGCTCAGCGCGAAGTCTTCGGTCCATTCGGGCAGTTCTTCGGGTTCTTCGGTGCGGCTACGCGCGAAGTCGCGAGCTTCCGCCACGCGGTCAACGACCTCGGGCAAAGACACTTTTTCGCCGCGCTTCAGCCACTCGTGGGTCAGCGATAACAAATCGAAGCGGTCGAGCAGCGGCCCGCTCAGCCTCATGGTCGTCGACTTGCAACGGATCAGATTGTAATTGCAGTCTTCTTTTTTTATCGCCGCCGGATTGAGTTTGCCGCAGGGGCAAAGATTCGTCGTCGCGATCAGCTGGAAGTCGGCCGGAAATTTCTCACGCGTTCCCTTGCGCGCGAGATCGATGAAACCGCTTTCGATGGGCTCGCGCAAGGCTTCGAGCACTTGCGGATGGAAATGCAGAAATTCGTCCATGATAAGAACGCCGCCGTGCGCGCGCGTGATCACGCCGGGTTCGAGCGGCAAACCACCGCCGATCATCGCCTGGGGCGTGATCGTGTGGTGAGGCTGTTCTAACGGACGCCACGCCGATTCAAAAATTTCGTCGCCGAAATATTGCGCGGACTCAACCAAGCGCAGCGAATCGGGCGGATCGCTAAGAGAGTGCAACAGCCGCGCCCAAGTGGTTTTGCCCGAACCTTGCGGCCCCGCGAGGAGTACGTTCAATTTCATGTGCAGCGCGAGCATCAGATGGCGAGCCGCGGACTCGTGCAATTCTAACTTAGGAACCGCCGGCCTACGCCAATAGGCCGGCCAGTCGAAAATTTGGTGCTTTCGTTCCGGTACAAGCTGATGAAGCGTCTTGATTTCTAACCATCGTCCCTCGCGCACCGGGGATTGCAGTGTTCCCGTCAATACGGGGGAGGTCGCGGCTTGCATGACCTGCGCGAGGTCCGCCGGCGCGAACACTTCACCACCGAGCGTGACCTCGCCGTAGACGATCAGCCCCGGCAGCGCTTCGCGCATCGGCTCGGACAACTGCCCGGTGACGGCCAGGTAAGCCAGCGCGATCGCGAGCTCGGCCCCCGAGCCACCCTTGCGGAAGTCCATCGGGCGCAGCGACACCACGATCTGTTGACCGGTGGGCCACTCAAGACCGAGCGAGCGCATCGCGCTTTTCAGTTTGATGCCGCACTCGCGAATCGAAGCATCGGGCAAGCCGACGATGTGAAGCTGCGGAATACCCGGCAGCAACTTTACGTCGACGAAGCCGGGTTCTATTTTGCCGTTTTGCTGAAATAAAGTTTTGATCGTCATGCCCGCGAGCCTTTGCAAGCGTGGGCGCGGGGCCAAAACTTAAAGAAGAACTTTAGACGTCGTCGAGCGACCGAATTCCGGAGAGCGGATGATTCTTATCGACCTCATCCTTTAATTTGTGCGCCGTGACGCTCGTGTAGATTTGCGTGGTTTGTAAAGACGAGTGCCCGAGCAAAACTTGAATGGTCCGTAAGTCGGCTCCGCTTTCGAGCAGCGCGGTCGCGCAACCGTGACGAAATTGATGCGGCCCGATCGGCTCTTCGAACCCTGCGCGCGCGGACCACGCGGCCAGCCAGCGCCAAACATCGACGCGCGAAGGCCTGTGGCCACGGTCGTTGATCAGAATCGCTTTTTCTTCATTCTTGGCGAGATGCGGCCGCACGTCGCGAATGTAAATGCGCAGCTCTTCGTTCAAGTTGCTCGATAAGGGCACCAAACGTTCTTTGCCGCCCTTGCCGACGACTTTGAGCCAATTGTCCGTGGGGCTGTAGTCGTGCAAATCCAAACCGGTCAGCTCACTCACCCGGCAACCGAGTCCGAACAGCAACATGAGCGTGAGTTGATTGCGCGCGCTCCGGTACACATCTTCGACGTGACTGGCTTCGACCAAACGGTGGAAATCGGTCACGGTCAAAGGTTTGGGCAAGCCCGGCTTCACCTTCGGCGGGCGAAGTTCACGCAACTCAGGCACTTTGTCGCCGTGCGATTCTAAAAATCGGAAGTAAGTACGTAAGGAAGAGATAACCCGCGCTTGGCTGCGCGTGGAAAGCTGCTTGGATTTCATGAATTCGTAGAAGCGGCCGATTTCGCGAGAACTTTGCTGGAATTCTTCGTAGAGTTCTAAGTCTCGGCGATAAGCCATGACCGTATTCTGCGATCTTCCGCGGACGTGTTGCAAATCTTCGAAGAAGTCGACCCACATTTTCAGAGCCATGTCCTATTAGCTCTAAAAAATTCGAGAAAAGCAATAGTCTAATTAATCGCCAAAGCCGATGAGGGTCGAAAATTTTCCGTTGTAGTATTCGTTGCCGTTCTCATCGAGATCCCAAACTAACATTTGAATCACGCCGCTCAGATCTCCGCTTTCAACATCGTTGGTGCGCAAGACGAGCTTACCGGGGAAAGTTACCGTGAACTCGGAGTCGCCCATCGATCCGCTGCCCGTAAATCCGGCATAGGTCAACGCTTGCTCCTCGGCTTTGCGCATGCCCACGATGAGGCCTGCGGAGTGAGTTCCGTCCGCGTTGGGGACATCTAAAAAGAAAACTCTGGCTTCCTGAATACCTTCGACGGTGAGTCCCGCCCAGCTTACTCCGGGCCGGCCTAAGAATTCAAAATTAGTGAGGCTCAAGATGCTCGCGACGGGGCCCATCGGGTCGATGTTGCGTTGCTGGGCATCTTTCTGGTTCTTACTTTGCGCGAAATAAATGCGAACGCCCGCTTGATCTTTCAAAGCCAACGCGCCGGTCAGATCGCTGCCCGTTGCGGAGGACGCTTGGGCGCTTGAAACTTCACCGAGCATGCTGAGAACTTCTTCGGCGGAAACACCGGCATCACCGTCACGCCACTGGTTCGCGCAGGCCGAGGTCATCAATCCGCACATCGCTACTAGAAGAATTTGGTTTCTCATGGCTTTTCGCTCTCCGTTGACGATTAGAAATGCGAGCGGCGTGCCCGGAAATTGCCTTTCGTAAGCGCCGGGGATCAGCGCGGTTTCGCGTGCATGTTTCAGAATGAGACGGTGGCTTCACTGTCGAAGCCCCGGAATTGCGCCGAAATTGGGCGCGGCGCGGCGGGCCGTGCGCTTTAGAATTGCGGGGAAGCGCGCTTTTGAATAACCCTTTTGTAAACGATGAATTTAGATCCAAAAGTCTTAAGCAAATTGCAGATGCCTTCGATGCACCCGAAGCCCGCTCGCCCCATGGCGCCCATCGCGGGCCCGGTCGCGCGCGAGTTAATTTTAGCCGAGTTCGCCGGGTGTGAGCTCATGTTCGATTCATCACCCGATCGTGATGCGAAGGGTATGCGCGTTTACCGGGCGGTCGGTGCCGACATTCCTAATCTTTTGCTCGAGATCGGGCGCCTGCGCGAAGAAACTTTTCGCACCGTCGGCGAAGGTACCGGCTTGGCCTGCGACACCGATCAATTCGATCTTTACTACGATCATTTCATCGGCTGGGACAAGGGCAAGCAGGAAGTTAGCGGCGCGTACCGTATCGGCCGCGTCGATTTGATTTTGCAGAATCACGGGCCCAAGGGTTTGTACACCAACACGTTGTTCAATTTAGATTCGTTGCTGAATACGGATTTTCGCGAAGGCACTTTGGAGGCCGGGCGTTCTTTCGTGCGGCCCGAATACCAGCGCGGACCTACCCTGCTCGTCATCTGGATGGCGTTCGCGCGCTTTATCATGAAACATCCCCATTACCGCTCGATGATGGGACCAGTTTCGATCTCGGGTGAGTTTCAGGAAAATTCGAAACACCTGATGGTTTCCTATCTGATGGAGAATTACGCGCACGAGAAGAGTGAGCTCGTGTCGTCTTTGAACCCGCCGGTTTTTCAATCTTCGCTTTCGCCCGAGGATTTGACTTCGTTGCTCAACGCTTCGATGGATTTAGGTGCGTTGCAAGAATTCGTGCGGGCGGCCGAAGGCAATCCGCGGGCGCAAATTCCCCAGCTCATCAAATTGTATTTAGAGCTCGGCGTGCGCTTCTTAGCTTTCAATAAAGACGAAGAGTTCAACACGATCGACGGTTTGATTTGGCTCGATATTACACAGGTTCCGCAAAGCGTGGGCGAGCGTTATTTTGGCGACGGTTGGCCCGCTTACTTGGCTTATCATTCTTCGGCACCCAAAGCTTAAGCTTCGGGTAATACAATTTCAAAATCTCGTCGTACTTCATGCCGGTTTGCGCGAGCGCGCGGGCTCCGGTTTGGCAAAGCCCTACCGCGTGACCCACGCCGCTGCCTAGGATTTGCATTTTCGCGCCCGACCATTTGAGCGTGAAGTCCGTGCTCCTGATTTTTTCGAAACTAAATATTTTGCGAAATTCTTGGCTGCTCATCATGAAGGGTTTCGCTTTACCTTCGACGTCGAGCGTGGCAATGACGCTGGCAACGCGGCCGCTGGGGGTTTTTCCGGCGACCTGGACGGTGCGCAGGGTTGTTTTTTCGGGCAGCTCGTAAGCCGCGACTAGCTTTTCACGCACTTGGATTTTTGAGAGTGTCATTTCCCACTGGCGGGTTTTTCTTTGGTCGCAGGTTGGGTCTTTAACGGACTGAATGTTGTCGACCTTGCCCCACACGAATTTGGGGTCTTCCGTTTGGCAGCCGCAGTCGGCCGAGTAAAACGCTTTGACCGTGCGGCCGCGCGCGTCCTTAAGCGTTTGCCCGCGTGTTTCACCGACGGCGCGGGCGATCTTTTCTTTCCACTCGGGATGGTCCTGGGCCGCGTGGAGGAATTTGTAGACTTGATCCATGATGGTTGAATCGACGTCGAAGGTTTTATTCCGGCGTTCGAAGGCGGTTCTTAGCGCGAAGCTTCGCGCGGCCACCGCTTGGGCTTTGAGGGCTTCGATCGGCCAGGCCGCCGGCATCTCCGACGGAAGTACGCCCGCGAGGTAGGTTTCGAGATCGAGCCGGGCGACGACATCCATCCCCGCTTTGGGATTGGGTATCACTTCTAGATCATACGGCACGGGTTCGATCCCTAGCCTCATCATTTGCCCGCGTACGGTCAGCGCCGGTGAATCGAAGCGCGCAGACTCTTCCGTGCCGGGCCATTTGACGATCCATTGACCTTGTTTAGTTCGGGTGATGCGCGCGGTGGTGAGCTTCGGTTCTTCGAGGGAGATCGCCGTGAGCGCGCCGGGCGGCGCGATCCTTAAACCGAAGCCCGCGACGTCGAGCGTTTGCCGCGCGCGCTTCACACGGACGCGGATCTCCGCTGGGGCCGCGGCGGCTTCTTGCGAAGCCGCGGTTTGCAGGCACAGCGTGAAGATGATGGTGAAAGTGACTTTCATTAAGTTTTCGAGTTGTCCGTAAATGCTTTAAGTAGATCAATCGGCAGCGGAAAGACGATGGTCTTCGTGCCTTCGCCCGAGATCTCGTTGAGCGCTTGCAAGTAAGCGAGTTGAATCGCGGCCGGGCTCGTCGAGAGGATGTCCGCGGCTTCTTTCAGTTTCTGCGCGCGCTGGAATTCGCCCTCGGCGCTGATGACCTTCGCGCGGCGTTCACGCTCGGCCTCGGCCTGTCTCGCCATCGCGGATTGCATTTCTTTGGGCAAATCGATGTTCTTCACTTCGACCGTCGAGATCTTTATGCCCCACGCTTCGGTCGCCTTATCGAGAATCACTTGCAAAGACTGGTTGATCTTATCCCGGTGCGCGAGGATTTCGTCCATCTGGTACTGGCCGAGAACGCTTCTCAATGTCGTTTGCGCGAGCTGCGAGGTCGCGAAATAATAATCCACGACGCGGGTGACGGCACCTTCGGGATCAACGACGCGAAAGTAAATTACGGCGTTTACTTTAAGACTGATGTTGTCCTGGGTGATTACGTCTTGCGACGGCACATCCATGGTGACGGTGCGCGTGTCGATGCGAACGAGTTTTTCGAGCATGGGCACGAGGATAATCAAGCCCGGCCCGCGAATTCCGATCGAGCGGCCGAGACGTAAGACCACGCCGCGCTCCCATTCGTTAAGAATTTTTACGGCCGAGAAGAGGACCGACAAACCGAGGATTATAAAAATAAATGAAGGACCGACGAATTCCATTTAGGACTCCTTATAGGATGTAACGTGCAATACGAGTTCTTTGTGACCGTGGACTTTGACGCTGTCGTTGAGCGCGACGGGGGCGTCGGACTTGAACTTCCAGATTTCGCCGCGAAGTTCGATTTGGCCGTGCCTTTCGTCTTCGAGACTGACGACTTTGGCCATGACGCCCATGAGGTCTTCGAAGCCGCCCTTTTTCTTCACGGCACGCGTTTTAATCATGAGCATACTCACGCCGATGAAGATCGCGGCGAAGATCAATACGACGGGCGCGATGAGCGTGAGCGGCAAACGGTAGCCAAAAGTTTTTGCGGGGTCGAAGAGGAAGATGCTGCCGAGGACGAAGCTCGTGATCCCGCCTACGCCGAGTATTCCGAACGCGGGCACGAACATTTCGGCGATGAGAAGCGCGATGCCTAAGAAGATAAGCATCAGCCCGCCCCACTCGACATCGAGTTTGTTGAGCGCAATCATCGCGACGACGAGACCGAGCCCACCGAGAACGCCGGCCACCATCGTGCCCGGGTGGGTGATCTCAAAATAAAGTAGCGCGAGACTACCGAGCAGCAGCATGTACGCGAATTCGGGATCGGTTAAGAGCGATAAGGTTTTGTGGCGGGTATCGAACTCGAACACGCTCTGCGGTCCGGTGCGCACCGTCTGCGTGGTTGCGCCCGCCATTTTCACTTTGCGGCCATTGGCAAATTTTAGGAAATCGGCGACTGTTGGACCGGCGTAGTCGATCGCTTTTAATTTCAGGGCCTCTTCGGCCGTGACGGCTTTTGCTTCCATGATGATGTCTTGCCCGAACTGATCGTTGCGGCCGCGCAACTTGGTCAGGCTTTGGAGCCAGCTCTTCGTGTCGTTCATTATTTTTTGGCGTAAGTCTTTCGGAATGTCGCCGCTCATCGTGACCGGGGTCGCGGCGCCGAGGTTGGTGCCGGTTAAGCCGCCGTTGACGTGACAAGCTTGTAAGATGATCGCGCCGGCGCTGCCCGCGTGCCCACCGCTCGGCGAGACTAAACAAAGATAAGGTAGCGGGGAATTCAAAATCATTTCGACGATGGTGCGCGTGCTGTCGAGACTGCCGCCGGGGGTGTTGACGAGTAATAAGATGCTTGAGCATTTTTCCTGCGCCGCACGTTTTTCTACGCGTTTGAGGAGATCAACGGTCGCTGGGCCGATGGTGCGCGTGATCTCTACGGTTTTGGTGCAGGTTTGGGGGGACGTTGACGCTTCCGCAGCGTTCGCCGTAACGACTTGCATCCAAGGCAAGATGAAAAATAGCGCGACGAGAAATCTCAAGCTTGTTCCTTCGCGAACTGCTGCAAGAGATTCCATGTTTCTTTCTTGCGGGCGTTGACCGTGGCGTTGGCGCCCGTCATTTGCGCAACCGGCGGAAACACGAACCAAGTCGATTCATCGAATATATTTTTACCGCCCGGATAATCGATGAAGGCCAAGACCTTCGCCGCGCTAATTCCTTCGGGAAGTTCAGCGAGCTCAATTTCGTTTTGTTCGTGGTGCGTAAAGTTTTGCAGCTTCACGCTGGCTAAAATTTTCTGTAGTAAAGCACGCTCAAGGTCTTCGAGCGGATACGTGAGAACAAGAAGCTCGTGGTGCTCCGGTTCCGCCAGCTCACTCGATGCCTCGGCTACCGCTACCGAGGCGGTGTTCGCGGGTACGGGTACATTGCCCAGAACCATACCTAAGGGATTTACCCCCAGAACCTCTTCTAAATACTGTCGCTGTTCGTCGGTAAGCATAGCCGGACCAACGTAGGGGAAGTCGCTGCGTGAGGCGATGAGAAAAACATCTTCTGCAATGCGTAATGTCTCAAGTTGAGACGGCACTCACCCGAGAAGAATTATGTACGCGGCTAGGACGGCCGCGAATGAAATAAAGGAGCCCAGGATGGACAACAAGAACGAGAAACCCAAAGTGATCGCAACCATCGACGTGAACATTCAATGGCCGCCCAAGGTCTCGAGCAAAGCTTGGTTGGAAGAATCGGTTGATGAGCATTTGCAATGCGTACTTTGCGGCACCCAACTCACGTTCAAACACAAAACGGATTTTATCACCGGGATTGTGAACGAAGAAGCGAACTGCACGGCCTGCGGAATCCGCAACCGTTCGGTGACCTACTCTCTTCAATAATTTTGGGGATTGAGCTTAGAAAACATACCTGAGACCCGCGCCCACGATTTCGCGCTGGTAAGAATACAATTCTTCCAGCGACGACTGATTCGCGGCCACGCCGAGTCTCAACAAAAATGAAAAATTCTTAGAGATCGTTCGTGAAGCGATCGCATCCAGCGCAAAAAGCTTATCGTGGCGTTTTTCTTGTACGCGGTCGGCGTATTCGGAAAGCCCCGCCGAGCCTTGCGCGAGCAACTGCCAATTACCTAAATAAAATTTATTTCCAAATAAAAATCTGGCGTGCAAAGCGCGATACTCCGGTCCCGCCGTCCATTGCCTCACCGCTTCGACGCGTGCGAAAGGATTAAAGCGCCCGGCCTCTTCGTCGCGTCGCCAGCTTCCGGCGGCATCGGCGGTCAAACCGGTGCGGCGCATTTCGGGATCCAAGTCGGCGTCGTCGAGGAAGCGGGCATTGCCCGCGTTGGCCTCTACACGCCAGAGGTTCGGTCCCGCGTAGGATTCGATGGCCCAGCCTGCCGAGCCCGAGAGTAGATAGGTGTGAAAATCTTCACTCCCCGTCACCGATTGATTGCGAAAAAGGGCGAGCGCGCGCGCGGTCGGCCCCATGCGTACGGAGCCGAGATTGGCGAACATCCACGCGCCGTCGATTTCGTTCGCGGCAAATTCGCTCGATTTTGTTTTTTTATTGGCGTTGTAATTGATGATCGAGCGAAAGCCTAAGTACCAGGCGCCGTCGTTGCCGTGATCGCGTCCCGCCGCCAGCGCGGCCAGCAAAGTTTGACGAAAGGTCGACGATTCGTCGCGGCTCAATCTTAAGTCATCGCTGAGGAGAAGCGCGTTTGAATCATACTCGCTCGACGTCTCCACGCCCGCGAGGAACCGCGTTTGTTCCGAGGTTTGGAGCGCGGCTTGAGTTTGTGCGCGAATTTGCGTGGCTAACTCACCGGTTTGATCTTGCGTCGCCTGTTCGGCTTGCCTAAGCAGAGCGGCCGCTTGCGCGCCGGCTTTTTGATCGAGGGCGACTCTCGCGCGGTAGTACAAAGCGGCGGCGGTGATCTCGGGCGTCTTCGAACTTTTGCCGAGGAGTTCCCACACCTTCGCGGCGCCCTTTGCGTCGCCCTCACGGTAGCGGCACAAGCCCTGGAAGAACATTGCGGTGTCGGCGTTGAAGCCGCTTTGGCGCGCGGTCAGGAATCCGACCGCCGCGCGGCGGAATTGCCCTTGCGAAAATTCGATGAGCGCGGTTTCGAAAACGTACGGCGCCTTGCGCGCGGCCGGCCAGTTCTCGAGCTTCGCGATTTGCAGAAGGCTTTGGTAAATTTTGAGCGCCTCGGGGAAACGTTCTTGGGTCTTTAACGTCAGCGCGAGAAGTTCAAGAGCTTGCGGATCTGTTGAATTAAGATTCAGCGCCGCTTCGAGTGACTTCAAGACTTGCGGGTAATCTTGGGCGTAGAAAGCAGCCGACGCTTTCGCCAAATGCGCTTCGGAATTATCGTTCGCGGCCGCGGCGACGCCTGGACGAAACGCTAGACCGAGCATTATCAATGTCGAAAGGGCGAGGTAGCGGACCGGGGGCATGATTCATCTTTACTGCTTACGTAGAAATCGCCAAGATAAAATATGTCTTTAGCCAGGCGACCTTTTCTCTTTCTAGTCCTTATGCTGTTTATGCGTGCACCCGCTTTCGCGGCGGTCGGACAAGTTTTGAGCGTAAAAGGTTTGCCCTCGATCGTCTTGAAAAGCGATGCAAGCCGGCTGGGCCTCGGTCCAGGTTTCCCCTTAAACTCCGGCGATCAAGTTGCGACCGACGAACAATCGGCCGCGAAGCTTCACTTGATCGACGAAACGATTTTAGATGTGAGCGCATCCTCCTCTTTATTCATTCCGCTTTTGATCGCGCCCGATTCTCGTGAACGACAGGTATTGATCCAAGTCGAGCGCGGCAAGGTGCGCGCAAAGGTGAACCGTGAACTTGAGCGGTCCAAGGGCCGCTTCGAAATTCACACGGCGGCCGCCGCGATGGGCGTCGAAGGCACCGACTTCGTCGTTGAAGTTTTCCCCGCAGATGGTGACGGCGTAGTGCGAACGAGTGTCACCGTCATCGAAGGGCAAGTGGCGCTTCGCCAGGCGAAGGACCGCGACAACCCGGACGGAGTGAAACTGATTCTCACCGCCGGAATGTCTTATACCGCCGCCGCTAAGATCGTGGGCGAAGCGGTTGAGCAAGACGCGTTCAGGAGCGAGGATGTGAAGAAGCTTGAACAATCGGCGATCGATTCGGTGGCGCGTGCCGCGCGGTTGACGAACGAAACGTTTTTGCAGGCGATCTCGGTCGGCAACGGGCCGGGAGGCTTCGGATTGAGCACCATCCAGGCCGTCAATCGCAACTTATCTAAGGATCCGGTGGGCGCAATCAGGCAGGCTAAGACGGGCGAGGCGCTCTTTCGCAAAAACTTTCGCGATGATCAGTTTAATGACCGTTCCAATTTCGTGAACGTGACGATCGGGTTTCCGCAATGAAGTTTGTTTTTTGTGCCGGCTTGATTTTACTCAATGCTTCTTGCTCGCTCGAGCGTTACAGCAAAGTCGAAACGGCCGAGCTTAAGATTTCTATTCCGCGATCATTGATCGAAAACAAGGCCGGCGCTAAAGCCGGTCCCGGCGATTATTCTACCGTCGACTGCTTCGTGTTGGACGTGAACGGACCCGGCATCGATTCGATGTACGAAGAAGACAGCGCTTTTGGTCCGCTTGACCTCGGTTTAAATTCACAATGGTTTCAGCGCACCGATCTGGTGGCGGCGGGCACGACCTCGTTAGATATTCGCGTGCCGATCGGTCGCGCGCGTACCGTACGGATATTGGGCGTTAGCGGAATCACGGGCGCTTGCGCGGCTCAGACCTTCGCGGGTTTTCCGGAGAAGGGCGTGCTGGCGACGCCTCCCTACCCGGTCGTCAATGAACTCGCGCGGGCCACGCTGGATATTTTCGCGGGCAAAGCTTTGGCTACCGCCGAACTTGCGGACCGTGCCGAAGACATGATTCCGAACAACACCGTTACGCTTGCGGGGCGCGCGAATTTATTAATCGGCAATTCGTTGAGCGATTTTTCTGAGGGCGCGCCGGGCGCCGGCTCTTTTATTACCTTTACCGTTCCCCGCTCGACCGACGGTCTCTCAGGCAAAGCGCGCTTGGACCTTGTGCTCAACGTGACGAACATCAACGTTCGCCCGTTCCGCGGCTTGCAAATCCAGGCGAAAGCCGCGGGCGGCAGCGTCGCGACTTGCGGGAGTACGGGGCCGGCGATTCTTACGCCTTCTGCGCTCACCATAGGCTTGTGGAATGAGGATGATTTTCAATGGTCAGTGAGACCCAATTTCATCTTGAGTTCCAACCAAACGGCGACCTACACGGCGAACTTCTCCGGCGCGGCCTTCGAAAAGGTCCGCACGAACATCACCGACGGCGGCGGTTCATTCAGCGCTTTGTATTTGAGTTTGCGGGTGCAGGACACGCCGGGCACGGGTTGTTCGGCCATTAATTTGACCGAATTTTCCGCCACGCTTTATCAATAGCTGTTTCGAATTACTTGATGCGACGGATGACGTCGCGGCAGTCGAAAAACAGTCCCCGCTTCGAATCGTAAACCAAAGCCGAAGGCTGCATGACGGCCGCATTGCTTAGCGGTCCATCAATGTTTGCCGGGTTACCCGCGGCCGGGTCGCTCTGAACGAGGACCGAAGACTCCCGGGTCACGAGATCCATCTTCAATATCCGTTCGCCCGTCTTCTGCGCGAGCGGGCCGTCGCCCATATCGGAAATATAAAGGTAGCGCGAGTCCGCGGCTAATCCCATCGGTGCGGCGAATGTCGTTTCGTTGTATTTGCCCTGGGTGCTGTACATGTCAACCGCACGCTGACCGGTGACGGCCGTGATCATTTTTGATGTGAGATTTAACTTACGAACGTTTCTAAACTCGGAATCCGAGAAATAGATATCATCACCGATTTTTACCATGGCGGCGGGCGAGCCTACGGGAGTGCCGATGGCAGGTCCGTCGAATTTATGAACGTGAGGCACCGAAGCGTCGTTTGTGTATTGGATCTTATCTACCTTGAAGCCGTAAGTTCCGTCGTAAAAATAGCTATCGATCGTTATCGAATCGACCGGAAATACCGGCGTCCAGAAATCTGAACCGGTAAGTTCCGTTTGCTCGTACAAGACGAGTCCGTCCTTATCCGTAAGTTCTAATTGATCATCCGCACCCATCGCTAATTGGGTAAAATGCAAACGCATCGCCTTGGCACCCGGCTGAGCTACGGTCAGTTCGTATTCTTCGTAGCCGGTGGTGAGCGTGGGATGAGTGGTCTCTAACGCCGGGGTTAAAAGTCGCTCTTGCGTTAAGCTGGCCGCTGGTACGGTCCAATCGTAGCTCGTGTTCAAATCGAAGATGCGAAGATTGCTTGCACCGGCCACCGTAGTGACCGCAAGTGTCGTTAAATTTACCTGGCGGATCAGCGCATTTCCGGCCGGATTTTTATCGCTAAAGTAGAGATTATTTCCATCTACCAACAGAGCCTGAACGCGGCCGATCGTTGCGACTCCGCTCGCTCCGTCGAGGATCGGGCAAGGGTCATAGTAATCGGGCCGGGGCGTTCCCACGAGAACCGAGACCTCAGCGGTACTTAAGTTCATTTTTCTAATCACGCAGTTCTCGCGATCCGCGATATAAAGTGTTCCGCTTTTCACGGCTAATCCACTCGGATCCGCAAACCGCGCGGCCGTACCAACGCCATCGGCGAACATGCCGTTGCTGTCGTAAAAAGCTCCCGCAATGGTCTTAGTTTCGAAGGTATTGAGATCGAGACTACGAATCACTTGCAGTTTCGGCTCCGAGAAATAAATCTTTTCGCCGTCGCTGGTCATGCTGCCGACTTGAGTGAGTCGCGCTAAACGACCGACGCCATCGATGCCGCCGGAGATTCCGCTGCGACCGGCGACCGAGTTCACCTTAGAAAAATCAACGAAAGTTAACGTGGCCGGCATCGTCGCGCCGGCAACGTTTACGCTCTTTGTGCCGGGGGCGAGCGCGGGAACGCGGCAACGAATTTCGGTAGCCGACACGAGTTGCTTTTCTAAGCAGGCGGCACCATCGATCGTAACATCGGTATTGTCGGTGAAATTCTCACCCATCACGGTTAAGAATCCGCCGCCGGTGAACATTGAGGTAGGTTGGTACTCGGTGATTTTTTCGCCGTTGTTACCCATGCGGAAACTACTGGAAGTAAAAGCACCGCTCGCCTTCATATCGCTGCAGTTCTGGAAGCCACCCATCGTGAAGGCGGACGCAAACAATATGGCCGCGGTAAAGCGGTAGCGCGATTTCATATGGGACCTCAAACGTTCTACTTATTGATACTTATATGATCATATCGGCATTGGTACGCCGTTGAATATAGGTGCTCTCACAATGAAACGAATCATTTTGCGAATCGCTACGATACAGGCGAGATAGTTCAAATTTGGGGGCTAGCCTGCCGAAAATACCTTTATGAATACCGCAGCTAGTTTGCCACCGCCCGAAAAAAGACAGTCTATTAAAATCGCCGAGGTCGCTAAGACCAACGCGCGCGATCTCTGGGACCGCGCGGCCCGCATAGCCTTACCAATCGGCGCCTGCGGCGGCTTCTGCTCCGATGTTCTAGCACCGCTAGGCCCGGTCACGGCCTACCTCGCGTTCGGCGCCACGTTTCTTTGCGCAGTTTCAGGGGTGATCTGGTACGGGATAAAAAAACGTCAAATTCGCCACGCACTCGCGGATGGAAACATAGATGCGGATGAGTTTCATCACATAACCAGCACGAGCACATGGCCGACGATTTTCGCATTTACTTTAATTTCTTCGATCGTGCTTTTGCTTTTCTTCGGGGCGCAAAAGGTGTTTGCCGGCGATGAACCGGAAAAAGGCCTTATGGCGAACACTTTTCCGTTCATCCAACAATTGCAGCAGCAAGTTTTAAAGCTTCAACAAAGCGCCGACCGCATTGAAAAATCGGCGGACCGTATCGAAGCCGGCAACGCCGACATCAAAAAGGCCCTTGCGGGATTAAACGAAAAGCTAGACGGCCTTAACCAGCGTCTCGCATCGATGGATAAGAACACCGCGGCGATCGGCAAACCAGCTACTCCCGAAGACTATTATTTTAACGCGCGACTGTACGAGCTTCGTGGCGAAGCGGTAAAGGCACGCCAAAGTTATGTTGAATACATGAAGGGTAATCTCCCCTACTTGGATCCGCACCTTGCGTTGTCTGCGCTTATGAAATTGCAAGACGGACCAGCGGCCGCGCGCGAAGCTTACTCAACTTTTTTAAACGGAACGGAGACGGCGCCCTTATTGGCGCGTGCACTGATGCTCGATCGCGAAGCCCGAATCACGGCGTTGGAACAATTGGCGAAAGACTCCCCCGAGTACGCGCCGGTCTTCTTTTACCTCTCGCGAGATTATTCGGCGCCGGAGCAAGGACAACAAACCCTCGACAATCTTAAACGCGAACGAGAATCGCTTGAGAAATTTAAAGCATTAAGCGATCGCGGTTTGTTCACTAAATATTTCATCGATAAGAGAATGGCCGTTTCTTTAGAAAGTGACGGCAATACACGAATGCGCAAATTTGCTACCATGAGCGACGCCTATCTAAGCGCTCGCGCAAAGATGACGATTCTGCCGCGTGAAGATGGATGGGAGGGTGTCGTCACCGTCCCTTACGACGCGGCCGAAATATTAGTACGCTTACCCGGCCAAAAAGATTTTAAGTCACTTGGCTTGAGCTCCGTGAAGAGCGCCTCTACCGGCCAGCCCACGCCCAATACCGCGCTCACGATGAAAAACGTTTCCAAGGGAACCGTAGAGATCAAATATAAAGATAATCAGGGTAAAGAATTTGGTCCATTCCCCGTTGAGTTTGATCCCGCGAAAGAATTCGTGGCGCTGGCAAAAAAGATGATGCCTTCGGCCCCGTCGGAGCTCGCTCCGGTATCGATGTGGAAAGGCAAAAAATCCGTGACGCTCGTTCAGCTTCTGATGTTCCGTGCGGCCGTTGCTTCGGCCGTCATTGGACCTGATGCGGAAACTTTGAATCACAAACTCAAATTGGGCAAAGCCTCAGCCTACCGTGTCTACGAGATTCAGCCCGATGATCCGCTTGTATCTCAAGATGTGCCGTCGGCTTGGAAGAATGTTTTCTTGAAGCTCACGTACGTCGACGGTTCGGTCAGCGAGCCGATGCAACTTCAGTAATCACCCGCGCCGGCGCGGGTGATTTGTCCGCACTTCGAACGCTGATTCCGAAGTCCGTACGCCAAAAAAATAAATCATAAATATTGTTTATCTTCGTGATTTCTTGCTGTAGCAAGGCCTGCGGAGGTAGCGATGGACCTAAAAAATATCACCGACGATAATCTTATCGTGCTGGCCGAGCAAAACCGATCGGTTGAGCTTCATACGCTTACGCAGTCGTTGCATTATATTATGGAGATCGACCGGCGCCGGCTGTACGCAAAGCTCAAATGCAAATCAATCTATGAGTTTCTAACCAAGCGCTTAATGCATTCGGAAGACGAGGCATGCCGCAGAATCTCCGCCATGCGTTTACTAAAAGAATTACCGCAAATCGAGGATAAGGTTAATTCGGGCGCCTACTCCTTAACCACCCTTACGCAGGTCCAAACTCTTTTTCGCCGTGAAGCTAAAAACAATCGAAAGATGAGCAGGGGTGAAAAGTTAGATCTTCTTGAACAGGTTGAGGGTAAATCCAAACGCGCGACCGAGCGAATCGTTGCTTCCGTTTCACCGGATATTCACATTCCGGATAAAATCAAAGCCGTTTCTCAAACGCAAATCATGCTTCGTTACGTAGCCTCCGATTCGCTGGAAGAAAAGATATCGGAACTTCGTGATCTGTTGGCCCATAGCCATCCTGGAATCTCCTTAGGAGAGTTGAATCACTGGCTATGCGATTTCGCGTTAGCCGCTTTGAAATCACCCGCGCCGGCGCGGGTAAAGAAGAAAAATCCTACGGCGAAAGTCATGAGCAACGCGGCCATTCGCCGCGAGGTTTGGAAGCGCGATAAAAACAAATGCCGCAACTGTGGATCAAAATATGCTCTTGAGATCGATCACATAAAGCCGAAGGCCATGGGGGGTGATGATAGCTTTGAAAATTTGCGCTTGTTATGCCGCAACTGTAATCAGCGTGCGGCCGTTGAGATCTTTGGTCAGAGCAAAATGGAAAGAGCGATGAGGCGCAAAGCCACCGCCGACGGATGAACTAAGTTTTTACTCTTCTTCATCTTCACGTAGCTGGATCAGAACTCTTTCGGCCACAACGCGATTCATGCCGGGGATGTCGGTCAATTGCTCCATCGAGGCCGCCTTGATTCCCTCGATTGTGCCGAATGTTTTTAGCAAACTCGTTTTTCGTTTCTCTCCGAGGCCGGTGATCGCGTCCAAAACGCTGCTCAGGGAGGTCTTATCGCGCACTTTGCGGTGATACGTGATCGCGAAGCGGTGGGCTTCATCGCGCAGGCCCACCAAAATGTGATAGGCCTCGGCGTTCGTTGGAAACGTGATCGGGTTTTGCCGGCCCGGTAAGAAAAACCGTTCTTGGCTGGCCACTACTTCCGCGTCATGGAACTCGCCCAGCGTGCGGGCTTTTGCCATGCCCACGATACAGATATCCGGCCTGCCGATTTCTTTGAGCGCTTCAACCGCCATGTTGAGCTGGCCCTTACCACCGTCGACGACGACTAGATCAGGATCATCCCACTCGTCGTGTTTGAAACGCCGGCTCAAGACTTCTTTCATAGAGGCAAAGTCGTTGGCGCCTTCGACGGTCTTGATGCTGTAGCGCTTGTACTCGGACTTGTTCGGCAATCCATCTTCAAAAACCACTTGGCTCGCGACGTTGCCGCCGCCTTGAAAGTTCGAGATATCGTAGCATTCTATTCTACGCGGTAAGTTCTTGAGACCGAACTTCGTTTGCATTTGCTCGAGCCCGACCGATTGGCGGTCGGCCTTCGTCACGGCATCCGTGAAGTGGCTTTTCGCGTTGGTGAGAGTGAGATCCATTAACTTTTTGCCTTCGGTCCCGGTAGCCACCACGACCTTGGCTTTCTTCTGCTGGCGTTCCATGAACACCGCTTGCAGTAGCTTGATGATGTCGTAGCCGATGTCGACTTGAAGAATAATTTCGTCGGGGATGATATTTTCTGAATAGTATTGGTTGAGAAAGGACGTCAGCCAGTCCTTTACTTCTTCGCCTTCGGCATTGCAGTCGAACTTGTTAATGAAATGAGGACGAGAACCAATTACGGTTCCTCCCCTGACGTGCAAAGTTTCGATCATGGTGCCGCGGTAATCACCGACGAACGCAACCACATCCTGGTCGTAATCTTTGTGCATGCTCACGACCGTCTGGCGCTCCCAGATACGTTCGATCGCCTTAACGGAGTCACGAAGCCGACCCGCGTACTCAAAGCGCTCCTGCGCCGCCGCGTCCTTCATTCGCGCGGTAAGTTCTTTTAGGATTTTTGTGTTGCGGCCCTTTAAGAACGCCAAACCGGAATCGACGTCGACCCGGTAAGCTTCTTTCTCGACCAGCTTCACGCACGGGGCCGTGCACTGCCCTATTTGATGAGAGATGCAGGGCCGCGTTCGCGATTTAAAAAAAGTGTCGTTACAGTCCCTGATTTTGAAAGTCTTGTTCAAGAAACGAATCGTTTCACGCACGGAAAGTCCCGACGGATAGGGACCGAAGTACATCGCGCCGTCCGCCGACACCCGCCGCGCGAGGTAGAAGCGCGGGAAAGGATGCTCGAGGGAAACCCGGATATAAGGATAAGCCTTGTCGTCTTTAAGACGGATATTATAGCGAGGCCGGTGCTTTTTAATTAGCGAAGCTTCAAGAAGAAAAGCCTCAACCTCTGTTTTCGTCAGGATGTATTCAACGTTGATGACATTCATCATCAAGTACTTAGTTTTTAAAGACTGATCGGCGAGCGAACCGAAATAAGAGCGCACGCGGTTTCGTAAGGACTTCGCCTTACCGACGTAAACGATTTTATCCTTTGCGTTGCGCATAAGATAAACGCCCGGCTCCTGCGGGAAGCTGCCGACTTTTGCTCTAAGCTCTTCTTGAGCTTCTTTCAAAAACTACCCCTATTCGCCCGCGGCGTTTTTTCCGGTTTGAGTGGCGTCAAAGGCCACGTCCACTTCACCGTTGTGTAAGGTAAGGTCCAGCACCTCGAGACGCTTCACTTCATCACGAATGCGTGCCGCCTCTTCAAAATCCAGGTTATCCGAAGCTTTCTTCATTTGCTTGCGCAAACGTGCAATTTGCAGCGAAAGCTTTTTGGGATCCGCGGAATAAGAAGCGATGTTTTCGCGCAAAACCTGTTTGCGCTCTTGCGCGTCTTTTACGATGACTTCCATACCCTGGAGATCGGCCATGCCGTCGGAAATTTTCTTGGTAACCGTGTAGGGCGTGATGTTGTGCTCGACGTTGTAAGCACTTTGGATCGCACGCCGGCGATCGGTCTCGCTGATGGCGTAATTAATCGAATCGGTCATCTTATCGGCGTACATGATCACCCGCCCGTTTAAATGGCGTGCGGCCCGGCCGATCGTTTGCACAAGCGAGCGCGGCGAACGCAAGAAGCCCTCTTTATCGGCGTCGGTGATAGCCACCAAAGAAACCTCGGGAATATCCAAACCTTCCCGCAACAAGTTGATCCCAACAAGAACATCGAAAATACCTAACCGCAAATCGCGTATGATCTCCGTACGCTCTAAGGTGACGATATCGCTGTGCAGATACTTAACCTTAATGCCGAGACCCTCGTAATAAGAGGTAAGATCCTCGGCCGAACGCTTCGTCAGCGTCGTGATGAGCACACGCTCTTTTTTCGCGATGCGCGCGTGGATCTCGGTAAGCAAGTTATCAACTTGGTGCTTCACCGGTCGCACTTCAATGACCGGATCGATCAAGCCAGTGGGCCGAATAATTTGCTCGACGATCAGCCCCTCGGACTTCTTCATTTCGTACTCGCCCGGCGTGGCCGAAACGTAGATCACCTTATCAACCAACGATTCAAATTCTTGAAAATTTAAAGGCCGATTGTCCAAAGCCGAAGGTAAACGAAAACCAAAATCAACGAGCGTCATCTTGCGCGCCCGATCCCCCCGGTACATCCCGCCGATCTGCGGAACGGTCACGTGCGATTCATCGATGAAGCACAAGAACTCATCGGGGAAGTATTCGATCAGCGTGGGAGGCGCTTCACCCGGCGCCCGCGAGGTGAAGTGACGAGAATAGTTCTCGATACCGGGGCAGGTCCCCATCTCGGCGATCATTTCGAGATCCCAAGACGTGCGTTGCTCGATGCGTTCGCGCTCGATGTACTTCATTTGAGTTTGAAAATCATTTATGCGCCCGCGCAGCTCTTCGCGGATCGTCTCGATCGCCGTCTTATTCTTATCATCCGAGTTCACGTAGTGAGATCCGGGATAAACGGCAACTTGGTCAACTTCTTCGATAATCTTACCGCGTAAAGGATCTACCCAAGCCACCCGGTCGATGTAATCGCCAAAGAATTCGACGCGAATGGCCCGCTCATCTTCGTAAGGAGGAAAAATCTCGACGACGTCGCCCCGCACCCGGAACGAGCCACGCGAGAAATCCACGTCGTTCCGTTTGTACTGGATGCGCACCAGTTCGCGTAAGAATACGTCGCGCCGGATTTCCTTGTTAGCGATAATGTGAATCATCATCCCTTGGTAGGCTTCGGGTGAACCCAGACCGTAAATGCAAGATACCGACGAAACGATAATCACGTCACGACGATCGAATAAAGACCGCGTCGCCGAGTGGCGCATCCGATCGATCTGTTCGTTGATCGCCGAATCTTTCTCGATGAACGTATCGGTCGAGGGCACGTAGGCTTCGGGCTGATAGTAATCGTAGTAGCTGACGAAGTATTCAACGGCGTTGTGCGGGAACAGTTCTTTAAACTCGGCGTAAAGCTGCGCGGCCAAGGTTTTATTGGGCGCCAAGATTAAAGTCGGAAGATTCGTTTCCTCGATGGTCTTCGCCATCGTGAAGGTCTTCCCCGACCCGGTCACGCCCAGCAGCGTTTGGTGCGGAACGTTCGAACGAATATTCTCAACAAGCTGTTCGATCGCCTTCGGCTGGTCACCCGCCGGTTTAAATTTCGTGACCATCTGAAATTTACCTTTGGGCGTACGAACGGCGCGTAGACTCATTTAGCGACTTCCCATTCACTTCCGGATGGAGTGTCCTGCACGGCGATCCCCATCTCTAAGAGTTGTTTACGAAGCTCATCGGCTTTCGCAAAGTCTTTTGCCGAGCGCGCCTCGCCGCGGGCCGCGACCAGTTGGTCGATGTCGGCGCGGTCAAGGTTCTTACGCTTCAACAACATATCGTCGAGAAAGCGCAGAAAATCCCCCGGTGGCTCATTGAAAAGACTCATTAGATTACCCAACCACGAAGTCCATTTCAAGAAGGCCTTCGCCACCGCGGCCTTCTTCGGCGTCACCGGTCCCGGTGTGCGAACCAACGTGTTGAACGTGCGCACGACTTCAAATAGACGCGCCATCGCCTCGGCGGTATTGAAATCATCATCGAGCGAAGTTTCCACACCCTTCGTCGCTTCGTCCAAAACTTTTTGAAAATCGGCAGGCACCGCCGCCGCGTCACCCGCGACCTTCGCCGCGCTATCCGCCAAGCCTAACGCCGAATAAATGCGCGCCAACCCCGACACCACGTGCTCAATTTGCTGCGGCGAAAAATCGATGATGCTGCGGTAATGAGCAGACAACATAAGGTATTTAAAAATTTCGGGATGATACTCTTTCATGAAGTCCCGCGCCGACCGCACGTTGCCGAGCGACTTCGACATCTTCTGTGAACCGAAGTTTAGCATGTTGTTGTGCATCCAATATTTCGCGAACGACTTACCGTGCGCACCCTCGGACTGCGCCACTTCGTTTTCGTGGTGCGGAAAAATCAAATCCAACCCACCGCCGTGAATGTCGATCTGCTCGCCGAGCAGCGACCCCGCCATCGCCGAGCACTCGATGTGCCAGCCCGGCCGGCCCTTGCCCCACGGTGACTCCCAAAAAGGCTCGCCCTCTTTAGCGGTCTTCCACAAAGCAAAATCGGCCGAATGCTTTTTACGCGAATCGACGTCGATGCGCACGCCGCTCTCGAGATCCTCGAGCTTTTTGTGCGACAACTTGCCGTATTCCGGAAATGCGTGAACGTCGAAATAAACGTCGCCTTCCATTTCGTAAGCCTTGCCGTTCGCGATCAGCTTTTTATTAAATTCGATGATCTCGCTCATGAAATCGGTAACCTTGGGATTATGCGAATGCTTCTTCAAGGCTAAAGAGTTGAAGTCTTTTTCGAACTCGGAAATGAAGCGTTCCGAAATTTCACCCGCAGACACGCCGTCGGCCTTCGCGCGATTGATGATTTTGTCGTCCACGTCGGTGTAGTTGTAAACGAAGTTTACTTTGAAGCCGCGGTACTCGAACCAATTACGGACCAAGTTAAAAAAGATCGCGCCCCGAAAATTTCCCACGTGTAGGAAATCGTAAACGGTGGGCCCGCAAACGTACATTTTAACTTCACCGGCGATGTGCGGGACGAACTCTTCTTTTTTATTCGACTGCGAATTATGAATGACGATGCTCATGACTTCCCCTCTTATAATAACTTACGCAAAACTTCATCGGCGCGGGCGATCAGCGTATGCTTGTGCAGCAACGGAACCAGCATTTTCAACTCGGTCCCCTGCGGCTTACCGATAATCGCCACCCGGATGGGCTGGAATAAATTTTTGCCCTTCACGCCGGCCGAATCTTTGATTGAGTCTTGCAGTTTTAAAAATTGCTCTTCGGTCATGAATTCGGTGCCGGAAGCCTCGACGCCCTTTTTCCAAGCTTCGACGACCGTCTTGGTCGTGGGCCAACCCAAAATTTCTTTTGCGTCGTCGCCGATCGGCATCGCGTCTTCCGAAACGTAGCGGAACAGCTCGACCGAATCTTTCAAATTGTTCATCGAAGTTTTAAACGTGTCCAAAGCACGCGAACGCCAAGCGGGGTCCGTCGGCATCTTGAAACCGGCCTCTTTCAAATACGGCTCGATCCGGCGCCACAGTTCCTCGTCGGGCAACGCGCGCAAATGCGTCGCGTTCACCCAAGCCAACTTGGTTTCGTCGAACACGGCCGGCGAAGCGTTCAAACGATCGGGCGAAAATTGCGCGATCATTTCGTCCATCGAAATAATCTCTTGCGCGTTCGGCGAGGACCACCCGAGCAAAGCGATGAAATTGTTCAGCGCCTCGGGCAGATAGCCATTCAAGTTGTACTCGTGGCAGCTAGTGGCCCCGTGCCGCTTCGATAATTTCTGCCGGTCCGAGCCCAAGATAATCGAGAGGTGACCAAACTTAGGCAGCTCATAATTGAAGGCTTCGTAAAGCATCATTTGACGGAGCGTATTGCTCAAGTGTTCTTCGGCGCGGAACACGTGCGTGATCTTCATTAAGGCATCGTCGATCGCGCAGCAGAAATTATAGACCGGCATCCCACTCGAGCGAAGCATCACGAAGTCACCCACCATGTCGGACGGAAAGGTGACGTCACCGCGCACGAGATCTTGGAGCACGTAATCTTTTTTCTCGACCACTTTGTAGCGAATCGCCGCTTTCTCACCCGTAGCGAGACGCTCTTGCGCTTTTTCGATCGGCCAGTCGCGGTACGGCGAATTGACCTGGGGCGGCCGCCCGTCTTTCATCGATTGTTGACGTTGGACTTCAATCTCGGCGTCGGTCATGAAGCAGTAATAAGCCTGACCCGTCGCGAGCAGGCGGTCGGCGTGTTCTTTGTAAATGGATTGCCGCTGGCTTTGGCGATATGGTCCGTACGGGCCCACCTCGATCAAAGTTTCGGGGTCGGGGCCCTCATCCCACGTAAGACCCAACCATTTCAAGTCGGCGATCTGCATGCGCATTGATTCTTCCGTCGAGCGGGCTTCGTCGGTGTCCTCAATGCGAAGGATGAATTTACCGCCGTGGCGTTTTGCGAACAAATAGTTGTACAAAGCCGTGCGCGCGCCCCCCACGTGCAAATACCCGGTGGGCGATGGTGCGAATCGAACTCTTACGGTTGTGTCTGACATTATAAATCCTCAATTTAGAAAAAAAGCCGGCTCCCAGGAATATCGCCCACGTCCGCCCCAGAGACAATTCCTCATGAAAACTCCGCCTGACCCAAAGCGTTAACCGTCTCACAACGGGATGGCTCACGCGTTGTCGACCGCTGCAATCAGCTCCGGTGTCCACAAAATCTTGATCGCCCCAAACTTGGAAATTGCTGCATTGTTCAACGGTTTATACCGAAAGGATAAGTATGAGCCGAACGTCGGAAATACGAATTTCTAAGATGCGATACTTTTTAGTACCGCTCCTGGTTTCGTTTTCTGCCCACGCGCAAATTCGACTCGTTGAAACCGGCGGCGCTCAAACGAATTACGTCGGCTTGCAAGCACCCGCGGCCGTCACCGGCAATTTTACTTTGAGTTTACCCTCCGCCGACGGTTCAGCGAACCAGTGTCTAGCTACGAACGGCGCGGGCGCGCTGCAGTGGCGGAGCACGGGGTCGAGCAATTCGCTCGACGCTTCCGATGGCTCGCCCACGAACGCCGTTTACGTCGACGCCGTAGGAAATGTGGGCATCGGCACTACAGTTCCGGTCGTGAATCTCGATGTCGTGAAGACCGATCAAAATACGGTCTTACGTGTGGTGAATCTAGATTCTACCGCTGCCCGCACACCCGGCATCCAAGTCGTAAACTTTTTAGCTACGGGCACCGGCGGCTTTCCGACATTTACGATGGCGAATTATCGCGGCACGTCCGCCACCCCGACCGCAACTCAGAGTGGCGATCTTTTAGGTTACATGAGCGCAAACGGTTACACGGGCTCAGCCCCCGCGAGCGGTACGGCGATTGCCTCGGTGGCTTCGGCAGTCTGGACCGGCGCGAGTGCTCCTGCTGATTTCCTTTTCTACACAACGACGAGCGGACAAACCGCCGCGACTGAAAAAATGCGCATCATGCAAAGTGGAAATGTGGGCATCGGCACGTCAACGCCGCAAACGGCTCTCGACGTCAACGGAGGGGTTGCCGCAAATTCGAGCTACGAAGGAATTTCCGCTTACGTCAACACCAACGCCGCGTACGTTATTCCCGATACGACGATGAATATTCGCCGATTAACCTTGAATAACTCGGCCACGATTACCCTGCCCGCCTTCACAAGTCCGACTTCAAAGATCTTCGCGCTAACTTTATTCCTCAAACAGGATGCGACCGGGTCACGAACGATAACCTGGGCCGGTAACGGCAGCGACACGATCAAGTGGGACAACAACGTTGCACCCACGATTTCCCCGACCAACGGTAAAATCACGATTATCCAACTCATGAAGCCCTCCGACGAAACCGTTTGGTATGGATCAATGACGTGGAAAGAAAATTGATCCGCGCGGCCCGACTCAGCATGGCTTGTTTAGTTGCGCTCACCCCGACCGCCGACGCTTGGACCTCACGTTCGCAACGCCAAGCTAAATCGGTTCCGACTTCGGTCGTATTCACCGGTTCGAGCACGTGGGTCGTCCCGACAACTTTCCCGCGAGGCAACAATTCGATCGAATGCATCGGGGCGGGAGCCGGCGGCACGAACGGCAGCGCTTCCAACGGCGGCAACGGCGGCGGTGGCGGCGCCTACTCAAAAATCGTAAACGCTAATCTCACGCCCGGCTCTACGGTCCGTTATTTCGCCGCCCCTACGGCCGCGATCGATACGAACGGCATGTCTAGTTACTTCTGCAACTCATCAACGAACTGCGCCTCGGAGAACGGCACGGCCGTCATCGTACGTGCCGAGGGTGGGCACGCTTCCTCCGATGGCTACGTCGGTGGCAGCGTCGCTACCGCGATCGGTACGCACGCCTCAGGTGGTGGCAATGCCAGTCGTCATGGCGACGTAGGTGGAGGCGCCGGCGGCGGCGCGGGTGGCCCATGGGGTTCGGGCGGCGTCGGTGGTGACTACGCCGCGGCGACCTTCGGCAACGGCGGCGTCGGTGGTGGTGGCGGCGGCGGCGGGCGACCAGGCTCGGCCAACACGGCGACCGGGCGCGGCGGCATAGGCGGCTCAAATAATTCTGGTTTAGGCGCGGGCGCGGCCGGTGTATCTGCGGTCGGCGGTGCGGGCACGGTCGGCGGTGGCGGTGGCGGCGGCGCGGTGAATTTCAACGGCGGCAACGGCGGCGCCGGCATCGACCTTAACGGGGTCGTGGGTAGCGGCGGCGGCGGCGGCGGGGCCGGCGCGGGAACGAGCAAGGTCGGCGGCAACGGCGGTAACTATGGCGGTGGCGGCGGCGGCGGTGGTCAAAACGGCAGCGGCGGCACCGGTGCGGCCGGAGTTTGCGTCGTTAAATACGGCGGTGACATCGGCGAGACCGGCGGCACGATCAGTTTTGTACAGCTCAAGGATACGGCCTACGCGGATAGCGCCTTATCTTACACCTCGGGCGATTTCTTGCGTAAACCACAGGCGGGCAACTTGATCGTCTGTTGGCTTGAATACAATAACGGGGGATCGTCGTTCACGGTGACCAACGTTAGGGACACCGCCAACAATATCTATACAAAAATCGTAGGACCCTTTCGGAACCCCTCGATGATTAGCGGAATTTATTGGGAAGAGGTTTGGTACGCGAAAAACGTAAGCGCCGGAACCGGCGCTACGTTTGCGGTTACCGCCGATCTGTCGACGAGCTATATGAGTGATAAGGGAATCGCCTGCTCGGAATACAAAGGGGCCGACCCCGTAAATCCCTTCGTGCAAGCCGCCACAAACTTAGGAAATAGTAATACGTATTCGATTGGACCCATCAACATTCCGCAAACTCCCGCCCTCGTCATCGTGGGCGGCGGAAACGGCGGCGGCACTCAACAAAATCCGATTGGCTATTCACTCCGTAGCACGATGAACGGAAGCTTGTCCTCGGACACGATCATCACCGCCACCGGCAATTACACGGGGACGTGGAAACTCGATAGCGCCGTCCAATGGCAGGGCTGGATGGCCATCTTCCGGTCGCGCTAAGACCTACCTATATATTATAAATTGAAGATCGCTTTAACTTCGTCTTGGGCACGAAGTTCGTCGGCGCTGGTCGCCAACGACAATTCGCGAAGGAGCAAGCTGCGAGCGTTGTCGAGCATCTTACGCTCACCGAAGCTGAGTTCCTTTTCGACTTTAAGCAAAAACAAATCACGCAGAACTTCGGCGATTTGGTAAACGGATCCGGTTTTGATCTTTTCCATGTACTCGCGGTAACGGCGGTTCCACGTTTGGTTGTCGATCTTCACGTTTGTTTCACGCAAGATTTCGATCACCTTGCCGGCTTCGTCGCGCGAAATGATCGGGCGAAGGCCGACGGCTTCCGCGTTATTCTTAGGCACCATGATTTTCATGCCGGAATCGAGAATGTTGATCGAGTAAAAGGTGTGTTTAGTTCCGAGGATTTCTTTAACCTCGATTGCCGTGACCTTACCGACACCATGACCTGGATAAACAGCATTGTCTCCGACTTTGAAAGAAACCAAACTCACCATAACCTCCAGGATTTTCGGGAATCGCCCGCGGGAGTTGATGAATTACCATCTTTGACACGTATAATCAATTATAGACGGGTTTGAATAACAATTTTGGGCGGTTGTCGTGTAATTTTTACGTCCTGCGTTGCCTCAACTCGGCTAGGGTCCTGGCCGTTTTTGTACGCACCTGGACAAAGAGCCCGATGATCCGACCGTCTCGTCCCGAGAATCCCGTCGTCGTCGATTAAGTATTCTTGATACGAAAGTCCCGAAAAGCGTCTAAAGCCGATCTGGGCCCTCCAGCTCGTCTCACTATTCGCCGAAAAGAAATGTGAGTCGTTGAGGGAACTTAGATGCATCCTGGTGGACTAAAATTTAAACGCGCGGTCTTAGCAACTTTTTTGTTCGCGTTTATCTTGTCTACTAATATTGTTTATGCGCAACAGGTTCCGCAAAATCTGAACGTCAGCGGAGTATTGTATCTGCCCTCCGGCCTCCCCGTCGCTCAGTCTTCCGTAAACTTCCGCTTAGAACTTTATAACAAAGCGCTGACCTGCCTTTTGTATTCGGAAGAATACATCGGCGAAGATTTGAGCGCGACCAAAGGTGCTTTCGATTTGCCGCTCGGCAAAGGTACCAACCCCGTCAACTATTTGGAAAACACGACGACTTTGTCGGCCAAGATCTTTGAGAACAGCGGCGTGATCGCCGGCGGTTGGGCCAACTGTCCCTCGGGAGCAAATCTTGCCTCCGGTGAAGACCGTGTTATCCGCATTGCCTACGATCTTGGCGGCGGTTACATCGCTATGAATCCCGAAGTGCCGATCGCTTCCAGCGCCTACGCCCTCGTCGCCGAAAGCGTGCAAGGGAAACGCGCGGCGGACTTGGTTCAAGTTCGTGACGACATGGCCTTCGATCTCTCACAAGCGAACGTCGAGAATGTTTTCTCGTCGGCGAACTACGCCCGCTTGCAACAGTTGTTGAGTCCTTCGGCCCCGGTCGGCTTTAGCGGTCAGCGTTTGACCAACATCGCCGATCCTTCGAGCGCGCAGGATGCGACGACCAAAGCTTATTCAGATACGCGTTTAGCTGGTCAAACGATTGATCTCGTCGATGTTGCCGCGGGTTTCGGCGGCGGTAAAGTTTTGACGTGGGATCAGACGGCCGCGAAGTGGGTTGCTTCGGTCCCTACAATTGCCGGCAGCGCGGGCGGAGATCTTTCGGGTACTTATCCGAACCCGGTCGTGGCAAATCTCGCGATCGGCACCAGCAAACTCGCCGACAACGCAGTCACTTCCGCCAAAATTTCGACGACGGGCTTAGCACCCAACCAATTAGTCATCACGGACAACGTTTCGGGCGCGACTTTGAAGTACGCGACCTGCGCAAACAATGAGATTTTGAAATTCGTGACCGGTACGGGCTGGCAATGTTCAACGGTTGCGTCGCTGTCGGCGGTTCTTTCGGTAAACGGAAAGTCCGGCGTCGTTGTTTTGAACGGCGCGGATCTTGGATTAGGCACGGCTTCGATGCGCGACGTAGGCGTTGCGGCGACGAACGTTCCCGAATTGGATGGAGCAGGCAAACTCGCTACGGGAGTAATGCCGAATTTCGCGGGTGATATCTCCGGCGCTTACACTTCGGCGTTCGTTGCGGGAATACAAGGCCGCGCGGTCGCCTCCACCGCCCCTAACGCGAATGAAGTTTTGCGCTGGAACGGCACGCTTCTCCGTTGGGAACCTTCGGCTCTGGTCGATAACGTCGGCATCACTTCGCTGACCGGAGACGTCAGCGCTTCGGGCACCGGTGCGGTCGCGGCGACGATCACTAACGGAGTCATCACTACGCCTAAAATGTTTGCGACGCCCGGGGCGAACCGTTTGGTCGCAACGGATGCGACGACCGGTGCGACGCTCGTCCCCTTCGTGTGTAACGTGAACGAAAGTTTACAGTGGACCGCTTCGGGCTGGGCTTGCGCAAACCCTTCGACGGCCTTCATCGGCAACAACGTGATCGTTGATGGTGGAAATACGCGCGGCGCCCCGATTCTGATCGGCACCAACGACAACAACGCGTTCAGTTTTAAAACAAATAATGCCAATAGAATGACCATCCTCGCGAACGGCAACGTCGGGATCGGGATGACCGCGCCGACCGTGGGTTTGCATACCTATAAACCGATCGACACGGTCGGGGCTCGCATCGAATCCGGCCAAGGTGTTCTGCTTGATCTTACCTCGAACAGCGGAACCAACGGCGCCGCCGTCCGCTTCAACGGAGCGGGATTGTCCACCGCGTGGACCGTCGGGGCCGACGCTTCCATTACCGGGACGCCCTTCGTTATCGCAGATTCGGATAATTTCTTGAGTGGGATTGGCTCCGGCGCCAAACGATTCGTGGTCACCAATACCGGAAATGTCGGTATCGGCACCACAAGTCCCAACCGTAAACTAGAAGTCGCGGGTGCGCTGCGGGTTCAACCGTCGACCCTGCCCGCTTCCCCCACCGCGGGCGACATCTTCGTCGATTCCGCCGGTTCGAACTCCCTCAAATATCACAACGGAACCTCTTGGATCACGGTCGGCAGCGGGAACGGCACCGGCGATTTTATGGCCAACGGTTCCGTGCCCATGACCGGACAGTTCCGTTCGATCGCCGGTACGACCGCCGCGCCGGGTTTGAGCTTTGCCGGTGATACGGACAACGGGATTTCGGCACCGGTCAGCGATAACCTCGCGCTGAGCACCGCGGGTATTGAGAGATTGAGAGTGCTGGCCAACGGCAACGTGGGGATCGGCGTCAGCGCGCCGACAAGCCCGCTTCAGGTTAACGGGAACATAAGTTCGTACGTCTCAGATATGGCGGGTTCTGTTTCCGTCGTGAATACGTCTTCATCGACCCTTCGCTTTCCGTCCATGTACGTGTCTAACTATTACGGCTCGTCGGCCGGCATGCCGACTTTCGCGCTTTACAATTACGGCGGCGACCTCGCGACCCCGACGGCCGTTTCGAACAATCATCGCTTAGGCAAATTAGATTTTTACGGCGGCACGGGCGTCGGCAACGGTTCGCTGAACTCGGCGTCGATCGAAGTTTACTCGCGCGAAACCTACTCCGCTTCAACCGGCGGCGCTTCGATGGCGTTGAACACGATCGCGATCGGCACGAGTACTCCCGCGGCGCGTATCTACATAAACGGTAGCGGGAATGTCGGTGTCGGCACGACCGGGCCCAATCGCTTATTGAGCGTGAACGGCACGATGAATTTAGCACCCGGCACCCTTCCCGGCACGCCCGCCGCGGGTGACCTCGCGATCGATTCGGCCGCGTCTAATTCTTTGAAATATCACAACGGAACTTCATGGATTTCACTAGCCGTCGGTGGCACGGGAGATTTCCGTGCCGATGGCTCTGTGCCGATGACGGGTCAGTTCCGCGCGATTGCGGGTTCGGCGAGTGCGCCGGGTATGACTTTTAACGGAGATACGGATAACGGAATTTTCGCGCCCGCCTTAGATAACATCGCCATCGGAACTTCGGGAACGGAAAAATTACGCATTCTCGCCAACGGAAATGTGGGTATCGGCACGACAAATCCACTAGTTGCTCTTGATGTTGCCGGCCGTGGCATATTTAGCCAACTTGGTGGCGCAATCTCCACCCCGCTGCAGCTTCAAAACCCTCATCCTTCATTGACCCAAGACTATGGGGTCGGAATCGATTTCCGCCAATTCGGTACCCCGGTTGGTCAGGTTTTTTCTGCGTGGTCAGGTAACGGATCTAATGCGAACGCTTATATGGGCTTTATCACGCGAGGTTCTGCCACAAATACGGAAAAGATGCGCATTACCGCCGACGGTTACGTGGGAATCGGAACGACGTCGCCGACTCGCTTATTAAGTGTCAACGGCCCGATCAACGTTGCGCCCTCGGCCCTGCCCGGTTCGGGTATCGCCGGTGACATCGCGATCGATTCGGCCGCGTCTAATTCTTTGAAATACCACAACGGAACTTCTTGGATCTCTTTAGCCGTCGGTGGAACCGGTGATTTCCGTGCCGATGGTTCGGTGCCGATGACGGGTCGGTTTCGTTCGGTCGCCGGTACGGCGGTGGCTCCGGGAATGGCTTTTGTTGGTGATACGGATAATGGAATCTTCGCGCCGATTGCGGACAATCTAGCGATAAGCACCGCCGGATCAGAAAAATTACGAGTTCTCGCAAACGGAAATGTCGGTATCGGCACCACGGCACCAAGTGCTAAATTCTCCGTCCTTACGCAGTCGACGGCCACCGCAGGCAGTGAACGTGGTGCTGAATATGTCTCCGTGTTTGGTCCGGCCGGATCATCAACCGCGGATTTCATTGCCGTCAAAAACGCGGTGAATTCTGCGGGCACGGCCAATCTTGCGGGCGCACAAGTCATCGGGACCTTCAATCAGGTCTATAACAACAACGTTGGCTCGCCGTCTCTCGGGAACGCCATCGGCGCGAGTAACGAAGTTGAAAATGCGGCGAATGGTTCGGTGAGTGCGTTCTATGCAACGCAGAGCGCGGCGAGAAACACGGCTGCGGGTACAATGAACACCGGGACGGGATTGATCTCCCAAGTTTTCAATTCCAACCCGGGCGGTACGATCACGAATGCCTTCGGTGTCTCGACGGGTATTATCAATTCCGGCACGATTACGAACGGTTTTGGTCTTTACATCGATACGATCGCAGCGACAAATAAGTGGAGCATCTACCAAACGGACCCGACCGCTCCAAACTTCTTCGCGGCTAAAGTGGGAATCGGCGTCAGTGTTCCCGTGCGTAGTTTAGACGTTAACGGTTCTATTCGCTTGTATCCCGGAGTCCTACCCTCTTCACCGGCTGCGGGTGATGTCGCGATGGATTCCGGCGCGGCGAACACTTTGAAATACCACAATGGTTCTACCTGGGTTTCGATTGCCGCCGGCGGTGCCGGTGACTTTTTGGCGAACGGTTCGGTGCCGATGACCGGTCAGTTCCGTTCGATCACGGGATCGGCGACTGCGCCGGGTATGACGTTCAACGGAGATACCGACAACGGAATTTTTGCGCCTGCGATCGATAACCTCGCGATTTCGACCGCGGGTTCGGAACGGTTGCGCGTGCTCGCGAACGGGTACATCGGAATCGGGAAATCGAATCCTGAATCGCCGTTCACGGTTTACTCGACCGCAACCGATCCTTCGGCCGGCTATTTCTACAACTCAACTTCGGTCCTTACGGCCACTCCGTCGGCGACTTCGTCGGCTTCGACTTTCGCGGCGCAATTTACGCGCGCGCAAACGAGTTCCAGCAACATGGGGACCGCGGCTCTGTTCGGCCAAGAGACTAGTGCTTTTGTTTATAACGGAACCGGCACGCTGGGTAACCTTACCGGTACGAGCTCAAAGGCGAGCACGTTCACCGGCGCGCGGCAGATCACTTACGCCGCGGGCGTCGCGGCCGCGGCGACTTCCGAAACCGGCGGTTTGATCACGACCGCGATCGGTCTCGAAGCGAAAGTTTCGCAAAATAGCGGAACGATTACGAACGCCATCGGTGTCTTCATCCCGTCCGTTACCGGTACGAACCGTTGGTCTGTTTACGCGCAAGACGTCAACGCACCGTCTTACTTCGGCGGAAGTGTGGGGATCGGCACCACCTCGCCGGCCCGCCCATTGGATGTGATCGGCGCGATGCGCTTGGCCCCGTCAACCCTACCCGGCTCGCCTTTGGCCGGTGATCTCGCGATCGATAGCGCGGCTTCGAATAGTTTGAAATTCTATAACGGGACCGCGTGGCAAACCGTCGGTACGGGTTCAGCTTCGGGTGATTTCCGCGCCGATGGTTCGGTGCCCATGACCGGAACCATCAAACAGATCGCCGGTACTGTAACTTCGCCCGGGCTCACCTTCGCGGGTGACACCGATACCGGTATTTACTCGCCCGCCGCAGATCAATGGGCGGTCACGACCGGCGGCGTTCAGCGTTTGCGCGTCGATGTGAACGGTCGCATCGGAATCGGAGATACGGGGTCGTTAGGTATGCCGTTTAACGTCGCGGCCGACAACGGCGTCGCGGTCGGTAACCGGTGGCTCGGCGGCTTTTATCGATCCGCGGGAAACTACTCGGGCGTGCTCCTCGGCTACCAAGCTAACGGCGTCACCGACACGGGCGGCATCATCTACAGTACCGACAACTTGTCTTTGTGGACCGGCGCGGGCGTCGCGGCGAGCGAGAAATTCCGCGTTTCTTCCAATGGAAATGTCGGTATCGGCACCACGAGTCCGAGCTTTCCGCTACACATCTCTAAAGCAGGCCCGATGCAAACGCTCATCGAGAGCACGCAAGGTTCGGGCGGTACCGAGTTTGATCTTTCGGCTTACGGCACCGGCAATCAATCGATGCTGTTCCTTAGCGCCGCTCGTGGCACCAAAGCGGCGCCGACGTATTCATTGGCCGGTGATACGATCGGTTACGTTGCCGCGTCGCCTTCGCAAAGCGGCTCGCAAAGTGCGCGCATCGTATTTGGCGCCGAGGCCAATTGGGCTGCGGGTCTGACTCCGGGCTACATGGTTTTCGCGACGACTCCTACCGGCAGCGGCGTTCCGATCGAGCGCATGCGCATCGATTCGACCGGTAAGGTCGGGATAGGAATTTCGGCTACGCGAACATTAAGCGTTTCGGGACCGATCGGAATTTTGCCCGCGGCCCTACCCACTTCGCCCGTGGCCGGTGATTTGGCATTTGATTCGGGCGACGCGAATAAGCTGAAATATCACAACGGTTCAACTTGGGTTTCGGTCGCCGGTTCGGCCGGGGCTTCCGGGTTCGTTGACGGCGGAAATAACTTCGGGGCGAACGCGAGCCTCGGCAATAACGATAACTTTGGTTTAGCTTTAAAAACGAACAGCGCGACCCGCATGACGATTCTTAACGACGGTAAGATTGGAATCGGTACAACTTCTCCCGCCTACGCACTGTCGGTGAACGGGACTACGTCCTCGCAAGGTTTCCGCTCAATCAATTACACGACCACAAATACGTTTTACGGGGCGAATGGGCCAAGTGGTTGGGGCGTGGCGTTCCCCGACACCTCGACGATGACGATCAACCAAGGCGCCAATACGAGCATGTATTTCGGCAACAATGGTTACGTCAACATCGGCGAGAGCGCTCCCGCCAGCCAACCTTTGCAGGTCAATGGATCCGGGTTAGCGCTGCAGACAAGCGGTACGGCTTCGACCGCAAACATGCGGCTAGGTAATTCGGGCAATCACATCGTGGATTTCGGGATGACTAACGGCCAGTACGCTTACATCCAATCGACCAACAAACTGAACTTAGCGACGACCTATCCGCTTCTGCTTAACCCGGTCGGCGGAAACGTGGGGATCGGTACAACGAGCCCCGCTCGCTCGTTGAGCGTAAACGGCGCGATAAATATGGCACCCGTAACTCTGCCCGGTTCGCCGAGCGCCGGAGATCTGGCCTTTGATAGCGGTGCCGGCAATACTTTGAAATATCACAACGGTTCCGCTTGGGTTGCGGTGGTTGCCGGCGGCACGCTTGCGAACTTCACTTCGGCGGTCAGCTCGGTTGCGCCAAACGCAACGATACCGGTTGTTAGTTTAACGGCGAGTAATGCAGCGGCGAACGTTGACGTTGCCCTCGTGCCCAAGGGGACCGGTGCGATCTTGGCCAGCGTTCCCGACAACGCAATTACCGGCGGCAATAAACGTGGCACCTACGCGGTTGATTTACAAACTTACCGCGGTACTAATACCGAAGTGGCGAGCGGAACCGCCGCGGTGCTCATGGGTGGTCGAACGAACACGGCGGGCGGAAATTACTCAGTCGTATTGGGCGGTCGGGATCAGGACGCCTTGGGTGGTTACTCTCTTGCCGGCGGCGGACAAAACAATATCGCCGGGGGCGGTTACAGCACGTCCATCGGCGGCACGGCCAATCGCTCACCTGGTGACTACGCGACCACCGTGGGAGGCTTTGACAATAGTGCGAGTGGTAACTACTCCGTTGCCCTTGGATCCGGTCTCTTAGCACCGTCCGAACGTCAAATCGCGATTGGCGCATACAATCAAATGATGAACGGCCTCGGCCTCCCTACCCCGACTGACCCAATCTTCGTTATCGGTAATGGTACATCGAGCTCAGCGCGCTCGAACGCCGTCACAATGTTACGCAATGGAAACCTCGGAGTGGGAACAACAACGCCTACCCGGCTCTTAAGCGTGAACGGTTCAATCAATGTCGCTCCGAGTGGACTACCCGGATCACCTTCTGCGGGAGACCTTGCTTTCGATTCGGGTGATGCAAACAAGCTAAAGTTTCATAACGGAACATCTTGGCAGACCGTAGGCACTGGCGCAGCGTCGCAATGGAATAACGGCTCGGCGAGCTCGATCAATTATCTGCTTGGTAATGTCGGGATCGGTACAACTAACCCCGGGCAGAAACTTTCCGTTGCCGGGAGTATCACGGTCGATAGCGCCGCGGCTAACGTCGGGACGGTTGCCAATAGTTTGATCTTCGGTGGCGACGGTGACGGCGAAGCGATCGGTTCGAAACGGACCGCGGGTGGAAACAATTACGGACTCGACTTCTACACCGGTTCGCAGAATCGTTTGGCGATTACCGTCGGCGGTAACGTGGGTGTCGGGACGACCTCACCTTCGCGATTGTTGCAGGTCGCGGGCGCGATGAAGATTACGCCGACCGCGGCGCCCGGAACACCCACCGCCGGTGATATCTTTGTTGATTCAACTTCGGCTAATGAGCTCAAATATCATAACGGTTCAGCTTGGCAGACCGTGGGCGCCGGCGCAGCTTCGCAATGGAATAACGGTTCGGCGAGCTCGATCAATTATCTGCTTGGAAATGTCGGCATAGGTACGACCAATCCGACCGCGCAGCTTGATGTCTACAACGCGAATACGGCCAATGTTCTTATTCATACGCCGTCGAATACGTTTCCCGCTAACCTAAATTTAGTTGCAAATGAGACTGCCGGTACGAATGCACCGAACATGAATGTCGGCGTTACCCCAACAAGCGGGGGCGTGGGTTACGTATCGATGTTTACCGATCGTGCTCTTGACCTCGCCACCCAAAACACGACCCGTGTGAGAATCGTGAATGGTACGAACGGAGGCGGCGTCGCCATAGGTTCTTACGCAACGACGGTCCTTCCCCCTGCGAACGGTTTGATCGTTAGTGGCGCCGTAGGTATCGCATCTTCGACACCCAATCGCTTGTTGAGCGTGGGTGGCGCGATCAATCTTAAGCCCACCGCTCTACCCTCGTCACCCGTTGCGGGAGATCTCGCTTTCGATTCATCGGCGGCCAACGCGCTTAAATATCACAACGGTTCGGCTTGGGTTTCGGTTGGCGGCGGCGGAGCGAACCAGTGGGCGGCGAACGGAAGTGATGTATATTACAACGCGGGCCGGGTTGGTATCGGGATCTCCGCGCCGACCGCGCAACTCCATATGTATAACGCGGCTTCGGGCGATATGGACTTCTTGATGAATGCCCCGGACGTCGGCGGCACTCCCCGGCTTCTCTTGAGAAGCAGTCTTACGGATTTCCAAGTCAGCGCAAACTCCGGAGTGTTCGGTGGCGGTGGTATTCTTAATGTTTATACCGATCATCCCATGTATTTCCAGACGCAGAATGCGACACGTATGTCGATCGCGAGAGGATCTGCGGGCGGCGGAGTTCTGATCGGCAGCTATACCGCTACGCCTAACGTTGCGCCGGCTAACGGGTTGGCGGTAAGCGGGAACGTGGGAATCGGTACGACAGATCCCGGCTCGAATACGAAATTAAGGGTGAATGGACAGATTGCTTCAAGTTCGGGAACCATCGCGTCGAACGCGGTTAACTTTGCGCTCGGTAATGCGATCACCACTTCGGACGATTGCGCCGCACCCTTAACTCTTGCTAACCTACGTGACGGAGGATCTTATACCGTCGCGGTGACCGGAACCGGTACCGCGCAATGTTCTTTTTCAACTTCGGTGACCGGCGATGATGCCGCAACCGTCGCTTACCGTTTTGTTCCCGCCAATGCCGTTCGTACTGCCAGCTCACACACTCTTTACTCCATGCAGAGAATAGGCAATATCGTTTATGTGTCGTGGATCACGGGATTTTAAGCTTAAAATCCTCCTGATATTTACTCTTACTTTTGCTTCACTGCCGAGCCATGCCTTCCGTTCGACCGTAGCTTTCTGGAAAGGCGTCGCCGCCTCGGCCAGCTTGATGTTGTTCGCGGGCAACATGGAGGGCGCGGGTAATTTCGACGGTACCGGCAACGCCGCCCGCTTTAGTAGCCCTGGCGGTGTCGCGGTCGATAGCGCGGGCAACGTCTACATCGCGGATACAAATAACTTTAGCATTCGGAAAATGAGCAGCGCCGGTGTCGTCACTACGCTGGCCGGGTCCGGCATGCGCGGCGTCGCCGATGGGACCGGTACCGCCGCGAGCTTTACGAATCCGGTGGGCATCGCCGTGGATGCTTCGGGAAATGTGTACGTGACCGAGCAAAGCGTCCACATCATTCGCCGGATCACGCCCGCCGGCGTCGTCACGACCCTCGCGGGTCAAGCCGGAGTGGCCGGCAGCGCCAACGGGTCGGCTTTATCCTCAACGTTCAACTCTCCGTACGGTATCGCGGTAAATTCGACGGGCGAAGTGTTCGTTGCCGATTCGTTCAATCAAGTCATAAGAAAAATTTCCGCCGGGGTCGTGACGACCTTCGCGGGATCGGTAAATAATATTGGTTCAGCCAACGGCGTAGGCGGTGCGGCACAGTTTTATAACCCCGCCGGAATCGCTGTCGATAGTGCCGATAATCTTTACGTCGCCGATTCAAGCAATCATGTCATCCGTCGCATCACCCCGGCCGGTTCGGTCAGTACATTCTCGGGGCTCTCCGGGGGTGGGTACGCCAACGGCGCATCGACCGTGAGCCGGTACTATAACCCGAAGCACGTGGCCGTCGACTCTTCGGGAAATGTCTACGTCACGGAAGATCAACATCAATTGATTCGCAAAATCACGCCGGCCCAAGTCTCGTCCGATTTCGCCGGAACTCAATACGCCGGCGGCACCACGGACGCTACTGGTGCGGCCGCACGCTTCTTCGCGCCGTTGGGGGTAGCGGTTAACGGCACAGGCCCAATCTACGTAACCGATAGCGGGAACCATACCGTTCGCCGAATAACAACCGCCCGGGTCGTCACTACGCTCGCGGGATCGCTCGCGCAATCAGGTGCGACCAATAACACCGGCGCGCTCGCGCGGTTCAGCAATCCAAGTGGGATCGTCGCGGACGCCAGTGGTAACATCTTTGTCGCCGATTTTTTCAATCTGCAAATTCGTCGAATCACACCGGCCGGGGTGACCACAACTTTTGCCGGTAACGGCACGGTGGGGACCGACGACGGCACGGGAGGCGCGGCGCGCTTTCTCTACCCAACCGGTATAGCGAAGGATTCGTCGGGAAATCTCTACGTCACCGATTCGGGCAATCACACCATCCGAAAGATTACGCCGGGTGGAGTGGTGACTACGCTCGCGGGACATCCGGGCATCGCCCTACCCGCTCCTATATATCATTCTAGCGCTGCAACCGCCGTGAATAGCTTAGGTGAGGTCTACGTAGCGAGCGGGCAATTGGTATTAAAACTCTCAACCACGGGAGTTCCGTCGGTGTTTGCCGGCTCGAACCAAGGCAACCTCGACGGCACCGGGGCCGCCGCAGAGTTCGGAGAGATCTCGGGCATAACCGTCGACTCCGCGGGAACCGTGTACGTATCGGATGTTTTAAATCACAACATCCGGGTCATTACCCCGGCCGGCGATGTCACGACACTCGCCGGAGCCGGCAGCGACGGTTTTTTAAACGACACCGGAGCCGCCGCTTATTTCGACACGCCCACCGGGCTCGCCGTCGATAGTTTCGGCGATGTCTTCGTCGCCGATCAAAGAAACAATCAAATTCGCCGTGTAACCCCGGCCGGGGTCGTCACTACCTTTGCCGGCGCAACCACGGCGGGATCCGCGAACGGAACCGGGACGGCCGCGCGCTTCGATAGTCCGTTATCAATAACGATCGATTCCGCGGACAATCTCTACGTCGGCGATTTGGATAATGGAACGATCCGGAAAATTACGCCGGGCGGGGTCGTCACGACGCTAGCCGGGACCGCGGGTGCGTTGTACGTACCTAGGCATTCCGTAAATAGATTAACTTTCGACAGCCTAGGAAATCTCTTTGCGTCGACGAACGGTCGAACCATCATAAAGATTACGTCGGCCGGGGCCATAAGCCAGTTCGCCGGCTTTACTCTACAAGCCGGTTTTACAAACGGAACAGGGACGGGCGCGCGCTTTACCAACCCGGCGGGACTCACCGTAGATGCCGGTGATAATATCTACGTTGCCGATACGGACGGATATTCTATCCGGAGAATCACTCCCGCTGGAGTGGTGTCCACGTACGCGGGCTCGACCTCGGGCGCGCCCGGTTCGACGAATGCGACCGGGAACTCCGCACGGTTTAATCTTCCTTCCGATGTCGTGGCCGACGGCGCCGGCAACATCTACGTCGCCGACACGTTCAATAATATGATCCGAAGAATTACCACGGGACGAGTCGTTTCAACGTTCGCGGGAAATCTTACGGCCGGTAGCACGAACGCCACGGGCACCGCCGCCTCGTTCAACCGGCCGCGCGGCCTGGCGATCGATAGTAGTGGAAATATTTATGTTGCCGATACCGACAATCATTTGATCCGGAAAATCACTACCGGCGGAGCCGTCACTACTCTCGCGGGTAGCGGCGCCGCGGCGGACGCGGACGGCACCGGCACGGCGGCGAGCTTCGACTCGCCCGCAAGTCTGTCGGTGGATGCGTCGGGCAACGTTTTTGTGACGGGCCTTTACAGCTCACGGATCAGGCAAATTACGCCCGCCGGAGTGGTCACCACTTTTGCGGGATCAAGCTCAATCGGTTCGGTAGACGGTACCGGGAGCGGCGCCCAATTCGGTGCGGGTCTCGCGATCACAAAAAATAGCGTGGGAGATCTTTTCGTCTCCGATCAGCAATTCCAGAACATTCGAAAGGTAACGAGCGCCGCGGTCGTGACAACTTTCTCGGACCTTAGATCTTCAGACCCCAACGGCACCGGATCGGCGGCGAGTTTTACGGTGCCCGCCGGGCTCGCGGCCGATGCCTCCGCAAATATTTATGTCTCTGATTCGGAAGCGAATATGATCCGTAAAATTACGCCGGCCGGAGTGGTCACTACCCTCGCGGGTTCGCCGACGGGTGGCTACGTCGATGCCACCGGTGCGAGCGCGCGGTTCGCCGGCAATTTTGGTTTGAGTATCGATGCGGCCGGAGATTTGTTCGTGTCGGACCCGGGCAATTACGTGATTCGGCGGGTGACGAGCGCAGGGGTCGTCACCACCTTCTCGGATATGCAAGAGCACACCGAGGCCGACGGAACCGGAGCGGCCGCCTACTTCAGCTCGCCGGCGGGTATCGCGGTAGACAGCGCCGACAATATTTACGTCGCGGATACGGGCTCGCACCGGATCCGGAAAGTGACGCCGGCCGGAGTCGTTACTACCCTTGCCGGTCAACCAAGTCCGGGTAGCGCAAACGGAACCGGCGCTACGGCGAGGTTCCTCAATCCTAATGCGATCGCGATCGACACCGCCGACAATATCTACGTCGCGGACGGGAACTACCTTCTCCGAAAAATAACGACCGCGGGGGTCGTCACCTCGCTCGCGGGCCAGAGCGGAGTTTTCGGTTACGATGATGGTGTCGGCGCGAGCGCGAAGTTTCAAACGGTGTCCGCACTGCTCACGGATCCATCGGGTAATATCCTGGCGGCTTCGGGAAATACGGTTCGCAAAATCACGCCCGCGGGTCTAGTTACGACGGTCGTCGGCAGCGGCGGGAGCCGGGGCTTTAGGGCGGGAACTCTCCCCGCCTCGCTACCTCCGGTAGACGGTCTTACTATCCACGGAGGCCGGCTTTATATCTCGGGCCGCCACGGGATCATGTCCTGCCCGGCACCTTAATAAACCTTTCGTCCGTGTTTCAGAATGAAACAACGCCCCACCTTGGCCTAGGCCTGACTCAGTTTGACGATTTATTCAAGAATCAAACCCCGACCTCCGAAACGTTAATAAGCCAACGATTAAGGATTTCGAACGCTTAGGTAACGAAATCGTCGGTGAATTGCTTCTCTGAGGGACGTTAGATGCTGCTGCTGAGCAAGTGTAAACAGAAATTGTCTGTTTTACGAGGTGTTTGCCTCGCGCTTGCGCTTGCGTTCTCCTTCACATCACACGCACAACAAGGTCCGAGCACGCTGAACGTCAGCGGCGGTTTGTTTTTACCGTCGGGTCTGCCCGTCACTACCGCCAACGTGAACTTCCGCATCGAGATCTACGACAAAGCCTCATCTTGTATGCTCTATACCGAAAATCACCTCGGCGTGGATTTGAGCGCGAGCAAAGGTGGCTTTGCACTTCCGATCGGCCGCGGGACGAGCATCACTAACTATCTTGAATCGACGACCGCTTTGTCCGCCAAAATTTTTGAGAACAACGGTTTCGTGGCCGGTGGTTGGGCGAATTGTCCTTCGGGCGCGACGATGCTTCCGGGCGATGAGCGCACGATCCGCGTACATTACGATTTAGGCGGCGGCTTCGTCGCGATGTCACCCGACGTTCCGATCGCCAGCGCCGCTTACGCAATGGTTGCCGAGAGCGTTCAGGGTAAACGCCCGACCGACTTCATCAACGTACGCGACGATATGACGTATGACCTGACCCAGGGGAACGTCGAAAACGTATTCTCGGCGACGAACTACACTCGCTTGCAACAGTTGTTGAACCCGACGACGGCCGTTCCGTTCGCGGGCCAGCGTTTGTCGAACATCGCCGATCCTTCGGGCGCGCAAGACGCCACGACCAAAAATTATTCCGACACTAAATTGGCCGGCCAAACGATCGATCTCGTCGACGTGGCACCCGGCTTCGGCGGCGGCAAAGTTTTAACTTGGGATCAGGTGGCCGGTAAATGGGTCGCGATGACCCAAACCGTAGTCGGTACCGCCGGCGGAGATTTGTCGGGCACTTACCCGAACCCGGTCGTCGCAAACTTAGCGATCGGCACGAGCAAACTCGCCGACAACGCCGTCACTTCGGCAAAGATCTCGACCACCGGCATCGCTCCTAATCAATTGGTCATCACCGACGGCACGACCGGCGCGACTTTGAAGTACGCGACTTGCGCGAACAATGAGATTTTAAAATTCGTAACGGGTATGGGTTGGCAGTGTACATCTGCCGCTTCGCTTTCGGCCGTTTTATCCGTTAACGGAAAATCCGGCGTCGTTGTTTTGAACGGTGCCGATCTTGGTTTAGGTACGGCATCGATGCGCGACGTAGGCGTGGCCGCGACGAACGTTCCTGAGTTAGATGCCGGCGGCAAACTCGATTACGGCGTGATCCCCAACTTCGCGGGCGATCTCTCCGGCGCTTTTAATGCCGCTTTTGTTTCCGGTTTGCAAGGCCGCCCGGTCGCCGACACCGCCCCCAACGCGAACGAAGTTTTGCGTTGGAACGGCACGCTTATGCGTTGGGAACCGTCGGCTCTCGTCGACAATGTCGGGATCACTTCACTCACGGGCGACGTCAGTGCTTCGGGCACGGGCGCGGTCGCCGCGACGATCACGAACGGAGTGATCACGACTCCCAAAATGTTCGCTACGCCCGGCGCCAACCGCTTGGTCGCGACCGATGCGACGACCGGTGCAACGCTCGTGCCTTTCGTATGTAATTTGAACGAGAGCTTACAGTGGACGGCTTCGGGCTGGGCTTGCGCGAATCCTTCGACCGCGTTTATCGGTAATAACGTCATCGTTGACGGCGGTAACTCGCGCGGCGCGGATATCAGCATCGGCACGACCGATAACTACGCGTTTAACTTTAAAACGAACAACACAAACAAAATGACCATCTTGCCTAACGGTAATGTGGGTATCGGCACCACATCACCCGCTAGCGCTTTGAGCGTTGCCGGTTCAGTTGCGGCCACCGGTGCTTTAGCCGCCGGCACGAACGTCACGGCGGCGGGGAACATCACTTCGGGCGGCAACGTAGTTTCGGGCGCGAACATCTCGGCGACCGGTAACATCACGGGTTCAAATATTTACGCGACCACTAGCCTCGGCGTCGGAACGACCGCACCCGCACGCACTTTAGAAGTCGCGGGCGTTATGCGCGTGGCTCCGTCGACCCTACCCGGCACTCCCGGCGCGGGTGATTTGGCGATCGATAGCGGCGCCGGCAACTCTTTGAAATACCACAACGGTACTTCATGGATTTCGCTAGCGGTCGGTGGCACGGGTGATTTCCTGGCCAACGGTTCGGTTCCGATGACGGGTCAGTTCCGTTCGATCACGGGGAATGCCGCGGCTCCCGGAATGAGTTTTGTTGGTGATACCGACAACGGAATCTTCGCGCCGACCGCGGATAACTTCGCGATCTCAACTTCCGGTTCAGAGAAGATGCGTATCCTCGCCAACGGTAACGTTGGTATTGGGATCACTTCACCGACTAGCGCGCTCGATGTTGCTGGTGCAATCAAAGGTTCAAACGAGATATACTCAAACGGCGGTTACGGTCTGTTTAGCAATCTCGCAGCCGGTAACAACAACACCGCGCCGGGCGTAGAACATTTTACTTTGCGCTCAAATAATTTAGAACGAGTACGAATCTCCGGGAACGGTAATGTCGGGATTGGTACTTCGACTCCGTCTCGTCTATTAAGCGTGAACGGTTCGATCAACGTGGCTCCCTCTGCCCTGCCCGGTACGCCCGCGGCCGGTGATATCGCGATTGATTCTGCGGCATCGAACTCGCTTAAGTACCACAACGGTACTTCTTGGATTTCGTTAGCGGTTGGTGGCACGGGAGATTTCCTCGCGAACGGTTCCGTGCCGATGACCGGTCAGTTCCGTTCGATCGCGGGGAATGCTGCCGCTCCCGGAATGACTTTCGTTGGTGATACCGATAACGGGATCTTCGCGCCCGCTACAGACAACTTCGCTATCTCTACGGCGGGCTCGGAAAAAGTTCGCGTGCTCGCGAATGGTTTCGTCGGGGTTGGGACCAGCAATCCACAGGGCCTTTTCGAAGCCTCGGGTTTAAGTGCCGGAAACGTTGAGGCGCTCAATGCCACCAACACTTCCTCTTTAAGCGGAAGCCGGGCTTCGTTGACGTTCAGAGGAACCGCGAACACCCGAATGGCTTCTATATCTCACGAGATTGAAGCTCTCACTTCAGATGCCTCACTCCTTTTTTCCACGCGTCAAACCACCGGCAATCCTTCGGAAAAAATGCGAATCACCAGCGCGGGCAACCTTGGTATTGGAACCACATCCCCATCGCGTTTGCTAAGCGTGAACGGTTCGATCAACGTTGCTCCGTCTACCCTGCCCGGTACACCCGCGGCCGGTGATATCGCGATTGATTCTGCTGCCTCTAACTCTTTGAAATACCACAACGGTACTTCATGGATTTCGTTAGCGGTCGGTGGGACGGGAGACTTCCTCGCTAATGGTTCCGTGCCGATGACCGGTCAGCTTCGTCACCTTGCCGGAACTGCCGCGGCCCCTGGATTAACTTTTGTTGGCGATACCGACAATGGTATCTACGCACCGAGCGCGGATAATTTGGCGATCGCAACGAGCGGCGTGGAAAGTCTTCGCGTTCTCGCGAACGGAAACATCGGTGTCGGTATGTCCGCGCCGGCATATAAATTAGATGTTGCGGGCACTCTGCACGCGACCGGCAAAGTCGATGCATTTAATTTTAACGCGATATCCTCGGGACCATTCTCGCCTTTAAGTTCATACAATGGTGCTTCCAATCTCGACGAAAAATATTGGGATCTTTTCCATTCCGGGAATAAATTTTTTATTCGCATGCCTAATGACTTATACGGCTCGGCGACGAACGCGATGATTTTCGACCGTTCGGGTACTACGCTCAACTCCGTAAGTATCCCCGGCGGCAGATTGGGTATCGGTACGACGTCACCCTCTCGCTTGTTGAGCGTGAACGGTTCGATCAACGTTGCTCCGTCAACCCTGCCCGGAACGCCCGCGGCCGGTGATATCGCGATTGATTCTGCTGCCTCTAACTCTTTGAAATACCACAACGGTACTTCTTGGATTTCGTTAGCGGTCGGTGGAACGGGAGATTTCCGGGCCGATGGTTCGGTGCCGATGACCGGTCAGCTCCGTCACCTTGCGGGTACGGCCGGGGCTCCCGGTTTAACTTTCGTGGGTGACACCGACAACGGGATCTTCGCTCCCGCCGCGGACAACCTTGCGTTCGGCACTTCGGCTTCCGAAAAAATGCGTATCCTTGCCAACGGTAACGTGGGTATCGGTACGAGTGCGCCGGCCTTCGCTCTCGAAGTCATCGGAAATATTCGTGGCTCTTCAAGTGGATTGTTCCAGGGCAATGTTTACGCGGGAAGCGGCACCGTAGCGAATCCCGCCTATTCGTTCTTGAACTCGACGATTACGGGAATCTACATGCCCGTAACCGATAACCTAGCCATCGGAACTTCGGGTATCGAGAGAATGCGCGTTCTCGCGAACGGTAACGTCGGAATTGGAACTTCGGCACCTGGCCGCTTGTTGAGCGTGAATGGTTCGATCAACGTTGCGCCGTCTACCCTTCCCGGCACTCCCGTCGCCGGTGATATCGCGATTGATTCGGCGGCTTCGAATTCGCTTAAATACCACAACGGTACTTCTTGGATTTCCTTAGCTGTCGGTGGCACGGGTGATTTCCGTGCCGATGGTTCGATACCGATGACCGGTCAGTTCCGTTCGATCGCGGGGAATGCCACGGCTCCGGGGATGGCTTTTGTCGGAGATACGGATAACGGAATCTTTGCGCCCACCGCCGACAATTTCGCGGTGAGCACCGCAGGTTCAGAAAAATTACGCGTGCTCGCGAACGGTTTCGTCGGTATCGGGATGAGCGCCCCGGCTTACAACTTAGACGTCGCGGGTCGCATCAATGCTTCGACGGTTGTTTCGATCGGTTCGACCGCGAACGCGGGATCGGTTAACTTCCGCCGCGCGACCGGGACGAACACGGCCTCGGTTGGATATCTCAACGCGGCCGAAAACAATAATTTTAATTTCGCGAACATCGGTGGCTCGGGCTTCTTCACTTGGTCGCTCGCTTCGGGCGAAGCGATGCGCATGACGGATACCGGCTTCGTGGGTATCGGTACGACTTCACCTTCGCGTTTGTTGAGCGTGAACGGAGCGATCAACGTTGCTCCGTCTACCCTGCCCGGCACTCCCGTCGCCGGTGATATCGCGATTGATTCTGCGGCCGCCAATTCACTGAAATACCACAACGGTACTTCTTGGATTTCGTTAGCTGTTGGTGGCACGGGTGATTTCCGTGCCGATGGTTCGGTGCCGATGACCGGTCAATTCCGTTCGACGGCCGGTACCGCAGCAGCTCCCGGAATAACTTTCGTAGGTGATACGGACAACGGAATTTTTAGACCCGCCGCCGACAACTTGGCCATCGGCACTTCGGGTTCAGAAAAATTGCGCGTGCTCGCGAACGGTAACGTCGGTATTGGAACGACGGCTCCTATCGCACGATTACACGTGACCGGCGGACAAATTTACGGTGCGCAAGGTGTCCTCACGAATCAACAATACGGATTCGGAGATAATTCCACTTACATCCTTGCGGAAACGACCGGACCGACTTCCTTCTTGACGTTCGACGTGAACAACAACGAGGCCGTGCGAGTTCTAGCGAACGGTAACGTTGGGATCGGTACTACCTCAGCGTCCGCTAAATTAACGGTTGCGGGAACTACGATTTCGACCGGTTACTACGCCGACGCCGGATCGGCCGCAGGTCCTACGTATACATTTTTAAATGATCAAACAACAGGAATGTTCCGCCCCGCTAGTAACATGCTCGGGCTGAGCACGAATTCAATTGAGCGCTTAAGAATCGATCAAAACGGGAACGTCGGCATCGGCGTAACCTTACCGAATCGCTTGTTGAGCGTGAACGGTGCGATCAACGTTGCTCCGTCTGCCCTGCCCGGTACTCCGGTCGCGGGTGATATCGCGATTGATTCTTCGGCTTCGAACTCACTGAAATACCACAACGGTACTTCTTGGATTTCGTTAGCGGTCGGTGGAACGGGTGATTTCCGCGCGGATGGTACGGTCCCGATGACGGGCCAGTTCCGCTCGATCGCGGGCAATGCCGCGGCTCCCGGAATGACTTTTGTTGGTGATACCGACAACGGAATCTTTGCTCCCGCTACCGATAACTTAGCGATCGGCACTTCGGGTTCGGAAAAATTGCGCGTGCTCGCGAATGGTAACGTCGGGATCGGTGTTACGAATCCCATCGCCAAGCTTGAAGTCGGCGGCAATGGATCCTTTACGGGATCTGTCATGGGCCCCTGGGGAAATGCGGGAGCTCCCGCATTCGGCACGTCTGGTGGCTCAGGATTCTATCAACCCGCAGCCGGAAATTTATCTCTCGTCACGAACAACGTCGATCGCGTCCGTATCGACGGAAGCGGGAACGTTGGTATCGGGACAACAATGCCCGGCCGTTTATTGAGTGTTAACGGAGCGATCAACGTTGCTCCGTCTACCCTACCCGGCACGCCGGTTGCGGGTGATATCGCGATTGATTCCGCGGCTTCGAATTCGCTCAAATACCACAACGGGACTTCTTGGATTTCGTTAGCGGTCGGCGGCACGGGTGATTTCCGTGCCGATGGTACGATCCCGATGACGGGTCAGTTCCGTTCGACGGCCGGCACGGCCGCGGCTCCCGGAATGTCTTTCGTCGGTGATACCGATAATGGAATTTTCGCGCCCGCCGCCGATAACTTAGCGATCGGAACTTCCGGTTCGGAAAAAATGCGTATCCTCGCTAATGGGAACGTTGGTATCGGAACAACAAGCCCAGCCTCAGCCCTCGATATAGGATCAGGGGTCCTATCCGTAGGAGATGGCGCAGTCGGCACTCCATCGATCACGTTCGGGTCAAATTCAAACACGGGCCTTTATAAATCAGGCGCGAATACTCTGGCTGTAACGACAAATGGCGTACAACGCTTGCGAATCGATAGTGCTGGCCTTGTAATGAACACTGGTGATGCTCCTGTTTTAAAAGTGGGGACTGGAACAGCTGCTTCTCCCAACTTTTCTTTCGCAACATCTAATACGACTGGGATGTTCGCTCCTTCGACCGGGCAGCTTGCATTTTCGTCATCAGGAACCGAACGCGTCCGTGTTGATGCCTCAGGCAACGTCGGTATCGGAACAACAGCACCCGGTCGTTTGTTAAGTGTTAACGGATCGATCAACGTTGCTCCGTCGACCCTGCCCGGTACGCCGGTCGCGGGTGATATCGCGATTGATTCGGCGGCTTCGAACTCTTTGAAATACCACAACGGTTCTTCATGGATTTCGTTAGCGGTTGGTGGCACGGGTGATTTCCGTGCGGATGGTACGATTCCGATGACGGGTCAGTTCCGTTCGATCGCGGGGAATGCCGCGGCTCCCGGAATTACTTTTGTCGGTGATACCGATAACGGGATCTTCGCGCCGAACGCAGACAGTATCGGATTTACGACTTCGGGCAGCGAAAAAATGCGCATGCTCGCAAATGGTAACCTCGGTCTCGGAACGACGAATCCTGCGTCCAACATTCATGTCGTCGGAAATATTCCGGAGATTCGAATTCAAGACACGGCAAACACGAATTACTCTCGCTTTGTTTTAGAAAATGGCGCGGGCGCTTACTCAGTCGGTGCCGACGGAGCGGCGGGCGGCGGTATCATTACCGGAACGGCGCCGTACTCAATGGTCATCGGTACGCACGGGCCGAGACCTATTCATCTCTTCACCCAGGGCCTAGTGCGCTCAACAATCGATATGAACGGAAACTTCGGTATCGGCACGACCGCGCCGAGCCGTTTGTTGCAAGTCGCGGGCGCGATGAAGATCACGCCGACCACGAATCCGGGTACGCCGACGGCCGGTGATATCTTCGTTGATTCGGCTTCGTCGAACGCTCTCAAATACCACAACGGTTCGAATTGGGTTTCGATCGGTAGCGGTTCGGGCGATTTCTTGGCCGACGGCTCGGTGCCGATGACCGGTCAGTTCCGTTCGATCGCGGGTACCGCCGCGGCTCCAGGGATGACGTTCGTCGGTGATACCGACAACGGCATCTTTGCGCCGGCCGCCGATAATATCTCGCTCACCACGGGCGGCGTTGAGAAAATGCGCATGCTCGCGAACGGCTACATCGGTCTCGGGACTTCGACTCCGAGCTATGTGCTCGATGTTCAATCGAATACCGCGACGCGCTTGCTCACCACGCGCAACTCAAACGGTTTAGTTACCAATCTATTGATGGATGTCCAAAACAGCTCAGGCGCCGGCGGTACTTCGCTCGCGCAAATGATCAAGTTCCGCGGTGAAACGACCACGGCGACCGGTCAAGACATGAGCGCGATCGGCACCGAATGGACCGACGGCGCGGACGCTACGCGCTCAGCGAATTTGACTTTCAGCACGGTCTTGAACGCGGGTTCATTAACGGAGCGCGTACGCTTAACCGCGGACGGCAGCCTCGGCATCGGAACGTCTTCGCCTTCACGCTTGTTGCAAGTGGCCGGCGCGATGAAACTTACGCCGACGGCAACGCCGGGTACGCCTACCGCCGGTGATATCTTCGTGGATTCGGCTTCGTCGAACGCTTTGAAATACCACAACGGTTCGAACTGGGTTTCGATCGGAAGCGGTTCGGGCGATTTCTTGGCCAACGGTTCGGTGCCGATGACCGGTCAGTTCCGTTCGATCGCGGGCACGGCCGCGGTTCCCGGAATTAGTTTCGTCGGTGACACCGACAACGGAATTTTTGCTCCCGCCGCGGACAACTTCGCCATCGGAACTTCGGGTTCGGAAAAATTGCGCGTGCTCGCAAACGGTAACGTCGGTCTAGGGACTACCGCGCCTTCTTACAAGCTCGACGTCAACGGAACTCTACGCGCGACGACCGCACAATTCGGCAACCTTTCGGGCGCCGGCGGTTACGTTAACTTTGGATTCGACGACGGCGTCTCATCTGGATTCCACGCCATGACGGACGCCTATCGCCCCGCGGGAAGTTATTCAAGCGTGCGGATGGGCTACATGGCCAACGGCGCGTCGGATACCCAATCGGCGATCGGTTACAGCACGGACCTCGCATTCTACGGCGTTTCTTCTACCGCGCAACGTATGACACTTACTCAAGCGGGAAGCCTCGGTATCGGCACGACAGCGCCGAGCCGCTTACTCCAAGTTGCGGGCGCGATCAAAATCACGCCGACCGCAAATCCGAGCACACCCACCGCGGGTGATATCTTCGTCGATTCGACTTCATCGAACACTTTGAAATACCACAACGGTTCTTCGTGGGTTTCGATCGGCTCCGGTTCGGGTGACTTCATGGCCAACGGCTCCGTGCCGATGACCGGAAACTTGCGCATGAACGGAAATTGGTTGTCGAACAACGGCACCAACTCTGGAATTTTCATACGCCCCGACGGTTACGTAGGTATGGGAACTTCGAACCCGACGCAAGCGTTGGAAGTTCGCACGGTCTACCCGAACTCGCCTTCAACGATCGTCGTCGGCAACTCACTCGGCGGTGGTTCGGGCGCCGGTTCTAATATTATTTTGACGACGACTTCGGCCGCGGATGCTTCCATCGT